>NZ_CP027942.1:0-308476 GCF_005484985.1 Agrococcus sp. SGAir0287
GTCCGGGGATTCCTCGATCTCGTCGAGCCCCAGGGCACCATGGGATCCGTCCTCTACCTCGACGTCCCGAACGACCTGACGCGGGACATGATCGAGCAGCGCCTCCGCATCCCCGTGACGGAGGCGCTTGTGGAGAACGCTGTGGACATCACGTCGTTCAAGATCGTCGTGAACCCCGAGCTCGAGCTCGGAGCGGCGCTCGACGAGACGCCCGAGTCGCCCGCGCCGTACGTGCAGCATGAGGTGATCTCAGCGCCGACGGACGCCATGCGACCCGTCGCCGGCACGAGCAAGAGCGAGTCGCGACTCAACCCGAAGTACGTCTTCGACAACTTCGTCATCGGCGGATCCAACCGGTTCGCGCACGCCGCCGCCCTCGCGGTCGCCGAGGCGCCGGCGAAGGCCTACAACCCGCTGTTCATCTACGGCGAATCCGGGCTCGGCAAGACGCACCTCCTCCACGCCATCGGCCACTACGCCGAGAACATGTACCCGGGCATCCGCGTCCGGTACGTGTCGAGCGAGGAGTTCACGAATGACTTCATCAACTCGATCGCGAACAACCAGGGCCAGGCCTTCCAGGCCAGGTATCGCGAGGTCGACGTCCTCCTCATCGACGACATCCAGTTCCTGCAGGGCAAGGAGTCGACGCAGGAGGCGTTCTTCCACACCTTCAACACGCTGCACGACCACGACAAGCAGGTCGTGATCACGTCGGACGTGGCGCCGAAGCACCTCACGGGCTTCGAGGCCCGCATGGTGTCGCGCTTCGAGTGGGGGCTCATCACCGACGTGACGGCGCCCGACCTCGAGACCCGCATCGCGATCCTGCGCAAGAAGGCGCTCGCCGAGCGCATGGATGCACCCGACGACATCCTCGAGCAGATCGCCGAGCGCGTGACGACGAACATCCGCGAGCTCGAGGGCACCCTCATCCGCGTCACGGCGTTCGCGAGCCTCAACCGCCTGCCTGTCACGATGGACCTCGCGCAGACGGTGCTGAAGGACCTCTTCGCGCAGTCGAGCGAGGTGGCGATCGGGCCGAGCGACATCATCACCCACACGGCGAGCTACTTCCAGCTCACCGAGGAGGACCTCTACGGGTCGTCCCGGTCGCAGACGGTCGCGCTCGCGCGGCAGATCGCGATGTACCTCTGCCGTGAGATGACGAGCCTGTCGCTGCCGAAGATCGGGCAGCTGTTCGGCAACCGCGACCACACCACGGTGATGTACGCGAACAAGAAGATCGAGAAGCTCATGAAGGAGAAGCGCTCGGTCTACACGCAGGTGACGGAGCTCACCGCGCGCATCAAGCAGTCGCCGGCGCGCTGAGGCGGCTGGGGCTCTGGGCTCCTCTCCTCCTCCCGCGTTCTCTCGGGGCGTGCCGGTGCACGGCGTGCTCGCGGTGGCTCGGGTCTCGTGACGCGAAGGCGCTGCGCGCCTGCGCTCCTCGACCAGCTGGTGGGCGCCGCTCCCGTCGCAGCTGGTCGAGGAGCGCGCGAGCGCCAGCGAGCACGCGTCACGAGACCCGAGCCACCGCCACGACGTCGAGGCTCGACGACGCTGGGCGCCTCGAAGCACTCCTCGCCCGCACGCGCGTCCCCGCTCGCACGAATGACACGAATCCGTGGGTGTGGACTTCGTGTTGGCAGGGATGTGCGACGCGCCGGATCCGGTGTGGACAAGTCGGAGGTCGGCTGTGGAATGGCATTCCTGTCATTCGATCGGCTCCGCACAGCTCGCCTCGATCGACGCACAGGCGCTCCACATCTCACAAGGGTGTAGTTCCGTTGGGACGACGAGGATGCTGGCATCCATCCACAGATCGCACACGCGTTATCTCCATTGAGGACAGAGATGTCATGCCACCGCCCGATGACCCTCGCCGCTCGGCTCGGCGCCGAGGCAGCGACCCCGGATCGCATGACATGATGACCGGGCTGGATCGAAGGAGTACGCCGTGAGGTTCGTCATCCACCGGGATGTCTTCGCAGAGGCCGTGTCGTTCGCGGTGAAGCTGCTGCCGCAGCGCTCGACGCTGCCCATCCTCACCGGCGTGCGCATCGAGGCGACAGCGGGCACCGTGACGCTCTCGACGTTCGACTACGAGGTGTCGGCGACGACGTCCGTGCAGGCCGACGTCGAGACCGAGGGCACCGTGCTCGTCTCCGGCCGCCTGCTCAGCGACATCGCGGGCCGGCTGCCGCAGCGCGAGATCGTGGTCGAGGAGGCCGACGGCATCGTGCGCGTGCAGTGCGGCTCGGCCAAGTTCACGCTGCTGAAGATGCCGATCGAGGAGTACCCGACCCTGCCCGAGGTCTCCGGCCGCACGGGCGTCGTGCCCGGCGCCGACTTCGCCGAGGCCGTGCAGCAGGTCGCCGTCGCGGCGTCGCGCGAGGACGTGACCCCCGTCATCACCGGCGTGCAGCTCGAGGCGACGGGCACCTCCCTGTCGCTCATCGCCACCGATCGCTACCGCGTCTCCGTGCGCAGCATCCCGTGGGATGCGGGCGACGACGCGGAGGCGCTCACGGCGCTCGTGCCGGCGCGCACGATCTCGGAGGTCGGTCGCACCTTCGGCTCGGCGGCGCAGATCTCCATCACGATGTCCGAGCCGGGCGACCGGCAGCAGATCGCGTTCTCGGCGGGCGACAAGACCGTCACGAGCCTGCTCATCAAGGGCAACTACCCGCCGGTCCGCCGCCTCTTCCCCACGGAGACGCCGCACCACGCCGTGCTGAACACCGCCGAGCTCGTCGAGGCGACGCGTCGCGTGCAGCTCGTGCTCGAGCGCGAGGCTGCGCTGCGCTGCACCTTCGAGGAGGGGCAGGTCACGCTCGAGGCCATCGGCTCCGAGCAGGCGCAGGCGCAGGAGTCGGTCGACGCCGTGCTCACGGGCGAGGACATCGTGCTGTCGATCAAGCCGCAGTTCCTGCTCGACGGGCTCGGTGCGACGCACTCGGAGTTCGTGCGGGTCGCCTTCACGCGCTCGGAGACGACGAACAAGCCCGGCCCGATGCTCATCACCGGCCAGACCTCGCGCGACGACGCGGAGGCGACGAGCTTCCAGTACCTGCTGCAGCCCAACCTGCTGCTTCGCTGATCGGAGTCGACATGACGCAGCTCGGCCTCATCGGTCTCGGCAAGATGGGCGGCAACATGCGCGATCGCGTGCGTGCCGCCGGCATCGAGGTCGTGGGCTACGACCGCAATCCCGACGTGAGCGACGTCGCGACCGTCGAGGAGCTCGTCTCGTCCCTCGCAGCGCCGCGCACCGTGTGGGTCATGGTGCCCGCGGGCGAGATCACCTCGTCTGTCGTCGCCGACCTCGCCGAGCGCCTCGAGCCGGGCGATCTCGTCATCGACGGCGGCAACTCGCGCTTCACCGAGGACGAGCGCCATGCGGCGATGCTCGACGAGCGCGGCATCCGCTTCCTCGACGTCGGCGTCTCGGGCGGCATCTGGGGCCTCGAGAACGGCTACGGCCTCATGGTCGGCGGCGACGAGGCCGACGTCGAGCGCACCATGCCGATCTTCGACGCCCTCCGCCCCGACGGCCCCCGCGAGGAGGGCTTCGTGCACGCCGGCGGCGTCGGCGCCGGCCACTACGTGAAGATGGTGCACAACGGCATCGAGTACGGCCTCATGCAGGCGTACGCGGAGGGCTTCGAGCTGCTCGAGGCGTCGCCGATCGTGTCGAACGTGCCCGGGTCGTTCAAGGCGTGGCAGCGCGGCACCGTCATCCGCTCCTGGCTCCTCGACCTCATGGTGCGCGCGCTCGACGCCGACGACGACCTCTCGGACATCGAGGGCTACGTCGACGACTCCGGCGAGGGCCGCTGGACCGTCGAGGAGGCGATCGCGAACGCCGTGCCGCTGCCGGTGATCTCAGCGGCGCTCTTCGCACGCTTCGAGTCGCGTCAGGACGACAGCCCGGCGATGAAGGCCGTCGCGGCGCTGCGCAACCAGTTCGGCGGCCACGCGGTCAAGCCGGCGGAGTGAGCATGGCGGCGCCATGCACGTGAGCCGCCTCCAGCTGCAGGACTTCCGCAACTACGAGCGCGCGGTCGTCGACCTCGAGCCGGGCGTGACGCTGCTCATCGGTCGCAACGGGCAGGGCAAGACGAACCTCGTCGAGGCGCTCGTGGTCGCCGCGACGGGGTCGAGCCATCGCGTGAGCCACGACGCCGCGCTCGTGCGCGCCGGGCAGGAGCAGGCGTACGTCCGCACGAGCCTCACGAACGGCGAGCGCACGATCGGCGTCGACCTGCAGATCCAGGCGAAGGGCTCGAACAAGGCGCAGGCCTCCGGGCATCCCGTGCGCATGAGCGAGCTGCCGCGCTACCTGCGCACCGTGCTCTTCAGTCCCGAGGACCTCGCGCTCGTGCGCGGGGATCCCGGCGGCCGCCGACGGATGCTCGACCAGCTCATCGTGCAGCGCAGCCCCAGGATGGGAGCCGTGATGAGCGATCTCGAGCGCGTGCTGCGGCAGCGCTCGAGCCTCCTGAAGTCGGCGCGTGCGCAGCGACTGCGGCCCGACGACCTCACGACGCTCGACGTGTGGGACGAGCGGCTCGTCGCGCTCGGCCTCGAGGTCGAGCGCGCACGGGCGGCGCTCGTCGACGAGCTGCAGCCGCATGTCGCGGCGGCATACCGCACGGTCGCCGGCGACGAGCACGACACCGAGATCCGCCTCGTCACCGAGGTGCCGGACGACGAGACGGCCTACGCCGAGGCGCTGCGGGTCCGGCGACGCGAGGAGCTCGATCGCGGCGTCAGCCTGCTCGGACCGCATCGCGACGACCTCGACCTCGACCTCGGCGGCCTGCTCGCCCGGCACTACGCGAGCCACGGGGAGTCGTGGTCGTACGCGCTCGCGCTGCGCCTCGCCGCCGCCGAGCTCATCCGGCACGATGCCGCCGGCGACCCGGTGGTCATCCTCGACGACGTCTTCGCCGAGCTCGACGCGGGCCGCCGCGAGCGGCTCGCCGAGGCGGTCTCGGGGTTCGAGCAGGTGCTCATCACGGCCGCGGTGGACGACGACGTGCCCGACGTGCTGGCGGGCCGACGCATCCGCATCGCCGCGGGCGTCGTGGTGGAGGACAGCGCCGCGCCGTCGGGGGAGGAGGCGTCGTGAAGGATCTCGACGCCGACCGCGACGAGCCCGAGCGCGTCTGGATGCGCATCCGGGCGCGCTTCGGGGACCCCGCGATCACGACGAGGGACGGCCGCCGCCGCACGCGCCGTGCCGCGGCATCCGAGCCGTTCACCGCCGGACGCGACCCCGTAGGCCTGGGCGGCGTGCTCGACGGGCTCGTCGCCGACGCCGGATGGCAGGGCGAGATGGCGCAGGGCGGCGTGCTCGCCGAGTGGCCGCGCATCGTCGGGCCCGAGATCGCCGACAAGACGACCCCCGAGGGCATCGCGGAGGGATTGCTCGTCGTGCGCTGCGTCTCGACCGCGTGGGAGCAGCAGATGCGACTCATGCGCGCCGACATCGCCTCGCGCATCATCGCGGCCTTCCCCGACGCAGGCATCGTCGGCATCCGCTTCGTCGGCCCGCAGCAGCACTCGTTCCTGCGCGGTCCGCGCACCGTGCGCGGGCGCGGCCCGCGCGACACCTGGGGCTGACGCCCGTCCGTAGGCTCGTACCGGCCCGACCGGGCCATCGCATCCAACGCCCGAGGAGATCACCGTGCACGTCGACGAGCTGCTGGCCGGCGCCCCCGCGCCCCTCACGATCGCCGCCGCCGAGGTCGCGGCTGCGATCGATCCCGCGCTCGTGCAGATCGTGCTCGACGACGACCCGACCGGCACGCAGTCCGTCGCGGACCTGCCCGTGCTCACGCGCTGGGAGGCCGAGGACCTCGATTGGGCGCTCGCGACCGGCGCACCGGCCGTCTACGTGCTCACGAACACGCGCTCGCTCGACGAGGCGGACGCTGCGGACCGGAACCGCGAGGTCGTGGCGGTCGCGCTCGCCGCAGCCGAGCGCGCCGGTCGACGCGCGGCGTTCGTCAGCCGCGGCGACTCGACGCTGCGCGGGCACTTCCCGCTCGAGACCGACGTGCTGCGCGAGGCGATCGTCGCGGGCGGCGGTGCAGAGCCGGCCCTCACGGTGCTCGTGCCCGCCTTTCCCGATGCCGGCCGCATCACCGTCGGCGGCGTGCACCACTGGGTCGTCGACGGCGAGGCGACGCCCGTGGGCGAGACGGCCTTCGCGGGCGATCCGACCTTCGGCTTCCGCTCGTCGGACCTGCGCGACTGGGTCGAGGAGAAGACCGGCGGGAGGATCCGTCGCGACGACGTCGTCGCGCTCACGCTCGACGTCATCCGCGCTGGCACCGCGGCGGTGCTCGAGGTGCTGCGACCGCTGCCCGTCGGCACGGTCGTCGTCGTCGACGTCGTCGACGAGGCGGACATGCGGCAGGTCGCGCTCGCGCTCCACGCGCTCGATCGGGAGGGTGCGAGCGCGCTGCTGCGCGTCGGCCCGCCCTACCCGCGCGCGCACATCGGCCAGGAGATCGCCGAGCCGGTCCGCGCCGCCGACGTCGCGTTCGCGAACGACCGCGGCGGGCTCGTCGTCGTCGGCAGCCACGTGCCGCTCACGACCCGCCAGCTCGAGACGTTGCGTGCCGAGCGACCCGAGACGGCGACGATCGAGCTCGACGTGCGCGCCCTCATCGGCGCCGAGCGCGACGCGCACCTCGCCGAGCGCACCGCCGCCGTCGCGCGGGCCATCGAGGATGGCACCGTCATCGTGCACACGACCCGCGAGCGCATCGACGGCGCCGACGGCGATGCGAGCCTCGAGATCGCGCGCCGCGTCTCGTCGGGCGTCGTCGAGCTCGTGCAGCGCGTGCTCGAGGCGGCGCCGCCGCGGTTCGTCGTCGCGAAGGGCGGCATCACCTCGAGCGACGTCGCGTCGGAGGCGCTGCGCATCCGCAGGGCGCGCGTCGTCGGCCCGATGCTGCCCGGCATCGTGTCGCTGTGGCAGCCCGACGGCGGCCCGGCCGACGGCATCCCCTACGTGGTCTTCGCCGGCAACGTCGGCGACGCCGACTCGCTCGCCCGAGTCGTCGCGACGCTCGCCGACCGCCCCTGAGCCGTCCCACGGCAGCCTTCGCACGGCTCGGACGCCTGCGCCCCGCAGGCGTCGCGCTCGCGCATCGGTTCCGCCCTGCGCGAGATCGGCCTACGGACGGCCCGGCGACCGCAGCAGCCCCATAGATACAAGGTAGAATCGCAGGGTTGCGCGCGCGTGCGCGCGAGTCGATCTTCGAGGAGCTGCACGACGCATGGCGGACGAGACGCAGAACGAGTACGGGGCCGATCAGATCCAGATCCTCGAGGGCCTCGAGGCCGTCAGGAAGCGTCCCGGCATGTACATCGGCTCGACGGGTCCGCGCGGCCTGCACCACCTGGTGTACGAGATCGTCGACAACTCCGTCGACGAGGCGCTGGCGGGCTACTGCGACCTCATCGCGGTCCGCATGCTCGCGGACGGCGGCATCGAGGTCGTCGACGACGGTCGCGGCATCCCGGTCGACCCCCACTCGTCCGACCCGTCGAAGTCGACGCTCGAGGTCGTGCTCACCGTGCTGCACGCCGGCGGCAAGTTCGGAGGCGGCGGCTACGCGGTCTCAGGCGGGCTGCACGGCGTCGGCTCGTCCGTCGTGAACGCCCTCTCGTCGCGGCTCGAGGTCGAGATCCGGCGCCAGGGCTTCGTCTGGCGGCAGGAGTTCGAGATCGGCGAGCCGATGGGCCCGCTCGTCAAGGGCGAGGCGACCGAGGCGACCGGCACGACGATCCGCTTCTGGCCGAGCGCCGACATCTTCGAGACGACCGAGTTCGACTACGACACCCTCGCGAAGCGCTTCCAGCAGACCGCGTTCCTCAACAAGGGCCTGCGCATCCACGTCACCGACGAGCGCCCCGGTCACGGCGACGTCGCCGAGGACGGCACGGCGAGCCCGCGCTTCGAGGAGTTCTACTACGAGAACGGGCTGCGCGACTACGTCGAGCAGCTCAACCGCACGAAGAAGGTCGACCTCGTCCACGACGAGATCATCGACTTCGAGTCGGAGGACGTCGAGCGCCGCATCTCGGTCGAGATCGCCATGCAGTGGACGAACGGCTACCAGGAGGCCGTGTACACGTACGCGAACGTCATCAACACGCACGAGGGCGGCACGCACGAGGAGGGCTTCCGCGCGGCGCTCACGAGCCTCGTGAACCGGTACGCGCGCAGCACGAACCAGCTCAAGGAGAAGGACGAGAACCTCACGGGCGAGGACGTGCGCGAGGGCCTCACCGCCATCGTCTCCGTGAAGCTCGGCGAGCCGCAGTTCGAGGGCCAGACGAAGACCAAGCTCGGCAACACCGAGGCGAAGTCGTTCGTGCAGCGCGTCGTGAACGAGCAGCTCGGCGACTGGTTCGAGCGGAACCCGACGTCCGCGAAGGAGATCGTGCGCAAGGCGATCCAGGCCGCCACGGCACGCCTCGCGGCGCGCAAGGCGCGCGAGCAGACGCGCCGCAAGGGCCTGCTCGAGTCGGGCGGCATGCCCGGCAAGCTGAAGGACTGCCAGTCGCGGAACCCCGCCGAGTGCGAGATCTTCCTCGTCGAGGGCAACTCGGCAGGCGGCTCGGCCGTGCAGGGCCGCGACCCGCGCACGCAGGCGATCCTGCCGCTGCGCGGCAAGGTGCTGAACGTCGAGAAGGCGCGCCTCGACCGCGCGCTGCAGAACGTCGAGATCCAGTCGATGATCACCGCGTTCGGCGCGGGGCTCGGTGAGGACTTCGACCCCGACAAGGTGCGGTACCACAAGATCGTGCTCATGGCCGATGCCGACGTCGACGGCCAGCACATCACGACGCTGCTGCTCACGCTGCTCTTCCGCTACATGCGCCCGCTCATCGACCAGGGCTGGGTCTACCTCGCCGCGCCGCCGCTCTACAAGATCAAGTGGACGCAGGGCGAGCCCGACTACGCCTTCTCGGACCGGGAGCGCGACGAGCTCATCCGCATCGGCCGCGAGCAGGGGCGCAAGCTGCCGAAGGCGAACGACGGCGGCCTGCAGCGCTACAAGGGACTCGGCGAGATGAACTACACCGAGCTGTGGGAGACGACGATGGATCCCGACACCCGCGTGCTGAAGCAGGTGACCCTCGAGGACGCCGCCGTCGCCGACACCGTCTTCTCGACCCTCATGGGCGAGGACGTGGAGTCGCGCCGCACGTTCATCCAGCGCAACGCGAAGGACGTCCGGTTCCTGGATATTTGAGCCCGCCGGACGCAATGGGAGCGAAGCGACCGTTGCGTCCAGAGGGCTCAAGGTCGAGGAGGCCGCGAGCGCAGCGAGCAGCCGTCGCGAGACCCGCCCAGCGAGACCCCGACCCCTCCCTCACCTGACGCAGACGAATCCAGCCACACACGAGAGCTGACACCCGATGACCGACACCACCACCAACGAGCCGAACCACGGCCGCATCGAGCAGGTCGACCTGCAGCTCGAGATGCAGCGCTCGTACCTCGACTACGCGATGAGCGTCATCATCGGGCGCGCGCTGCCCGAGGTGCGCGACGGCTTGAAGCCCGTGCACCGTCGCGTCATCTACGCGATGTACGACGGCGGCTTCCGCCCCGACAAGGCCTTCTCGAAGTGCGCGCGCGTCGTCGGCGACGTCATGGGGCAGTACCACCCGCACGGCGACTCGCCGATCTACGACACCCTCGTGCGGCTCGTGCAGCCGTGGTCGATGCGGCATCCGCTCGCGCTCGGCCAGGGCAACTTCGGCTCCGCCGGCAACGACGAGGCCGCCGCCCCTCGGTACACCGAGACGAAGATGGCGCCCATCGCGATGGAGATGGTGCGCGACATCGACGAGGAGACCGTCGACTTCGAGGACAACTACGACGGCTCGACGCAGGAGCCCGTCGTGCTGCCGGCGCGGTTCCCGAACCTGCTCGTCAACGGATCCGTCGGCATCGCGGTGGGCATGGCGACGAACATCCCGCCGCACAACCTCAGCGAGGTCGCCGAGGGCGCCATCTGGCACCTGCAGCACCCGGAGGCGTCGCAGGAGGAGCTGCAGGATGCGCTCATCGCACGCATCAAGGGTCCCGACTTCCCGACAGGCGCGCAGATCCTCGGCACCCGCGGCATCCAGGAGGCCTACCGCACGGGTCGCGGCTCGATCCGCATGCGCGCGGACGTCTCCGTCGAGGAGATCCACGGCCGCACGTCGCTCGTCGTGACGTCGCTGCCGTACCAGGTGAACCCCGACAACCTCGCCATCAAGATCGCCGACCTCGTCAAGGACGGCAAGATCTCGGGCATCGCCGACCTCAAGGACGAGACGTCGGGCCGCACGGGCCAGCGCCTCGTCATCACGCTCAAGCGCGACGCCGTCGCGAAGGTCGTGCTCAACAACCTGTACAAGCACACGCAGCTCCAGGACAACTTCTCGGCGAACATGCTCGCGATCGTCGACGGCGTGCCGCGCACGCTGTCGATCGACGGCTTCATCACCCACTGGGCGGCGCACCAGGTCGAGGTCATCGTCCGCCGCACGCAGTTCCGCCTGCGCAAGGCGGAGGAGCGCATGCACATCCTGCGCGGCTACCTCGCCGCGCTCGACGCCCTCGACGAGGTCATCGCCCTCATCCGCCGCTCGCCGAACGCCGACGAGGCGCGCACGGGCCTCATGGAGCTGCTCTCGATCGACGAGGTGCAGGCGACCGCGATCCTCGAGCTGCAGCTGCGCCGCCTTGCGGCGCTCGAGCGCCAGCGCATCCATGACGAGGCCGAGGAGCTCGGCAAGCGCATCGCCGACTACGAGGACATCCTCGGCGACGAGGCGCGGCAGCGCTCGATCATCGTCGACGAGCTCACGGAGATCGTCGAGAAGCACGGCGACGACCGGCGCACGCACATCGTGCCGGGCGGCGACGGCGACGTCTCGATCGAGGACCTCATCCCCGAGGAGCAGATGGTCGTCTCGCTCACGCGCGGCGGCTACGTGAAGCGCACCCGGATCGACAACTACCGCGCGCAGCACCGCGGCGGGAAGGGCGTGCGCGGCGCGCAGCTGCGCGCCGACGACCTCGTGCAGCACTTCGAGGTCACCTCGACGCACCACTGGCTGCTGTTCTTCACGAACCTCGGCCGCGTGTACCGCGCGAAGGCGTACGAGATCGTCGAGGCCGGCCGCGACGCGAAGGGCCTCCACGTCGCGAACCTGCTGGCGATGCAGCCCGAAGAGCACGTGCAGCAGGTGCTCGCCGTGCGCGACTACCAGGCGGCCGAGTTCCTCGTGCTCGCCACCCGCGGCGGCCAGGTGAAGAAGACGCGCCTCGAGCTGTACGACACGAACCGCACCGGCGGCATCATCGCCATCGACCTGCGCGACGGCGACGAGCTCGTGTCGGCGATGCTCGTGAACGAGTCCGACGACATCCTCGTCGTCTCGCGCGACGGCAAGGCGGCGCGCTTCTCGGCCGCGAACGACACCCTGCGCCCCATGGGCCGCTCGACGGCGGGCGTCAAGGGCATCACGCTGCTCGAGGGCGACTCGGTGCTGAACGCGATGGTCGTGGGCGACGAGGGCTACGTGTTCGTCGCGACCGACAAGGGCTACGCGAAGAAGACGCACGTGAGCCAGTACCCGTCGAAGGGGCGCGGCACGCAGGGCGTCATGACGTACAAGCGCGGCGAGCACGACCGCGGCGACCTGGCCGGCGCCATCATCGTCGGCGAGACCGACGAGGTGCTCATGATCCGCGCGAGCGGCAAGGTCATCCGCTCGGCGGCGAGCGAGGTCACCCCGACGGGTCGTGGCGCGATGGGCGTGCAGTTCGCGTCGATCAGCGACGCCGACCCGATCCTCTCGATCACGCGCAACCAGGAGGAGCGCATCGAGGAGGTCGCCGAGGAGGTCGCCGACGACGCGGCCGTCGTCGAGGGCGTCGACGCGAGCGCCGGCTCCCTGGCCGCCGCCGGCGTGCCGGTCGACGGAGCGGACGACGCGGAATCGACCGACGCAGCCACTATCGTGGACGGGTCCGACGACACGGATGCGCCCGCCGAGGGCGACACGGAGGAAGCATGAGCATCGCGGAGCGCCTGCAGGGCAAGGGCCCCAAGCGATCGGGTGGCAAGCAGGTGCGCCTGCGGCTCGTCTGGATCGACTTCTGGTCGGCGCTGAAGCTCTCGGCGATCGTCGGCGTCATCGCCGGCATCGTGCTGCTCGTCGTCTCGTTCGTGCTGTGGTCGCTGCTGAACCTGCTGGGGCTCTTCGGCCGCATCGACGAGACCCTCAGCGACATCCTCGGCGAGTCCTTCACCGTCATGGACTACCTGTCGCTGCCCCAGGTGCTGCTCTTCACGGTGATCGTCGCCCTGCTGAACTTCGTCGTCATCACGGTGCTCGGCGCCGTGTTCGCGACGCTGTACAACCTGTCGGTGCGGTTCACGGGCGGCCTGCTCGTGGGCTACGCGAACCAGTAGGTCGCGCACGGCAGCAGGGCGTGCGTCGGCACGCCGTGCGCATGGTAGTGTCGTTGATCGTGCGCGCGGGGCTATAGCTCAGGCGGTTAGAGCGCTTCGCTGATAACGAAGAGGTCCATGGTTCGAGTCCATGTAGCCCCACCACGCGCCACACTGGGGCCTTAGCTCAGTTGGTAGAGCGCCTGCTTTGCAAGCAGGATGTCGGGAGTTCGATTCTCCCAGGCTCCACCCTCGAACCCCGTCCGATGCGGACGGGGTTCTTCGCGTCGCGTGCGGATTGCGCGTCGGGCCGCGACCGGTCAGGATCGGAGTCGTCGGCGTCGCCTCTGCCTCCGGCGCGAAGGGGGTCGCCATGGTCGACGACGTCGCGAACGAGCCGTACCTGCCGCCGATCGCGCATCCGATCCGCGCGATCGGCACGCACGCGTTCGACTTCGACCGGCAGGTCGCCGTCATGGCGATCGTGAACCGCACGCCCGACTCGTTCTACGACCAGGGGCGCACGTTCGGGCTCGAGGCGGCCGTGAAGGCGTCGATCGACGCGGTGGCGGCCGGCGCCGACTGGGTCGACATCGGTGGCGTGCCGTTCGCGCCGGGCGAGCCGCTGCCCGTCGACGAGGAGATCGAGCGCATCGTGCCCGTCGTGCGCGAGCTGCGCGCCGCGAGCGACGTCGTCATCTCGGTGGACACCTTCCACGCGCGCGTCGCCGAGGCGGCGATCGCCGCCGGCGCCGACGTCGTGAACGACACGACGGCGCTGCACGATCCCGACATGGCACGCGTCGTCGCGGGCTCCGACGCGACCCTCGTCATCACCCACTCGCTCGCGGCCGACAGCGCAGGACCGCGCACGCAGTACGGCTCGCCCACCTACCTCGCCGTCGAGGACGACGTCGCCCGGCTGCTGCAGGACCGCGTCGAGCGGGCGATCGCCGACGGGATGCGCGACGACCGCATCGTGCTCGACCCCGGCTTCGACCTCAACAAGAACACGCTCGACACCCTGCGTCTCGCACGCCGCCTGCCCGTCGTGTGCGCGCTCGGCTTCCCCGTGCTCGCGGCGATGTCGAACAAGGACTTCATCGGCGAGGTGCTCGAGGCGCCGAAGCCCGAGCGCGTCGACGGCTCGCTCGCATCGGCGGTCTTCGCGATCACGCGAGGCGCGCGCATCGTGCGCGTGCACGAGGTGGCCCGCACCCGCGACGCCGTGCGGATGGCCGAGGCGCTCATGGGATGGCGGCAGCCGGCGGATCCCGTGCACAA
This sequence comes from Agrococcus sp. SGAir0287, assembly GCF_005484985.1. Taxonomy (NCBI): domain Bacteria; kingdom Bacillati; phylum Actinomycetota; class Actinomycetes; order Micrococcales; family Microbacteriaceae; genus Agrococcus; species Agrococcus sp. SGAir0287. Next base: position 13,773 of record NZ_CP027942.1, read on the forward strand.
CATGTCCGCATTCAACGTCTGAGCCCGCACCGCGTGGTCGTGCGCCGATCGGCGGGTGCGCATGGCACACGCATCGCCGTTCCGCGACGCCTCGCGCGTCGCGGCGCGAGCGGCCAGGCTGCTGCCATGACCGGCATCGACCGCATCCTCCCCACCACCGCGACGGACCTCGACGACGACGCGCTCGCCGACGACCTCGCCGACGTGCCCGACCGCTGGGTGCGGCTGACGATGATCGCCTCGCTCGACGGCGCCACCGCGCACGACGGCGCGTCCGGCGGGCTCGGCGACGACGCCGACGTGCGCGTGCTCGCGGCCGCGCGCCGTGTGGCCGACGCGGTGCTCGTCGGCGCCGGCACCGCGCGTGCCGAGGGCTACGAGGAGCTCGCCCTCGACGCCGAGAGCGTCGCGTGGCGGCGCGAGCGCGACCTGCCCGAGCACCCCGTGCTCGTGCTCGTCTCGGGCAGCCTCGACCTCGACCCCACGCATCCCATGCTGCAGCGGGCGCCGCGCCGGCCGCTCGTGCTGACGACCGACGCCGCCGCTAGGGAGGTCGATCCGGCGCTCGCCGCCGTCGCCGACGTCGTCGGGGCGGGCGAGGAGCACGTCGAGCCGCATCGCGCGATGGTCGTGCTGCACGACCGCGACCTGCTGCGCATCCAGTGCGAGGGCGGCCCGTCGCTCGCCGCCGCGATGCTCGCCGCCAACGTCGTCGACGAGACGTGCCTCACGATCGCGTCGCGCATCGAGGGCGGGGCGAGCAGCAGGATCGGCGCGATCGACGAGACCATCGCGCATCGCATGCGCCTCCACGCACTGCTGCGCGCCGGCGACACGCTCGTCGTGCGCTCGGTGCGCGACCGCTGAGGAGGGGTCGCGCCGGATCCCCTCGGCGCGCGTGCGGCGCAGGTGGGTGGGCTCGCTGCGCTCGCACCTGACGGAGCGGTGGCGGGGACGCGAGCGGCGCAGGTAGGTGGGCTCCCTTCGAGGCTCGCTGCGCTCGCACCTCACGGAGCGGTGGCGGGTCGCTGCGCTCGCACCTCGCGGAGCGGTGGCGGCTCGCTGCGCTCGCACCTCACGGAGCGGTGGCGGGTCGCTGCGCTCGCGCCTCACGGGGCGATGGCGGATCGCTTCGCTCGCGCCTCGCGGAGCGGTGGCGGGGATGCGAGCGGCTTCCGGGGTCGGGAGGACCGCGGAGGTGCGCCCTCACCCGCACCCAGGGCTCCGTCCATCGGCAGTCGGGTCCCCCTCCCGGCCCTTGAGGTGCGAGCGAAGCGAGCCTCGAAAGGGTCTCGCCGCTCCTGCACTCGCACCGATGGATGCACGCTTCGGGACCAAAACCCATGGCTCCTGCGTTGTCCATGACGTGCGCGCTGCGCGACGCCGCGCGTAGCATCGCCCTCGACCGCGAAGGAGACCTTCCATGACCGACACCGGCACCGTGACCCGGATCCCCGGCACCGAGACCGCAGTGCTCGCAGGCGGCTGCTTCTGGGGCATGCAGGACCTCATCCGCAAGCGCCCCGGCGTGCTGCAGACGCGCGTCGGCTACACCGGCGGCGACAACGACCACGCGACGTACCGCAACCATCCCGGGCACGCCGAGGCGATCGAGATCGTCTTCGACCCCGAGCGCACCTCGTACCGCGAGATCCTCGAGCTGTTCTTCCAGATCCACGACCCGACCACGATCAACCGGCAGGGCAACGACATCGGCACGAGCTACCGGTCGGCGATCTTCCCGGCGAGCCCCGAGCAGGAGCGCGAGGCGCGCGACACGATCGCCGACGTCGACGCCTCCGGCCACTGGCCGGGCAAGGTCGTCACGACGATCGAGCCGCTCGGCGCATTCTGGGAGGCCGAGCCGGAGCACCAGGACTACCTGGAGCGCATCCCGAACGGCTACACGTGCCACTTCGCACGCCCCGACTGGGTGCTGCCGCGCCGCGGCGCGGATGCGACGGCGTAGTCAGGGCTGACGCACGCGAAGGCGGCCGCACCCGCGAGGGTGTGGCCGCCTTCGTCTTCGGTGGGCACCTTTCGAGGCTCGCTTCGCTCGCACCTCAAGGAGCGGGCGTGGAAAGGAGCAATCCAGAAGGAAGCGGAGCCTCCGAGTCGAGGCGCCGGCGGCCCCTACTCGCCCGCGCCGTCCTCGCCTGGGACCTTCGGGCGGGGCGCCAGCACGGGCGCGTGTCCCGTGAGGCCCTCGCGCGCACGCGCGGCGGCGAGGATGCGCGGCTTCGCCACGAACCATCCGACGACGAGCGCCGGGATGAGCACGACGAGCGACAGCAGCACCCAGCGTCCGGTGTCCGAGAAGCCCATCGTCACGAGGACGAAGAGCAGGAACGCGAGCGTGAGGTAGCCCGTGAACGGCGCGCCCCACAGTCGGAAGTGCGGTCGCTGCAGCCTGCCGTCCCGTGCGAGGCGCACGAAGCGGATGTGGCAGAGGATGATCGTCGCCCAGCCGCCGACGATGCCGAGCGCCGAGACCTCGAGCACGATCTCGAACGCCTCCGACGGGAAGAGTGCGTTGAGACCCACGCCGAGCAGGGTGATGACGGCCGTGAGCATGATGCCGCCGTAGGGCACGCCGTTCGTCGACATCCGCCCGGTGAACGCCGGTGCGGATCCGTTGACCGCCATCGAGCGCAGGATGCGGCCGGTCGAGTAGAGGCCCGCGTTGAGGCTCGACAGGGCCGCGGTCAGCACGACGAAGTTCATGATCGCGGCGCTCGTCTGCCCGACCTGCGGGGAGCCGATGTGCGAGAAGAACGTCACGAACGGGCTGACGCCGGCCTCGTACGACGTGAAGGGGAGCAGCAGCGACAGCAGCAGGACCGAGCCGACGTAGAAGATCGCGATGCGGACGATGACGGTGTTCACCGCGCGCGGCATGACCTTCTCGGGGTCCTTCGTCTCGCCTGCCGCGGTGCCGACGAGCTCGATCGCGGCGTACGCGAACACGACGCCCGCGATCGCGAGCACGGGCGCGACGGCGCCGGCCGGGAACAGGCCGCCGTTGTCGGCGATGACCGAGAAGCCGGTCGGTCCGACGTCGGTGCGACCGCCGACGACGATGAAGACGACGCCGATGACGAGGAAGACGACGAGCGCGGCGACCTTGATGAGCGCGAACCAGAACTCCATCTCGCCGAACACCTTCACGGAGACGAGGTTGAGTGCGAGCACCACGACGAGGGCGAGGAGGGCGGGGACCCACTGCGGCGCATCCTCGAGCCACTGCACGCCGAAGAGCGTGCCGAAGGTCTTGATGTAGAGCGCGGCGGCGGTCACGTCGACGATCGACGTGAAGGCCCAGTTCAGGAAGTACATCCAGCCGGCGCCGTACGCCATCCGCTCGCCGTAGAACTCGCGCGCGTAGGAGACGAAGGAGCCCGACGACGGGCGGTGGAGCACGAGCTCGCCGAGGGCGCGCAGGATGAGGAAGGCGAAGACGCCGCACAGCAGGTAGACGAGCGCGAGGCTCGGGCCCGACGACGCGAGCCGACCGCCGGCGCCCATGAACAGGCCCGTGCCGATCGCCCCGCCGATGGCGATCATCTGGATCTGCCTCGGCTTCAGCGACTTGTGATACCCGGTCTGCTCGGCGTCGAGCTCCGACGTCGTCGGCGCTGCCACGTCACGTGCTCCAGCGCTCGCGGCATCCTGCGGCACGGGCCGCTCGTCCTGCTGGGTCATCCATCCTCCACCTGGTGCACGTCACCCTGGACGGCGGGGATCGATGGTCCCTACCGGGCGCGGACGGTGCACCGCGCCGTGCCGACGGATGAGCGTACGCCCGAACGGGCCGCATCGAGAACTTCCGAGGATCCGTCACGCACCGCGGTCTGGCGACCCGGTCGTGAGGGGGGTCAGTCCTCGTCGCCGCCGGCCTCGCGCGCGTCGGTCGCTCGCGCGATGAGCACCGGCTCCTCCTCGAGGCACAGGTCGATGACCGCGCGCAGGAGGCCGCCCGCGCTCGTCGCACCGAGCAGCCGGTGCTGGTCGTAGGAGCCGAGCGGCGCCATCGCGGCGATCTGCCAGCACGACTCGAGCGGATCCTCCGAGATCGCCGCATTCGGATCCCAACGGGACTCGCCGAGCGTCGAGGCGAGCGTCGCGAGCCGCCGCACGACGCGCTCCGCCTCCCGACGCAGCGGCTCGAGCGCGTCATCCCATTCGAGCGCGGGGAGCGGAGTGAGGTCCGCGACGGGATGCGGGTCGTCGTCGCGCCAGCGGTCGACCTCCACCCGTTCGATGCCGAGCGCCAGCACGTGCAGGTCGTCGGCGCCCACCTCGATGCGCAGGATGCGCGCGAGCGTGCCGCGCGATGCGCGCTGGTCGCCGCCGCCGGCCTCGTGCCCGCGCTCGATGAGCACGACGCCGAACACGGGATCCTCGGCGTCGAGCAGCCGACCCATCATCGTGAGGTAGCGCGGCTCGAAGATGCGCAGCGCGACGGGCGTGTGCGGGAAGAGCACCGAGCCGAGCGGGAACATCGCGACGCCGTCCATGGCCCGAGTCAACCAGCGCGCCGCGCGGCGATCGAGGGCTTGGCTACGCTGGTCGGATGCGCATCCGAGCCGCCGCGTACTGCGTCATCACGAGGGGTTCCGGCGCCGACGAGGAGCTGCTGCTCTCGCACTGGCGCGACGGCAGCCGCCACGGATGGACGCTGCCCGGTGGCGGCATCGAGGCCGGCGAGCATCCTGAGCAGGCCGCCGTGCGCGAGGTGCTCGAGGAGACCGGCTACCACGCGCGCCTCACGGGCCTGCTCGGCGTCGACTCCATCGTCATCCCCGCCGCCGACCGGCTGCACGGCGAGCGCGAGCCGCTGCAGGGCCTGCGCATCGTCTACTCGGCCGAGATCACCGGCGGCGAGCTCACCATCGAGGTCGACGGCTCCTCGGACGACGCCGGCTGGCACCGCCTCGCCGACGTGCCGACCCTGCGGCGCGTGAGCCTCGTCGACGCCGCGCTCGCGATGCGCGACGGATGGCGGCCGACGACCGCATGAGCGAGCGCCGCCGCGGCATCGTCGACCGCATCCTCGGCGTCGTGCGCGCCGACCCCGAGCTGCCGCACACCGAGATGCTCATGGTCGTCGACCGCGCGATGGCGCTGCGCGTGCTCGACCTCGCCGTGCGGGTCGCGGAGTCGATGCTCACGACAGGTGCGTCCGCGAACGATGTGACCCTCGCGTGCTCGCGCATCGCCGGCGCCTACGGCGTGCGGCCGCTGCACGTCGACGTGACCTTCAACTCGATCACGATCTCGTGGCAGCGCACCGTCGACCGCGAGCCGACGACCCTGCTTCGCGTCGTGCGCGCACCCGCGCCCGACCACGCGAAGCTGCAGCGGCTCCAGGCGCTCGTCGCCGACGTCGAGGCGGGCATGCCGCTCGACGACGCCATCGCGACGTTCGATCGCACCCGGCGCACGGCGTTCTCGTATCGGCCGATCGCGGTGGTCGCCGCGCAGGGCCTCGTCACGGTCGGCGTGTGCATCTTCATGGGTGCGAGCGCGCTGCTGACGGTCATCGCCTTCGCCGCCGCCGTCCTCGCCGCCGTCGTGCAGCGCAGCATGGCGCGTGCACGCATCCCGTTCTTCTTCTCGCAGGTCGTCGGCGCCCTCGTCGTGACCGCCGCCGCGGCGGCGACCGCTGCGGCAGGCGATGCGGGATGGGGGCCGTTCGTCGAGATGCGCGCGTCGCTCATCGTCGCGGGGTCGATCGTGCTCATGCTCTCGGGCATGTCGGTCGTCGCCGCCGCGCAGGATGCGATCGACGGCTTCTCGCTCACGGCGCAGGGACGCGTCATGGAGATCGCGCTCTCGACCGTCGGCGTCGCCGCGGGCGTGCTCGGCGGCCTCCACCTCGCGTCGCTCGTGGGCATCGCCATCCCCATCGCGACGGCCTTCCCGCTCGGATCGATCGCGCAGCAGATCGGCGGCTCCGTGCTCATCGCGGCGGCCGTCGCCATCGTGTTCGGCTCGACGCTGCGCACGATCCTGCTCAGCGCGAGCCTCGGCGCGCTCGCGTGGGCGGGGTGGCTCGTCGGCATGAGCCTCGGGCTCGGATCCCCCGTGTCGAGCGCGCTCGGCGCGCTCGTGACGAGCTTCGCCGGCATCCTCGTCGCGCACCGCCTGCACGTGCCGTCGATCGCCGTGACGACGGCGGCGATCGTGCCGCTCGTGCCCGGCTACGCCGTCTTCAGCGGCCTCGTCGCGCTCGTGGACTCGGAGTCGACGACGACGCTCGTCGCGGGCGTCGTGCAGCTCGCGGGCGCCGCGGCGATCGGGCTCGCCCTCGCAGCCGGCGCCTCGCTCGGACTCCTCGCCGGCGCACCGGTGCGCGACACCGTGGAGTCGGTCGTGCGGGGCCGCGCACGGCTGCGCTGACCCACCACGCATGCAGGAGGGCCCCCGCCGTGCGGCGGGGGCCCTCCTGCATGCGCAGGGTGAATCAGCGCGGGTCGACCTCGTCGGAGTCCGGGATCCACAGGTCGTCGTCGGCGCGCAGCGTCTGCCACGCCGCGTAGGCTGCCCCGGCGACGGCGAGCGTGCCGACGCCGATGAGCACCCACTGCACGGCCGAGGGGCCCGAGCGGGCGGGCTTCACGTCGGGCAGGCGCAGCTTCTTGACGTTCTTGATGGCGTCCTTGACGCGCTGGTCCTTCGCGATCTGCGCGTACGCGGCGAACGACCCGATGCCGGAGGCGACGGCCGGCAGCACCTTGTCGTTCCAGCCGTGCGTGACGCCGGCGACGGCGTTGCGGCCGGAGTCGGCACCCTTGCGCGCGTAGCGGCGCGCCTCGGGCACGAGGGTCTCGGAGCCGTAGGCCTTCGCCTGGTCCGCCGCCTGGTGCGCGAGGAGGCCGGCGCGCTCGCCGACGTCGCGCTGCACCTTCCACAGCTTCTCGGCCTGCTTGCGCAGCTTCTTGATCTCCTTCTCGCGCTTGCGAGTGAGGGCCAGCGACATGAGTGCCTCCCGGGTCGAGTCTGTGCAGCATCCTGGCATGGACTCCTGACCGTCGCACGGGGAGATCCCATGGGTTTCGCTGTGGTCGAACGGGTGCTAGAGCCGCGCACGGCGCGTGCGAGGATCGAGGCATGGCGCTCCACACCGCAGTCGCGACGATCTCCACGAACCACGGCGACATCAAGGTCAACCTGCTCGGCAACCACGCACCCAAGACGGTCGACAACTTCGTCGGCCTCGCGACGGGCGAGAAGGAGTGGAAGCACCCCGGCACGGGCGAGACCTCCACGACGCCGCTCTACGACGGCACGATCTTCCACCGCATCATCCCCGAGTTCATGATCCAGGGCGGCGACCCGCTCGGTCAGGGCATCGGCGGCCCCGGCTACCAGTTCGACGACGAGATCCACCCCGAGCTCTCGTTCGACGAGCCCTACGTGCTCGCGATGGCGAACGCCGGCATCCAGGGCGGGCGCGGCACGAACGGCTCGCAGTTCTTCATCACGACGGTGCCCACGCCCTGGCTGCGCGGCAAGCACACGATCTTCGGCCTCGTCGAGGACGCCGACAGCCGCGCCGTCGTCGACGCGATCCAGGCCGTCTCGACCGACGGTCGCGACAAGCCGCTCGAGGACGTCGTCATCACCGGCGTCACGGTCGCGTCCGTCTGACGTGACCCGCCGACCGCATCGTCCCGGCGCCGGGAGCCTCGCATGAGCGCTCCCGGCGTCGAGACGTGCTACCGGCACCCCGACCGCGAGAGCTGGACGCTGTGCCAGCGCTGCGGTCGCACCATCTGCGGGCAGTGCCAGATCCAGGCCCCCGTCGGCGTGCAGTGCCCCGAGTGCGTGCGCGAGGGCAAGGTGGCCTCGATGGCGGCGCACCGCGAGCAGCGACGCCTCTCCTACGGCGGACCGGTCAAGCGCGGCGTGCGCCGCTGGCTCGGCATGCCCGCTCCGGTCACGACGGCGATCATGGTCCTCACGACGGCCGTCGGCGTCGCGCAGCTGCTGCTCGGCGACGTCGTCACGTACTCCCTGGGCTTCTACGCGCCCCTCGCGCTCGCTGAGCCCTGGCGCTTCGTGACCGTGGTGCTCGTGCACGGCGGCATCCTGCACTTCGTCTTCAACATGCTCGTGCTCTACCTCATGGGGCCGAACATCGAGCGCCGCATCGGTGCCGTGCCGTACCTCGTCGCCTACCTCGTGATGGCCGCCGGCGGCAGCGTCGCCGTGTCGCTGCTGTCGCCCGGCACGCTCGTCATCGGTGCGAGCGGCGCCATCTTCGGCCTCTTCGGCGTCTACATCGGGCTGCAGCGGATGCTCGGCGGTCGCTTCGACCCGCAGATCCTCGTGATCGTCGGCATCAACCTCGCCATCGGGCTCTTCCTCTCGAACGTCTCCTGGCAGGCGCACGTCGGCGGGTTGCTGACCGGCCTCGCCCTCGGCTTCTGGCTGGGCGCGAACCTGCGCGGCGCCGAGACGAGGCGTGCCGTCTGGACGCCGATCGGCGTCGTCGGCGCCGTCGTCGTTGCGCTGTGCGTCGCCGTCGGCGTCCTCGTCTGACGGCGCGCTCTCGTCGCCCGGCGCCGCGGCGCACCCATCCGAGACGCCTCGTGCGTCGAACCCTCCTCGATGGCGTCCACGCACCGGTCGACTGTCCACAGGGTTGTCCACACCTGTGCACAACTGACACGCGTGTGATTCGACGCGTTCGAACGTTCGCCATGCGCCGGCGGGAGCGCGACGGCGAGACGACGAAGGCCCGCACCGAGCTGGTGCGGGCCTTCGTGACGATGCGTGGGTCGGGCTACTTCCACTTCGTGGTCATGATGAACCCGACGAACATGATGCCGAAGCCGATCGCGATGTTCCACGGACCGATCGACGCGATCGGCAGCGTCGAGCCGGAGATGTAGAACACGACGACCCAGAGCAGCCCGACGACGATGAAGCCGAGCATGACCGGCACGAACCACGACGGATTGCGGGACTCCTCCTGGTCGCGCGCGTCGCGCGAGCGGGCGATGCTGTTCCTGGCCATGATCCGCGAGTCTACCCCAGCCTCCCGCGTAGACTGCTCGGGTGCCGACGACTCCTCGCCCTCGCCGCCGCGCGACCGTCGGCGGAGTGCTCGGCGAGCTGCTCGTGACCGTCGGCGTCCTCGTGCTCGGATTCGTCGGCTGGCAGGTGTGGCTGAGCGACGACATCATGGGCGGCCAGCAGCAGGCCGCCGCCCAGTCGTTCGCGCAGTCGCTCTCCGGCGATGCGCCCGACGCGGAGCCCGCGGCCGAGCTGCGCACCGACGCCCCGCCCATCGCGGCCGCCCCCGCGGACCGCGAGGCGTTCGCCGTCGTCTACATCCCGCGGTTCGGACCGGACTTCGTGCGGACCGTCGGTCAGGGCACGAGCCGCTACGTGCTCGACTCGCTCGACCTGGGCCTCGCGCACTACGAGACCTCCGCGATGCCCGGCGACGTCGGCAACTTCGCCATCGCGGGCCATCGCAACGGACAGGGCGGACCGTTCACGAGGCTCGACGAGCTCGTGGTCGGCGACCGCATCTACGTGCAGATGCAGGGCGTCTGGTACGTCTACGAGTACCGCGACAGCGAGTACGTGCTGCCGACCGCCGTCGACGTCGTCGCACCCGTGCCGAACCAGCCCGGCGTCGCGCCCACCGACCGCCTCATGACGATGACGACCTGCCACCCCGAGTGGTCGGCGGCGTCGCGCCTCATCACCTACTCCGTCTTCGTCGGATGGTCCGAGACCATGCCGGCCGAGCTCGCGGCGATCCAGGGAGGAGCCTGATGTACGGCGCGCTGTGGCGGGTCATCCCTGGCCCCTGGCCCGTGAAGGCGCTCGTGCTGCTCGCGCTCGCCGCGGGCATCGCGTACGCGCTCATCTGGCACGTGTACCCGTGGGTCATGCAGACGTTCTTCCCGACGCCGGATGCGACCGTCGAATGACCCGCATCCTCGTCGTCGACAACTTCGACAGCTTCGTCTACACGCTCGCCGGCTACCTCTCCGAGCTCGGCGCCGACGTCCACGTCGTGCGCAACGACGTCGTCGACCCGTCGTCCATCGTCGAGTGGGACGCCGTGCTGCTCTCGCCCGGGCCGGGCACGCCTGCGGACGCGGGCGCATCCATCGGGATCGTCCACGCGGCGATCGCGCACGGGACGCCGTTGCTCGGCGTATGCCTCGGCCACCAGGCGATCGCCGAGGCGCTCGGCGGGGTCGTGACCCACGCCGAGCAGCTCATGCACGGCAAGACCTCGCAGGTCGTGCATGACGACGCTCAGATCTTCGAGGGCGTCCCCTCGCCCTTCACGGCCACGCGCTACCACTCGCTCGCGGTCGTCGACGGCACCGTGCCCGACGAGCTCGTCGTCACCGCCCGCACCGAGCAGGCCGACGGCCGCGGCGTCATCATGGCCCTCGAGCACCGCGAGCGGCCGATCTGGGGGGTGCAGTTCCACCCGGAGTCGGTGCTGACGGAGGGTGGGTACCGCATGTTGGGCAATTGGCTCGAGCGCGCAGGACTCGGCGGGGCGGCGGCGCGAGCTGCGTCGAAGGCGCCGCTGGTGACCCTCGGGGACTGACGCTCGTCGCTCGCCTGCACGAGCGCGCGGGGCTCAGCCCTCGTCGCCCCCGCCGCCGGGTCCGCCGTTGCCGTCGCCGTTCCCGTTCCCCGGGTCCGTGGTCGGGGTCGGCGGGGTGGTCGGCTGCGGCTGGCCGTTGCAGTAGGTGAGCGTGATCGTGCCGCCCTGCGGGTGCGAGCCGGGGGTGAGGTCCTGCTGCACGACGCGGCCGCCCATGCACGACGTCACGTACAGCTGCCGCACCTGGTAGCCGACCTCCGGCGCCTGCATCGCCGCGACGGCCTCCTGGATGGGCTGGCCGACGACGTCGGGGATCGTGACCTGGCCGCTCGACACGACGAGCGTGATGGTGTCGCCCTGCGACACCTGCGTCGACGCCGCGGGCTGCGTGCCGAGCACGGTGCCCTCGGGGAGCGAGGGATGATCCTGCGTCACGCGCGACTCGGCGACGACGAGGCCCTGGCTCTCGAGGGTCGTCGTGGCCTGCGCGACCGTGTTGCCCTGCACGTCGGTGAGCGCGAAGGGCGGAGGACCGTTCGAGACGAAGAGCGTCACGGACGAGTTCGGGGCGACGCGCGTGTCCGCTGGCGGGTCGGTGCGCAGCGCCTCGCCGCGATCCGACTCGTCGTCGACGACCGTGCGGACGCTCACCGAGAGCCCCGCCTCCTCGAGCGCCGCCGTCGCCTCGTCCTGCGTCATGCCCGTCACGGACGGGACGGTCGCCGACAGGGTGCCGATCGGCAGGTTCGGGCCCTGGCTCGCAGCCCAGAAGACGATGGCGACGACGAGCACGCCGATGAGGGCGATGCCGCCCCACAGCCATGCCACCGGCGGCCGCGCCTGCGGCGCCGGACGGTAGTCGTCGACCTCGAGCACCTGGAACATGGTCGTCGCGGGCCCGCCCTGCACGCCCGTCGTGAAGATCGCCGCCTCGTCGCGGTCGACGGCGACCGCCTCGCCCGCGAGCGCCGCCTCGAGCGCCTCCTTGAACTCGTCCGCCGACTGGAACCGCTCGTCCTTGCGCTTCGTGAGGGCCTTGAGCACGACGGAGTCCATCGCGGGCGAGATGCCCTCGCGCAGCGTCGACGGCGCGACGGGCTGCTCGGAGACGTGCTGGTACGCGACGGCGACCGCGGTGTCGCCGCGGAACGGCGGCCTGCCCGTGAGCATCTCGAAGAGCATGACGCCCGTGGAGTACAGGTCGGTGCGGGCGTCGACGACCTCGCCGCGCGCCTGCTCGGGGGAGAAGTACTGCGCGGTGCCGAGGATCATGCCGGTCTGCGCCACCGACGTCGACGTCTCGCTGACGGCGCGAGCGATGCCGAAGTCCATGACCTTCACCTGGCCGCCCGGCGTCACCATGACGTTGCCCGGCTTCATGTCGCGGTGCACGATGCCGGCGCGATGCGAGTACTCGAGGGCCGTGAGGATGCCCTTCGTGATGCGCACCGCCTCGGACTCCGTGAGCGGCGACTCGGCGATGATGTCCTTCACCATCCGGCCGTCGACGTACTCCATGACGATGTACGGCACCGAGTGGGCGCGACCGTGGGCGTCATTCGTGACCTGCTCGCCGGCGTCGAAGACGCGCACGACGGTCGGATGCGACATGCGCGCCGCCGACTGCGCCTCCTGGCGGAAGCGCACGCGGAAGTCGTCGTCGTCGCCGAGCTCGGGCTTCAGCAGCTTGATGGCGACGAGACGGTCGAGCCTGCGGTCGCGACCGCGATGCACCTCGGCCATGCCGCCGCGGCCGATGAGCTCGCCGATCTCGTAGCGATCGCCGAGGACGTCGAGGGAGGCGATGACGTCGGTCATGCGCACCCCCTTCCGGACCGCACGAGTCTAGCGGTCGGAAGGGGGTGCGAACCTGTGCCGCGGATCCGCGGTATCAGGGCGTCGGGAGCGGCAGCGAGGGCGACGGGTCGGGCGACTCGCTCGGCGGCGTCGACTCCTCGGGCGCCGCGACGGTGAACGTCAGCGGCTGCGACGGGTCGCTCGTGAGCTCGTCCCGACCGTCGGCCTGGCACGAGACCGTGTAGGTCACCGTCACCGTGCCCTCGCCGTTGAACGTGACGTCGGCCGTGGAGCCGGTGACGTTGCCCACGCCGCCCGGACCCTCGAGGAACACGCGATACGACGGCTCGTAGCCCGCGGGGCACGAGTAGGCATCCCACGTGACCGTGAGCGAGTCGCCCGGCGCGACGTCCGTCGAGCCGCCGCCCTGCACCGTGGGTGCGGCCGGCTGCTCGAGCGTCGGCAGCGGAGCGTAGATGGTGGCCGAGATCGTCGTGCCTGGCGCGACGGGGCCCGTCGGGTTCACCGCGTAGACGGTGCCGGCCTGCGCAGCGGTCGGTGCCGCCTCGCTGCCCGTCTGCACGTCGGCGACGAGGTCGAGGTCCGCCATCGCGTCGCGGAACTGCGCCTCGGTCATGCCGAGGTAGTCGTCCTCGTCGATCTGCACGGTCTCCGCCGTCTCCGAGGGGGACGGCGAGGGGCTCGCCGAGGGCTCGGGGTCGCCGCCGCCCATGCCGAGCAGCGCCCACACGAGCGCCACGAGCCCGCCGATGAGCAGGATCGCGCCGACGACGATGAGCGGGATGAGCCACGGCCTGCGCTTGCGCTCGACGTCGCGACGCTCGTCCTCGACCGCGACGGGCAGCGCCGCGGTCGCAGGCTGCGACTGCGTGCCGATGACGCGGGTCGTGGCCTGCGTCGGCGCGTCGATCGTCGCGAAGGAGTCGGTGGAGGCGATGCCCGGCACGATCGCCGCGGCGCCGGCGATGTCGCCGCGGCGCAGCATGGTCGCGGCGCGCGAGAGGTGCGCCGCCGACGTCGGCCGGTCGGCCGGCTTCTTCGCGATGCACGAGAGCACGAGGTTGCGCACGGGCTCGGGCACGGTGCCGGGCAGCTCCGGCGGCGCGTCGTTGATGTGCGCCATCGCGATCGCGACCTGCGACTCGCCTGTGAACGGGCGCCGACCCGCGAGCGCCTCGTACGCGACGATGCCCAGCGAGTAGATGTCGGTCGCGGGCGCGGCCGGCTGCCCGCTCGCCTGCTCGGGCGAGAGGTACTGCACGGTGCCCATGACCTGACCGGTCGCGGTGAGCGGCACCTGGTCGGCGATGCGCGCGATGCCGAAGTCGGTGATCTTCACGCGCCCCTCGGGCGTGATGAGCAGGTTCCCGGGCTTGATGTCGCGGTGCACGAGCCCCGCCTGGTGGGCGGCGTGCAGCGCGGCGGACGTCTGCGCGACGATGTCGAGCACCTTGTCGGCGGGCAGGGTGCGGTCGCGGTCGAGGATGGCGCTCAGCGGCTCGCCGGGCACGAGCTCCATGACGAGGAAGGCGCTGCCCTCCTCCTCGCCGTAGTCGAAGACGTTGGCGATGCCCTCGTGGTTCACGAGGGCGGCGTGGCGCGCCTCGGCGCGGAACCGCTCGAGGAACCCGGGGTCCCCCATGTACTCGTCCTTGAGGATCTTCAGCGCCACCGTGCGACCGATGACGAGGTCGCTGGCCTGCCAGACCTCGCCCATGCCGCCGATGGCGATCCTCGACGTCAGCTGGTACCGCCCGCCGAAGGTGAGTCCGCTCGTTGGTCTCATGAGTTCAGCACCGCCTCGATGATCGCCCTGCCGATGGGTGCGGCGACCTCGTTGGAGGTGTCTGCCGCGATGTTCTGCTGCGGGACCACGACGACGGCGACGGCGACCTGGCTGCCGTCCGCCCCCTCCGCGAAGCCCGTGAACCAGAGGTTGAAGGGTCGGTCGCCCGACTCGTCGTTCTCCGCCGTGCCCGTCTTGCCGCCGACCGTCACGCCGGGGATGGCGGCGTTCGACGCCAACCCCTGCTGGACGCCCTGCACCATCAGATCCTGCATGGTCTGCGCCGTGGACTCGCTGACCGCCTGCCCGAGCGACTGCGGGGCGGGCTCGGCGAGCACGTCGAGCGTCTCGGTGTCGATGACCTCGTCGACGAGCTGAGGCTGCATGAGCTCGCCGTCGTTCGCGATGGCCGCGGTCGTCATGGCGACCTGCAGCGGCGTCACGCGCACGTCGTACTGGCCGAACGACGTCAGCTGCAGCTGCGCCGGATCGAGGTCCTCCGGGTAGGTGGAGGGCGTGACCGACATCGGGATCTGCAGCGACTCGCCGTAGCCGAACGCGGCAGCCTGCTCGGCGATCGCATCCTCGCCCAGCTGCTCGCCGAGCTCGGCGAACGGGATGTTGCACGAGTAGATGAGCGCGTTCGTGAGCGAGACCTGGTCGCCCTCGCCGCCGCGGCACGCCTGGCGCGTGGAGTTGTAGATGGGCGTCGACGTGCCTGTGAGGTCCAGCTCTGCCGGATTGCCGAAGGTCGAGTCGGGCGTGTACGAGCCCGACTCGATCGCCGCGGCGGTCACGACGAGCTTGAACACGGAGCCCGGGAAGTAGAGGTCGCCGCCGATGGCACGGTTCTGCAGCGGCTGGCTCGGGTCGGCGAGCATCTGGTCGTACGCGGCGATGACCGCGTCGGTGTCGTGGCTCGCGAAGATGTTGGGGTCGTACGTCGGCGTCGTCGTGAGCGCGAGGATGTCGCCCGTCGCGGGGTCGATCGCGACCGCCGCTCCCGTCGCGCCCTGCACGGCGGCGAGCGCATCCGTCGCCGCCTGCTGCGCTGCGGGGTCGATCGTGAGCTCGACCGAGGAGCCGGATGGATCCTGACCGGTGATGAGCTGCTCGACCTGCTGCAGGAACTGGCTCGACGCCTGCCCCGTCAGCTCGTCGTTCATCGCGCCCTCGATGCCGCTGTTGCCCTGCCCGAGCGAGTAGTAGCCCGTGACAGGAGCGTAGAGGGCGCCCTGCGGGTAGACCCGCTGCCACTCGTACTGGTCGCCCGACTCGACGCTCTGCGCCACCGGCACGCCGTCGACGAGGATCGCGCCGCGCTCTGCGGCGAAGGAGTCGAGGATCGTGCGCCGGTTGTTCGGGTCGTCGCGCAGCTGGTCGGCCTGCGCCCACTGGATGATCGACGACGAGCCGAAGAGCGCGACGAACATGCACACGAGCAGCAGGCTCACGCGGGAGAGCTCGCGATTCACGAGGTGACCACCCTTCGTTGCAGTCGCACGGTGTCGCTGAGCCGCAGCAGCAGCGCCACGATGATCCAGTTCGCCACGAGCGACGATCCGCCCGCGGCCATGAACGGGGTCGTGAGGCCCGTGAGCGGGATGACGCGCGTCACGCCGCCGACGACGATGAACACCTGCAGCGCGATGACGAACGCGAGGCCCACGGCGAGCAGCCTCGTGAAGTCGTCCGAGCCGAGGTAGCCGACGCGCATGCCGCGCGAGACGAGCACGAGGAAGAGCGCGAGCACGGCGAACATGCCCACCATGCCGAGCTCCTCGCCGATCGACGCCATGATGAAGTCCGACTCGGCGTGGGGCACGAGGTCGGGGCGACCGAGGCCGAGACCCGTGCCGAGGAGGCCGCCGGCGGCCATGCCGAAGATGCCGGTGACGAGCTGGAACGAGCCGCCCGTGCGGTCGAGGACGTCCTGGTCGAACGCGCGCAGCCATCCGTCGACGCGCGACTCGACGCGGCCGATGCCGAGGCCCTCGAGCGACGCAGGGTCGAGGCGCAGCAGCGCGATGGCGGCGACGACGCCGAGCACGGCCGCGAGCACGCTCGAGACGATCCAGCCGATCCCGCCGTCGCTGCGCCAGCGCTGCAGCGCCATGACGGCGAAGGAGCCCAGGATGCCGAGCACGGTCACGACGATGACGCCGATGCCGAGCCGCTGCATCCACTCGGCGTCGCCGCGCGTGAGCAGCCACAGCAGCCCGCCGGCGAGCACGACGAGCAGCAGGCCGATGATGATCCAGGAGCGTCGACCGGTCGACACGTAGAGCATGACCGTGAAGAGGCCGAAGTACAGCAGGCCCGTGCCGAGGTCGCCCTGCACGACGAGCACCATCATGCAGACGGCCCAGACGACGGCGATCGGGCCGAGGTCGCGCAGGCGGGGCAGCTGCAGCCCGAGCACCTTGCGGCCGACGATCGAGAGCGAGTCGCGTGCGGTGACGAGGTAGCCGGCGAAGAACACGGCGAGCGCGATCTTCGCGATCTCGCCGGGCTGGAACGAGAACGAGCCGACGCGGATCCACACCTGCGCGCCGTTGATGGTCGCGCCGATGCCGGGGAGCATCGGCAGCAGCAGCAGCACGAACGCGACCGCCATCGCCGTGAAGCGGTACCGCAGCAGCACGCGATGGTTGCGGATGACGAGCAGCACGACGATCGCCGCGGTCATGGCGACCGCGGCCCACACGATCTGCCGGATGCCCGCCGCATCCCACCCGAGGTCGCCGCGCGCGATGTCGATGCGGTAGATCATCGCGATGCCGATGCCGTTCAGCACGGTCGCGATCGGCAGCAGGAAGGGGTCGGCGTCGCGTGCGACGAACCGCAGCACGACGTGCATGACGAGGGTCATCGCGGCGAGGCCGCCGAAGAGGTAGAGCAGCGTGAGGTCGACGGTCTCGAGCGCGCCGATCTGCACGAGCGTCATCGCGCCGCCCGCGATCGCCCACGCGATGACGAGCAGGAACAGCTCGAGCGCCCGCATCTTCTGCGGGTTGCGGATGCGGACGCGGATCGCCTCGGTCGCGTCGCGCAGCTGGATCATGCCGGTCTGCAGCGCGTTCGTCATGGCGACGACACCTCCAGCCGGTCGACGATCCGCTGCGCCGCGTCGAGGCTGTCGGCGTTGATCGTCTGCTCGATGCGCTGCTGCTCGAACTCCGTCAGCTCCGAGAGCTCGATGTTCGTGACCTGCACCTCGGAGGAGAGCACGATCGGGCCGACGTCGCTCTGCACGCCCTGGTAGATCGTCACGTAGCCCTCGTCGTTCGCGCCGACGAAGTAGTGCGTCTGCGTCCACGCGTAGAAGCCGAGCGCACCGCCGACGACGGCGATCACGGCGAGCGCGACCCCGACCGCCCAGGTGATGCGGCGGCGCAGCTTCCATCGGCGGTGCTCGGCGAGCAGCTCGGCGAGGTACTCCTCGCTCTCGGGCTCGAAGTGCTCGTAGGCGGGCTGCTGCCTGGCCTGCACGGGATGCAGCAGCAGCTGCGTGAGGCTCATGGGCGTCGCCTCGGGCTCGGCCGCCTCGTAGTCGATCTCGCTCGCGGCACTGCCGACCATCTGCGGCTCGACGCTCGAGACGGGCGACTCGTCGACGTCGACGACGACGACCGTCACGTTGTCGGGGGCACCGTGGCTCAGCGCCTCCTGCACGAGACGGTCGGCGGTCGCGGCCGCGTCGCGGCGCTGGCCGAGCAGCTGCGCGAGCCTCGCCTCGCCGACGACGCCCGAGAGCCCGTCGGAGCACACGATCCAGCGATCCCCGGGCAGCGTGTCCTCGACGATGCCGTCGATCTCGGGGTGGGTCTCGATGTTGCCGAGCACGCGCATGACGACGTTGCGCCGTGGATGGGTCTCCGCCTCCTCGCGCGTGATGCGGCCCGCCTCGACGAGCTTCTGCACGAAGGTGTGGTCGGTGGTGATCTGGGTGAGGGCGCCGACGCGGTACCGGTAGATGCGCGAGTCGCCGATGTGGGCGATCGCCATGCGGTCGCCGACGCGGACGATGCCCGAGACCGTCGTGCCCATGCCCGCGAGCTCGGGATGCTCCCGCATCGTCGACTGCAGGGTCTCGCCGGCCGCCTGGATCGTGCCCTTGAGGTCGTCGAGCGCCTCCTCGGCGCTCGCGTGCTCGCGGTCCGCGTCCCGCAGCCGCCGGATGGTCAGCGCGGAGGCGACGTCGCCGCCCGCGTGGCCGCCCATGCCGTCGGCGACCACGAACAGGTGGGCGCCCGCGTAGCCCGAGTCCTGGTTGTCGCTCCGGACCCTGCCCACGTGGCTGCGCGCTGCGGCGAGGGCCACGTCACCGCCTCAGCTCGAACGTGGTGGTGCCGATGCGCAGCTCCACGCCCGGGGTCACGGATGCCGAACCCTGCACGCGACGACCGCCGACGAACGTCCCGTTCGTCGAGCCGAGGTCCTCGATGCGCCACTCGTCGCCGCGCAGCACGAGGCGTGCGTGGTTCGAGGACGTGTAGTCGTCCTTCACCTGCAGGCCGGAGCCGCTCGATCGGCCGATCGTGAGACCCGTCGCGGGCAGGTCGATCTCGAGGCCGGCGCGCGGGCCGCCCGTCACGACGAGGCGCGACGCGGGTCGGCTCGCCGGCGCGGCGGCGCGCGAGCCGCGGCCCATCTGCGTCACCGTGGTCGCCGCGTCCGGCGACACGGCCGTCGCGCTCGATCGGGCGGGAGGCGCCGTCGGCGTCGGGCTCGGCGCGGGCGTGCTGCCCTGCTGCTGCAAGCGCGTGATGCGCGAGCCGAAGAGGTCGCTGCGCAGCGAGTAGATGACGATGAAGATGAAGACCCACAGCAGCACGAGGAATCCCACGCGCAGCAGCAGCAGCGTCAGCTCGCTCATCGGTCGCCCCTCGACTCCGCGAGCACGCGGTACACGAGCCGCGTCGACCCGATGTCGATGATCGAGTCCGGCTCGAGCAGCGACTTCTTCAGCCGCCGGCCGTTGAGCAGCGTGCCGTTCGTCGACCCGAGGTCGGTGATCTGCGCTCGCGACCCGTCCCAGACGATCTCGGCGTGCGAGCGCGAGGCGCCGGCGTCGTCGACCGTGATGTCGGCGTCGGAGCCGCGGCCGATGATCGTGCGGCCCTTCCGCAGCGAGACGCGGTTGCCCTTGATGTCGACGACGGCCCGCCAGGCGACCTCGCCCTTCGCGAGCTCCGCATCCACGGCGAGGATGCCGGTGGCGAGCGCGTCGTCGCGCTCGAGCGTCAGGTCGATGCCGCCGGCGAACGAGTACTGGTTCTCGGCGGCGTGCCTCTGCAGCGCAGACCGCAGCTCGTCGGTGAGCGACTCGCCCAGGCGCGACATGCGCGCGTGGTCCTCGGGGGAGAGGCGCACGGTGAGGCGGTTGGGCACGAGGATGCGGTCGCGGGAGACGACGGATGCGTTCGTGTCGAGCTCGCGCTTGAGGGCCGCGACGATCTCCAACGGCTCGACGCCGCTGCGGAACGTCTTGGCGAATGCGCCGTTGACGACCCGCTCGAGCCCGCGCTCGAAGCTGTCGAGGATTCCCACCGTCTTGTCGTGCCTCTCGTCTCGTGCGTCCCTCAGGGTACGGGATGAACGTAGCGAGCGCGTCGCAGCGCGCATCGGCGGACCCTTCGGCTCTGCTAGAGTCTCGTGGTTGGCTCGCAGCGATGCGGCCGCACGCGCGAGTGGCGGAATTGGCAGACGCGCTGGCTTCAGGTGCCAGTGCCCGCAAGGGCGTGGGGGTTCAAGTCCCCCCTCGCGCACGGAGCTCCTCGAGAGCGCATCGGAAGGCCCGGATCCTCGGATCCGGGCCTTCCGTCGTCCGTCGGCCGGCTCGCGGATGGGATCCTCGAGCCATGACGTTCGCGCTGCGCCGCCTGGACCACGGGGACTGGTCCGCCGTCGAGCGGATCTACGCCGAGGGCATCGCGACCGGCCTCGCCACGTTCGAGTCGACGACCCCGTCGGCCGAGGCGTTCCACGCGACGCGGATCGCGGCGCTCGGCAGCGTCGCGGAGCAGGAGGGCGTCGTCGTCGGCTGGGTCGCGGCGTCCCCCGTCTCCGCCCGCGCGGCGTATCGCGGGGTCGTCGAGCACTCCGTCTACGTCGCGCAGGAGGCCCGCGGCGGCGGCATCGGCGAGGCGCTGCTGCGCCGACTGCTGCAGGACGCCGAGGCGCGCGGCGTCTGGACCGTGCAGTCGTCGATCATCGCCGAGAACGTCGGCAGCATCCGCCTCCACGAGCGCGTGGGATACCGCGTCGTCGGCGTTCGCGAGCGCATCGGCCGCACGCCGGACGGCGTCTGGCACGACACCGTGCTCGTCGAGCGCCGCAGCGCGCTGCCCTGACTCGATCCCCTGTCCGGCGGGCGACGCGGTCAGGGACGGACGATCACCTTGATCGCCCGGCGCTCGTCCATCGCCCGGTACGCCTCCGCCACGTCCTCGAGCGGCACCTCCATGTCGAAGACGCGACCGGGGTCGAGCGAGCCGTCGAGCACCTCGGGCAGCAGCTCGAGGATGTACGGGCGCACGGGCGCGACGCCGCCGCGCACGCCCACGTTCGTCGAGAACAGCTGCCGGATGGGCAGCTCAGGGCCGCCGGCGGGCACGCCGACGAAGCCCACCTGGCCGCCGGGCCGCGCCGATCGCAGCGCCTGATCCATCGACTCGGCCGTGCCGACGCACTCGAGCACGACGTCGGGGCCGATGCCGTCGAACATCGCGTGGAGGCGCTCGGCGCCCTCGTCGCCGCGCTGGGCGACGACGTCGGTGGCGCCGAACGCGACCGCGAGCCGCTGCCGGTCCGCGTGGCGCGACATCGCGACGATGCGCGAGGCGCCGAGCCGCTTCGCCGCCAGCACGGCGCTGAGCCCGACGGCGCCGTCGCCGACGACCGCGACGGTCGAGCCCTCGCGCACCCCGCCCGACAGCGCGGCGTGGTGGCCCGTCGGCATGACGTCGGAGAGCGCGAGCAGGCTCGGGAGCAGCTCCGGCGCCGGGTCGCCGGGCACGACGACGAGGGTGCCGTCGGCGAGCGGCACGCGCACCCGCTCGCCCTGTCCGGCGTCGGCGAAGCCCTCCTCGCCCTCCGAGCCCCAGCCGCCGCCGTGCAGGCACGACGTCGTGATGCCGTTGCGGCAGTTCGCGCACTCGCCGCACGAGATGACGAAGGGCGCGATCACGAGGTCGCCCGGCTGCATGGTGCGCACGGCTGCGCCGACCTCCTCGATGACGCCGACGAACTCGTGGCCGATGCGGCGAGGCTCCTCAATCGGTCGCACCCCGCGGTAGGGCCACAGGTCCGAGCCGCACACGCACGCGGCCACCACGCGCACGATCGCGTCGCGACCGGTGGCATCCGGCCCCGTCCGCAGCGCCGGATCCGGCACGTCCTCGACGCGGACGTCGCGCTCGCCGTGGATGATCGTCGCTCGCATGGTGATGCTCCTCGCGTGGATGGGCATCCAGCCTGGCACGGTCGCAGCGGCGTGCCGTGTCCCTCGTCGAACCCGCACGAGAGCGGTGCGAGACGTGCAGGATGCCCGCGAGGCCGCGCTCACGTGCGGATTCGACGAGTCAGCTGGTGGGTCGCCCGGACTCGGCGGCGGTGTCCGCCCCCGAGCCGCGCACGAACGCCGCGAGCACGACGGCGCCGAGCGACAGGACCGCGCCCACGACGAACGCCGTGTGCACGCCCGCGCTGCTGGCGGCAGCAGCATCCGTCACGCCATCCGCCGCCGCAGCCGCCGCGCCGACGGCCATGAGCGTGACGAACAGCGCGGTGCCGGCGGCGCCGCCGACCTGCTGCAGCGTCGACATGAGCGCCGAGCCGTGGGAGTACAGGCGTCGTGGGAGCGAGCCGAGCGCCGAGGTGAGCAGCGGCGTGAAGACGAAGGCGATGCCTGCGTTCAGCGCCAGGTGCATGGCGATGACGAGCGAGGCGGGCGAGTCGGCGTCGAGCGTCGTCATCCACCACAGCGCCGCGCTCACGACGATCGCGGCCGGCAGCACGAGCGGGCGCGGGCCGAAGCGGTCGAAGAGGGCTCCGACGATCGGTGCGAGCACGCCCATGAGCACCCCGCCGGGCAGCAGCATGAGCCCCGTCGTGAGCGCATCGAGCCCGAGCGCGTTCTGCAGGTAGAGGGGCAGCAGGATCAGCGTGCCGAGCATGAGGCCGAACATGATCACGACGAGCACGACGGCGAGCACGAACGAGCGGGCGCGGAAGACGGCCAGGTCGAGCAGCACGCGGTCGGTGCCGCCCAGCGCGAGCTGCCGCCAGACGAAGGCGCCGAGCGCCGCGACGCCGACGGCGAGCGGCACCCACAGCGGCAGGGCCGAGTGGCCCTCCGCCGACTCGCCGATGGAGGCGAGGCCGTAGACGAGGCCGCCGAACCCGAGGGCGGCGAGCGGGATGGACACGACGTCGAGGTGCGCGGGCTTCGTGTCGGTGAGGTTCCGCACGAACACCGCGCCGAGCGCGAGCGACGCCACGGCGATGGGCAGCACGAAGAGGAAGAGCCAGTGCCATTCGAACGCCGAGAGGATGAGGCCGGACGCCGTCGGACCGATCGCGGGCGCGACGGCGATGACGACCGAGACGAGGCCCATGAAGCGGCCGCGTCGCTCGGGCGGCACGACCGAGAGCACCGTCGTGAACAGCAGCGGCATCATGATCGCCGTGCCGGCGGCCTGGACGACGCGGCCGACGAGCAGCACCTCGAAGCCCGGTGCGATCGCGGCGACCGCCGTGCCGGCGGTGAAGAGCCCCATCGCGACGAAGAAGAGGGAGCGCAGCGGGAAGCGCTGCAGCAGGAACCCGGTGGTCGGGATGACGACGGCCATCGTGAGCAGGAAGCCGGTCGTGAGCCACTGCGCCGTCGAGGTCGTGATGCCGAGGTCGATCGTCAGCTGCGGAATCGCGACGCCCATGATCGTCTCGTTGAGGATGACGACGAAGGCGCTCGCGACGAGCAGCGCGAGCACAGGCCCCGGGCGCACGTGCGCGGGCGTGACGGTCGAGGTCGAGGCGGTGGCGGTGGGGCTGGTCATGGCGTCCTCGTCTGCGGCTGCGTGTCGTCGGAGCGCCGAGCCCCATCGATCTGCGCATCCGCGTCAATCTGGCAGTGACTGCCACGTTGACGCGGACTACCGTAGCATGGGCGCGTGACGATCGACCATCCCGCCGGCGCAGACCTGCGCGAGCGCCGTCGATCGCAGACGCGAGGCGAGATCGCGGAAGCCGCGCTCGACCTCTTCGAGCGGCAGGGGGTCGCGGCGACGACGGTCGAGGACATCGCGGCAGCGGCCGGCGTCTCGCCGCGCACCTTCTACCGCCTGTGCGGCACGAAGGAGCAGGCGGTGCTCGACGACGCCGAGATCGCCGCCGCGATGGCCGACGCCGTCGCGTCCCTCGATCCGTCGCGACCGCTCCGCGCGCAGCTCGTCGCCTTCTGGCGCGAGCACCTGCTGATCCTCGAGGACGACGCCGAGGGTCATCGGCGCCACCTGCGCGTGCGACGGCTCATCGGCGACGAGCCCGCGCTGCTCGCCGCCGCGCTGCGGCGGGAGCACGAGCGCGACGAGCGGTTCCTCGCCGACCTCGTGGCCGCGACCGGCCGCGACGAGCTGCAGATGCGGGCGCTCGTCGAGTGGCAGTCGGTGCTCATCCGACTCACGATCGAGGGATGGGTGCGTGCCTCCGCCGACGGGACGGGCGTCCGGCTGCAGTCGGTCTACGACCGGGCCCTCGCCGCGCTCGTGGGGTGCGAGTCGATCTGAGCCGCGGTCGGTCGCGCGTCAGGTGCGGCGGTCGAGCTCGACGAGGGCGCCGAGCGGTGCGGCATCGGCCCGCTCGCGCTCGGCCGGGCCGAGGAGGCCGCGGGCGACGAGCGCCTCGAGGGCCTCGCGGCGCTCTGCACGCATCGCCTCGCGCGGGCCCTCGGGCAGCACGGCGATCGCCGCGCCCGCGGCGGCCGAATCTGGTAGCCCGGTCACGGGGAACCAGTCGCGCGTGCGCTCCGCCGGGCGCGAGACGAGCAGCAGCGCGAGCATCGTCGCGACCGACACGGCAGCGGCGACGCCGGTCGCCGCCAGGGCCGCGGCGGGCGATGCGCCCTCGTCGGCTCGGCGGAGCACGACCGGCAGCGTGAGAAGCGCGAGCACGAGCGTCGCGCCCGGCAGCGCCAGGTCGGAGCGCAGCCGCACTCGCTGCCGGCGCAGCCAGAAGGCGAGCGACGACAGCGGCAGCGCGACCGCGACGCCGAAGCAGGCGGCGACGATCGGGAACGCCACGGCCGCGTCCAGCGGCTCGGAGACGTCGATCCGCGCGCCCCCGTTCCCCACGACGATCGAGCCGTCGGCCACGACGACCGCGAATCCCACGACCGGCGCGGCGAGCGCGAGCAGCGAGGCGATGACGAGGAGCGCGGTGCCCACGCGGCCGCCGACGGGGTGCCGACGTCCGCCCGGGTCGTCGACCCGACGCCTGCCGAGCGCGCGCAGCGCAGCGTGGTCGTGGCGCAGCACGTGCGCCTCGAGGTCGGCGAGCGACGCGCGCTCGGGCACGACTGCACGTGCCCACGTCACGGCATCCGGGATGTCGACGCTCACGATCCGCCTCCTCGTCGCTCGCCGGCGAGCCTGCCACGCCGTCCTGGGCGCAGGCTCCGCCGTGGCTCAGGCCGGTCCGTCGTGCAGCACGCCTCGCTCGACGGTCCACCGCCTCGTGACGCCGACGTCGGCGAGGAAGCGCTCGTCGTGGCTCACGACGACGAGCGCGCCCTCGAAGCCCGCGAGCGCGTCGACGAGATGGCCGATCGCGTCGACGTCGAGGTCGTTCGTCGGCTCGTCGAGCAGCAGCAGCCGCGGCGCGGGATCGGCGAGCAGCATGCGCGCGAGCGCGAGCCGCAGGCGCTCGCCACCCGACAGCCCGGCCGCGAGCCGCTCGCCGTCCGCGCCGCGGAACAGGAAGCGGGCGAGCATCGCGCGCGCCTGCAGCGGCGTCGCGTGCGGGTTCGCGGCTCGCAGCACCTCCACGAGGGTCGCCGACTCGTCGACCTCGGTGCGCTGCGCGAGCACGGCGAGCTCCGGGATGCGGTGCGCGACCGGCGCGACGGCCGCGCGCTCGGGCGTCGCCGGCCACGCCTCGATGGCGCGCAGCAGGGTCGTCTTGCCCGAGCCGTTGAGGCCGGCGAGCGCGACGCGCTCCGGGCCGCGCACGACGACGCGACCATCCGGTCCGCCGAGCTCGAGCACCGTCGTGCCGTTCGGCACACGCGTCTCGGGCATCGGCACCCGGATCGAGCGGTCGTCGCGCACCGCCTCCTCCGCGACGGCGATCGCGGCGAGCGCGCTCGCCTCGCGGCCCTGGTGCAGCCTGCCGCTCGCAGCCGTCGTCGCCTCCGACTGGTTGCGCAGCGCATTCACCATGATCCGCGGGATGCCGCCGGCCGCCTGCGCGCGCCGACCCGCGGCCTCCGCCTGCTGCCGCCGCTCGTGCGCCTCGATGCGGTCGGCGCGCTCGCGCCGGTGCTCGGCGCGCGCATCCTGCAGTCGACGTCGCGCGGCAGCCTGCTCGGCGGCGATCGCCTGCTCGTAGACCGACCATGGCCCGTCGAACGTGCGCAGCTCGCGGCCGTGGATCTCGGCGATGCGGTCGACGTGCTCGAGCAGGGCGCGGTCGTGGCTCGCGACGACGAGGGTGCCCGGCCATGCGCGGATGGCCGCGACGAGGTCGGCGCGCGCCTCGGCGTCGAGGTTGTTCGACGGCTCGTCGAGCAGCGCGATCGGAGCCCCCGAGAGCCGGATGCCGGCGAGGCCGACGCGGATCGCCTCGCCGCCCGAGAGGCTGCGCATCGGGCGGTCGAGCAGCGACTCGTCGCCCTCGACGCCCGCCGAGGCGAGCGCAGCCAGGGCCTCGGCCTCCACGCCCCAACGGTCGCCGACGGCGTCGAAGCGGGCGGGATCCACGTCGCCGTCCTCGATCGCGGCGATCGCGTCGCGCACGTTCGCGATGCCGAGGGCATCCGCGACCGTGCCGGGATGCGACGGCAGCGACTGCGGCAGGGTCGCTGCGGGCCCGCTCGCGACGACCGCGCCCGACGTGGGTGCGAGGTCGCCGGCGACGAGGCGCAGCAGGGTGGTCTTGCCGGTGCCGTTGCGGCCGACGAGGCCCGTGGCGCCTGGGCCGAAGGTGCCGGAGACGTCGTCGAGCGCGACGGTGCCGTCGGGCCAGACGACGCTGGCATGGGTGAGCTGGATGGTCGAAGACACGGTGTCCTCCAAGAGCGCTTCGCTGCGCGCTGAGGACCGATGCGGTGCGTGTGCCGCTCTCAGCGCGCGATGGTCGCGTCGCGGAGGATCTCCGTCATCGTCTGCTCTCGTGGTCGTGCTGCGTCCGCGCTCTCACCGCGGGCCGGTCGGCTGGCGATGCTACCCGCTCGCCGGCGAGCGCGCCAGGTGCCTCTCCGACCGATCCAGGTGCAGCTGCGACCAGTCAGCTGGAACGCGCGATCGTCGGATGCAGGCGGATGCGCGCGATGGCGCTCCTCGCTCAGGTCAGCAGCGACATGCCCGTGCGCGCCGGGGCGACGTCCTCGAAGCCGTGCGCCTCGTAGAGGCGACGGCCGGGCGGATCCGCGGTGAGGGTGACGTACGCACCGGGCTCGGCGCGCTCGCGGATCTCGGCGAGCAGCGACCGCAGCACGGCCTTGCCGAGACCGCGCCCCTGATGCTCGGGCAGCGTCGCCATGTCGGCGACGAGGAAGTACCAGCCGCCGTCGCCCACGACGCGCCCCATCGCGACCGCCGGGCCCGCTCCGCCCGCGCCCGCGAGCCGCACGGTGCGCCACGTCCACGTGCCCGCGATCGCGCCCTCCGCCTGCCCGGCCGTCTTCGGCGACAGGCCCGAGACCGCGCGCAGCCTGCGGTACTCGTCGACGGTGGGCGGCTCGAGGAGCATGCGGTAGCCGGAGGCGAGGGATGCGTCGGTCACGTCCGTCACGCTAGCCGTGACCGCCCACGCTGGTCGTGACCCCGCAGGCTGGTCGCCACCGCCCACGCCCGGCGCTACCGCATCCTCGCGCATCCGCGCCAGCGCGGCGCTGCGTGCGGCATCGGCCCAGCGGCCGCGGCTAGCGTGGACGCATTCCACGAGGGGGATGCGATGGGACTCTTCAGCAAGCCGGCCGCAAGGCCGACCGAGGTCGTGCAGCGCGCCGCCCGTCCGCCGTGGTCGCTGTGGGGCGACTCGTTCGGTCGGCTCGCGACGCGGTCGCTGCAGATCATCCTCGTGCTCGTCGTCGTCGCCGGCGCCGTCTACGCCATGACGCAGCTGACGATCGTCATCATCCCCGTCATCCTCGCGCTCATCTTCGCGTCGGCCTTCGCACCGGTCATGTCGTGGATGCGCCGCAAGGGCGTCCCCTCGATCGTCGCGACGATCCTCGCGCTGCTCGCGATCGTCGTCGTGCTCGGCGGCGTGGTCACGCTCATCGTGAACGCCGTCCGGAACCAGTTCGACGACCTGCGCGACCAGGCCGTCGAGGGCTTCGACCAGGTGGTGCAGTGGGTGTCGACGCTGCCCTTCGCGCCCACCGACGAGCAGATCTCCGACGCGCGCGACGCCATCATCGACTTCGTCACGAGCGCGCAGTTCGGGTCGGGCGCGCTCGCCGGCGTCAGCGCCGCCGCGAACTTCGTCACGGGGCTCGTGCTCATGGTCGTCGTGCTGTTCTTCTTCCTGAAGGACGGCCCGCGCATCTGGGAGTTCCTGCTGCGCCCGTTCGAGGGCGAGTCGTACGCGCGCGCCAAGCGCATCGGCGACAAGACGGTCGGCACGCTCGGCGGGTACGTGCGCGGCACGGCGACCGTCGCGCTCGTCGACGCCGTCGGCATCGGCCTCGTGCTCGCGATCCTGCAGGTGCCGCTCGCGCTGCCGCTCGCGGTGCTCGTCTTCCTGCTGGCGTTCGTGCCGCTCGTCGGCGCGACGGTCGCGGGCGCCCTCGCGACGCTCGTCGCCCTCGTCGCCAACGATCTCGTCTCGGCGATCATCGTGCTCGTCGCCGTCATCGCCGTGAACCAGCTGGAGGGCAACTTCCTGCAGCCGGTCGTCATGGGCCGCTCCCTCAAGCTGCACGCGCTCGTCATCCTCATCGCCCTCACGATCGGCACCGTGCTCGGTGGCATCGTCGGCGCCGTGCTGTCGGTGCCGATCGCGGCCGTCGCGTGGGGCATCGTGCAGGTGTGGGACGGCGAGGACCGGCCCGCGCGGATGTTCCGGCAGAAGCGACCCGAGATCGCCTGATCGCCCGCCGCAGCAGGCGGATGGTTCGGCGCGATCGCGACGTCGGCCAGCGTCCGTCGCGCCGGATGGTTCGGCGTCGGACCGACACGAGCTCGCGCCCGAGGCATCGGATCGTTCGGCAGGCGAACGATCCGCTGCCCCCCGTCCACATGCATGGCGGCTCTCCGCTGTCAACGGCTGGCAGGCGTCGGTGGCGACGTGTTGGCTATGAGTCGGCAGCAGCGCCGCTCTCGTCGACCCCCATTCCGAGCAGCGGCGGCCACGCCGCACGACGCGCCGCGACCAGCGACGCACGAGCGCGAACGAGGGGAGCAGCGATGACGACGACGGCACCGGAGCGAGGACCGATCGAGCACGCGGACCTCGATGGCGCAGCCCTGCTGCAGCAGGTGCGCCTCTCGACGCATCGGCTGCTGGGCGCGACGATGCGCCTGGGCGACGTCGAGCTGCTGCTGCCCGCCGCGAGCGGTCTCGGCACGCGGCGCCACGTCGTCGCGCGGCTCGTCCGGCACGCCCGTCGCGTCACCGCCTCGCCCGACGACCCCGCGCGCGGCCTCGCGAGCGACTCGCTGCTCAAGGCCCCCGCGGCCGACCTCGTCGACGCGCTCGCCACGACGCTCACGACCGTCGTCCGTCGCCTCGACGACGATCCCGCAGCGCGCATCCCCGCCGACGACGGCGACGAGCTGTGCGCGCGCGACCACCTGGCGTGGCTCGAGCTCACCCACGTCGACCTCGGCGTCGGATTCGAGATGCACGACATCCCCGAGGCCGCGCTGCCGGCCATCACGGCGCACCTCGAGCGGTGGACGGCGCCGGACGCGAACGGCACCGTCGCCGGCAACAGCCCCTTCGCCCTGCTCTTCGCGCGCGACGAGCGACCGCGCCGCTGAGCCGACGAGCGACACGCGTCGCCGCTCCTCGCTCCTGGCGGCATGGGAGGATCGAGGCATGACGAGACGGCAGGCGCGCGCGCTGCGCGGCCTCGTCGTCGCCGGCCTCGCGACCTTCGTCGCGCTCGTCTCCCACGTCACCGCGGGCGGCCCGATGCCCGGGCCGATCGGCATCGTCGTGCCGCTCGTGCTCGCGATCTTCGCGAGCGTGCTGCTCTCGGGTGCGACGCACGCGCTCTGGCGCCTCGTGCCGTCGGTCGCGGCGAGCCAGCTGCTCTTCCACGCGCTCTTCGTGCTCGGCACGCACACGGCATCCCTCGGCGTCGCGGGTCACGCCCACCACGCCACGCAGTCGGAGCTCGCCGGCGCGCTCGCCGCATCCGCGGGGTCGTCATCCATGACGCACGCGATGCACGCCGACGCGACGATGTGGCTGCACCACGCCCTCGCCGGCGCGCTCACGATCGCGCTGATCGCCCGCGGCGAGCGCGCCCTCGCGCGCCTGGCGTCGTTCGCCTTCTTCGTGCTGCGACGCCTCGTCGTCGTGCTCGTCCCCGTGCGTCCGGCGGCGCCCGTCGCGCTGCGTGCGACGTGGTCGACGCCGCGCACCTGGTCGCTCTCGCGCCGGCAGGCGCCCTCCCTCCTCCGCGGACCGCCGGCGGCGCTCGCCTCGTAGCGCTGCAGGGTCGACGATCCGTCGACCCCGGAGCCGACCGCGCTCGCGGCCGGCCCGCCCTCCGCTGCGTCGCGCCCGCGAGGGCCGACGCATCCGTGTCCGAACCTCAGGAGGACACCCATGCGTGCACGCACGCGCGACGCTCGACGTCGCCCCATCCATCCCGCGCTCGCCGCCGCCGTCGGCGCCGCGCTCGCGATCGCCGCACCTCTCGCGGGCGCGACGACCGCATCCGCCCACTCCGCGCTCGTCTCGAGCGACCCGGCACCCGGCGCCGCGCTCGACGCGCCGCCGACGCAGATCACCCTCACGTTCAACGAGGACGTCCTCGAGATGGGGGCCGCCGTCTTCGTGGTCGACGCCGCGGGCGTCGACCACGCGGGCGAGCCGGTCGTGGCCGGCCCCGTCGTGACCGTGCCGATCGAGGGCACCCTGCCCGGCGGCGCCATCGAGGCGCGCTGGCGCGTCGTGTCGGCCGACGGCCACCCCATCTCCGACGTGCTGCCGTTCACGGTGGCGGGCGAGGCGCCCACGGCGTCGGCGTCGGCCGAGCCGGCGCCGAGCGAGGCGAGCGAGCCGCCGATCGCGGAGGCGGAGCCGGACGAGGCGGATGCGGACGCCGCCGACGCGCAGGCGGCGACCGCGAGCGACGACGCGGACGCGACGCGCACCGTGCTCGTCGGCGTCGCGGGCGCCGCGGCCGCGCTCGTCGTGCTCGCGATCGTGCTCGGCGTACGGCGCTCGCGCCGCGCGGCAGCCGACGGCGGCGCCACGCCACCCGAGGGCTGAGCGCCCGGCGTCGGCAGCCGGACGCTCCGACCCTCCCCACCCGCGACGCCGAGCCGACGTGCTCGTCGTCGACCCCGCGGCGCGCCATCGCGCCGCGGCCATCCACGCATCGACGCGGTCCTGGCGACCGCGCAGACCCTGAAGGAACCACCATGCGATCCATCGCACCGCGCCGCGCAGGCGCCCTGTCCATCGTCCTCGCCGCAGCCGTCGCCCTCGTCGGCTGCAGCGCACCCACCGAGCCCCAGGCGCCCGAGGAGCCCGCGACCATGGCCGAGTCGGTCGTCGCCGCCGACGTCTGGATCAAGGCGGCCGACGACGGCATGACCGCCGCCTTCGGCACGCTGACGAACGAGGGCGACGCCGCCGTGCGGGTCGTCGGCGTCGCATCCGGCGTCGCGACCGCCATGGAGCTGCACGAGACCGTCGAGGACGACTCGGGGCAGATGATCATGCGCGAGGTCGACGGCTTCGACGTCGAGCCGGGCGCGACGCTCGCGCTCGAGCCCGGCGGGAACCACCTCATGGTCATGGGCCTCACCGCGCCCATCGTCGCCGGCGACGACGTCGTCATCACCCTGACGTTCGACGACGGCTCGACGCTCGAGCTGACCGCGACCGCGCGCGACTACTCGGGCGCCAACGAGTCGTACGAGGGCGATGACGACATGTCGGACATGGACCACGGCGACATGGACCACGGCGACATGGGCGGCAGCGACATGGGCCACGGCGACGCCGCGGGCTCGGACCGCTGATGCGCGGTCGCGACGCCCGGGCGCGCACCTCGCCGCCGACGTCGCGGCACGCCCTGAGCCGGCGGCAGCTCCTCCTCGGAGGCGCCGTCGCCGGCGCGGGCGCCGCCGCCGCGATCGGCGCGGACGCCGTGGCGCGCGTCGCGGGCGCATCCGTCGCGGATGCGCCGACGGCGGAGCCGCTGCACGGCGACGCCGTCGTGCCCTTCCACGGCGCGCACCAGGCCGCGTTCACGATCCCGCCGCAGGCGCACGCGACGATGATCGCGCTCGACCTGCTGCCCGCGACCGACGCCGACGCGCTGCGGCGGATGCTGCGGGTCCTGTCGGACGACGCCGCACGCCTCACGCAGGGCGAGCCGGCGCTCGCGGACTCGGAGCCCGAGCTCGCGCTCGTCCCCGCCCGGCTCACCGCGACGATCGGGCTCGGGTCGGCCGCGGTCGCCCTCACGGGCGCGCAGGCGCCCCCGTGGCTCGCGCCGCTGCCGTCCTTCGCGATCGACGCGCTCGAGGATGCGTGGTCGGGTGGCGACGTGCTGCTCGAGGTCGCCGGCGACGACCCGCTCGCGGTCGCCCACGCGCAGCGCATGCTGCTGAAGGGCACGCGCTCGTTCGCGACGATCCGCTGGGTGCAGTCCGGCTTCCGTCGCAGCCGCGGCGCCGAGCCGCAGGGCACGACGATGCGCAACCTCTTCGGGCAGGTCGACGGCACGGTGAACCCGCAGCCGGGCACCGCCGACTTCGACCGGCTCGTGTGGATCCGCGAGGGCTGGCTCGCGGGCGGCACGTCCCTCGTCGTCCGGCGCATCCGCATGGACCTCGACCGCTGGGATCGGCTCGATCGCCCCGGCCGAGAGCAGGCCGTCGGTCGCACGCTCGCGAACGGCGCCCCGCTCACGGGTCGGCTCGAGCACGACGAGCCCGACTTCGAGGCGCGCACGCCGATCGGCTTCCCCGTCATCCCGGAGTTCTCCCACATGCGCCGCGCGCGCAGCGACGATCCGTCGCAGCGCTTCCACCGGAGGGCGTTCAACTACGACGAGCGCCCCGCGGGGGCGAGCGTGTCGGAGTCGGGGATGCTGTTCACGGCGGCGCAGGCGGATCCGCTCGCGCAGTTCGTGCCCATCCAGCAGCGGCTCAGCGACCTCGACCTGCTCAACGAGTGGACGACGCCGATCGGCTCGGCGGTGTTCGCGATCCCGCCGGGATGCGAGCCCGGAGGCTTCGTCGGCGAGACGCTCTTCGCCTGACGGAGGTGCAGCGCGGCGCGGCGGCCGGGCGCGATGCTCCCGGCCGCCGCGCGTTCGCCGTCAGCGACCCGTCGCGTCGGGGTCGCGGTCGATGTCGCCGTCCCAGCGGCCCGACTCCGCCCCCTCCGACTCGATGAGCGTCTTGAAGCGCGCGAGGTCGCCGCGCACGCTCGCGTCGTCGATGCCCACGGCCGCGCCGACCTTCTCGAGGAAGCCCTCCGGCTCCCAGTCGAGCTGCAACGCGACCCGGGTCGTGTCGTCGTCGACGCGGTGGAAGGTGACGACGCCCGCATGCGTCACGTCGCCGTCGGCGGCCCAGGCGATGCGCTCGTCGGGGTGCTGCTCGGTGATGCGCGCCTCGAAGTCGCGCTCCTGCCCGCCGATCCTCACGTGCCAGCGGAGGCGGTCGTCGCCGAGCTGCTCGATGCGCTCGACGTGGTCCATGAAGCGGGGGAACGACTCGAACTGCGTCCACTGCCCGTAGACGCTCGAGATGGGCGCGCGGACGTCGACCTGCTCGGTGATGGTGGCCATGGGTGGGCTCCTCTCGTTCGGTCCTGCGACCGTACGGAGGGCGCCCAGGACGGTCAGCACCGTTGCGCACGGGGGCGACCGTCCGGATGCATCAGCCCCGGAAGGCCGGGATGCCCGTGAGCGCCTGCCCGATGACGAGGGTGTGCACCTCGTCGGTGCCCTCGTAGGTGCGCACGCTCTCGAGGTTGAGCGCGTGCCGCATGGGCGAGCGCTCGAGGGTCACGCCGTTGCCGCCGAGGATGCCGCGCGCCTCGCGCGCGATCCGGATCGCCGCGCGGCACGAGGCGAGCTTGCCCATCGAGATCTGGTGCGGCTCGAGGACGCCGGCATCCTTGCGCCGGCCGAGGTGCAGGGCGAGCAGCTGGCACTGGTGCAGCTCGAGGGCCATCTCGGCCAGGCGCGCCTGCGTCAGCTGCATGCTCGCGAGCGACCGGCCGAAGAGCTCCCGCTCGCTCGCGTAGGCGAGCGCGACCTCGAGGGAGTCGCGTGCGGCGCCGAGCGCTCCCCATGCGATGCCGAACCGCGCCTCGTTGAGGCACTCGAACGGCGCCCGCAGCCCGCGCGCCTCGGGCAGTCGCATCCGCTCGGGCACGCGCACGCCGTCGAGCGCGATGTCGCACTGGATGCTCGCACGCATCGAGAGCTTCTGGCCGATGGGCGTCGCGGTGAAGCCCGCGCTCGCGGTGTCGACGAGGAAGCCGCGGATGCCCTCGTCGGTCTGCGCCCAGATCACGGCGACGTCGGCGATGGAGGCGAGGCCGATCCAGCGCTTCGCGCCGTCGAGGATCCAGTCGTCGCCGTCGCGGCGCGCGACCGTCTGCATCGAGCCGGGGTCGCTGCCGGCGTTCGGCTCGGTGAGGCCGAAGCACCCGATCGTCTCGCCACGCGCCATCCGCGGCAGCCACTGCGCCCGCTGCTCGTCGCTGCCGTGCTTCGCGATCGCGCTCATCGCGAGCGAGCCCTGCACGCTGACGAAGGTGCGGATGCCGCTGTCGCCCGCCTCGAGCTCCTGCATCGCGATGCCGTACTCCACGGCGGAGCGGCCCGCGCATCCGTGCCCGTGGAGGTGCATGCCGAGCAGCCCCTCGGCGGCGAGCGCGGGCACGAGCTCGGTGGGGAAGCGGGCCGCCTCGAACCACTCGGCGACGTGCGGACGGATGTCGCGGTCGACGAGGGCGCGCACGCGGGCGCGCGTCGCGCGCTCCTCGTCGCTCAGCAGCGCCTCGATGTCGAGCAGGTCGGTGGTCACGGTGCTCCCGTCAGATGCGTGGGGTGGCGAGCCAGTCGCGCAGCGCAGCGTCGTGCTGGCCGAGCAACGGGGGTGGGATGGGCGAGGTGCGGGCGTCCCCGTCGATGCGGATCGGCGAGGCGAGGGTCGTGCCGTGGCCCGCGGGGCCGTGGAGCGCGCGCGTGGGCTCGAGGCCGACCTCGCGGGCGAGCGCGAGCCCCTCGGAGATCGTGCGCACCCGCCCCGCGACGACGCCTGCGGCGAGCAGGCGCGCCTCCCAGTCCTCGGCGGTGGCGCCGGCGAGCGCGTCCTCGAGCAGTGGCACGAGGTCCTCCCGGTGCGCGACCCGGTCGGCGTTCGTCGCGAAGCGCGCGTCGTGGGCGAGCGACGGCTCGCCGAGCTCGGCGCACAGCACGCGGAACTGCGCGTCGGTGCCGACCGCGACCGCGAGCGGCGCATCCGCGGTGTGCAGCAGCTGGTACGGCGCGATCGAGGGATGCGCGCTGCCGGCGCGGGCGGGCTCGGACGCCGCCGGCTCGTCGGCGTCGCGCGGCTCGGGCGTGGGAGCGCCGAGCACGGCGTGCAGCTGGTTCACGAGCGCGGCCTGCGCGCTCGACAGCAGCGCGACCTCCACGAGCCCGCCGACGCCGGTGCGCTCGCGGCGCAGCAGGGCCGCGAGGATGCCGGCCGTCGCATCCTTGCCCGTGAGCACGTCGACGAGCGCGACGCCCGCCTTCGTCGGCGGGCCGTCGGGCTCGCCCGTGACGTGCATGAGGCCGCTGACCGCCTGCACGACGAAGTCGTAGCCGGCGCGGCCGGCGCCGGCCGGCGCAGCGCCGTAGCCGCTGATCGAGCACCACACGAGGCGCGGATGCGCGGCGAGCAGCGCCTCCCGGTCGATGCCGAGGCGTGCGCGCGTGGCGGGCGGGAAGTTCTCCACGACGACGTCGGCGCGCGCGACGAGCTCGGCGACGAGCGCCCGGTCGGCGTCGTCCGCGAGGTCGAGCACGACCGACTCCTTGCCGCGGTTCGCGCTGTCGAAGTAGGTCGAGCCGCTCGGCGAGACCGGCGGCGCCCACGCGCGCGTGTCGTCGCCGGTGCCCGGCCGCTCGACCTTCACGACGCGCGCGCCGAGGTCGGCGAGCGTCTGGCCGACGAGCGGTCCGGCGAGCACGCGCGACAGGTCGGCGACGAGCACGCCGGCCAGCGGTGCCTCGGTCATGCCACTCCTTCGTCGCGCGCTCTCAGCCCAGCATGCCGGATCGTTCCGTCACCAGGCAATCCCGGGGTATCGTGCGAGGCGGACCCGACCGCGACGTCGCCTGCGGGCGGCGTGAGAGGAGCGCGAGCATGGCCTACCGATCCGTCGATCCCGCCACGGGCGAGGTGCTCGCCGAGCACGCCGGGGCCACCGATGCCGAGATCGAGGCGGCCCTCGCGTCGGCCGCCGAGGCGGCTGCCGCGATGCCGTCGCTCGACGAGCGCATCGCCGCGATGCGCGCGATCGCCGCGGCGTTCCGCGCGCAGGAGGTCGAGCTCGCCACGACCATCGCGCGCGAGATGGGCAAGCCGCTCGCGCAGGGCATCGGCGAGGTGCGGCTCGTCGCATCGATCTGGGACTGGTACGCCGACCGACCCGAGCTGCTCGCCGACCGCGCGATCGAGACCGACTGGCGGGGGCGGGCAGCGCGCGTCGAGCTGCGTCCGACGGGACCGATCGTGGGCATCATGCCGTGGAACTTCCCGTACTACCAGGTGGCGAGGCTCGCGGCGCCGAACCTCCTGCTCGGCAACCCCGTCGTCATCAAGCACGCGGGCTCCTGCACGGGCGCGGCGCTCGCGATGCAGGCGATGGCGGATGCGTCGGGCCTGCCGGCGGGCACGTACCAGACCGTGCTCGCATCGAGCGCGCAGATCGCGACGATGATCGCCGACCCGCGCGTGCAGGGCGTCTCGCTCACGGGCTCGGAGCGCGCCGGCGCCGCGGTGGCGGAGGTCGCGGGCCGGTCGCTGACGCGCTGCGTGCTCGAGCTCGGCGGCTCGGACCCGTTCATCGTGCTCTCGACCGACGATCTCGACCGACTGGTCGACGTCGCCATCGCGGCCCGCACGCGCAACTGCGGCCAGGCGTGCACCTCGGCGAAGCGCTTCATCGTGCACGCGTCGCTGCACGACGCGTTCGTCGAGCGCCTCGCGGCCGGGATGCGCGCGCTGCGCATCGGCTCGCCGCTCGAGGAGGGCGTCGATCTCGGGCCGATGTCGAGCGAGGCGGCGGCGGCCGACCTCGTCGAGCAGGTCGCCTCCGCCGTCGCCGAGGGCGCGACGCTCGTCACCGGCGGCATCCGCATCCCCGGGGCAGGCGCGTTCGTCGAGCCCGGCATCCTCACCGGCGTCACGCCGACGATGCGCGTCTGGCACGAGGAGCTCTTCGGCCCCGTCGCGATGGTGGTGCCGGTCGCGGATGCCGAGGAGGCCGTGCGCGTCGCCAACGACTCGCCGTTCGGCCTCGGCGCGAACGTCTTCGACGACGCCGACCCCGATCGTGCGGCGTGGGTCGCGGAGCGCCTCGAGGCGGGCATGGTCTCGATCGGCGCGTTCGGCGTCTCGCGGCCCGAGCTGCCGTTCGGAGGCGTCAAGCGCTCGGGCTTCGGCCGCGAGCTCGGGCCCGACGCCGTGCTCGAGTTCGCGAACCGACGTCTGGTGACGCAGCCGGCGTGAGCGTCGAGCGGGCGCCCCTGGTCCATGCCGTGGCGCGTCGTCGGTCGCTGCCGCCCATGCGAGCGCCGCCGGCGACCAGGCACGCTGCGGGGGTGCCGGATGCGGCGAGTGGACGCGGTCGGGTCACACGGCGCGGATCGCACCCTCCGAGAGCGCATCCGCGCATGTGCGTCGCGGGCGCGGGCTGCGGTAGCGTCGCTCGCGAGCGCGGCAGGGGAAGAACCGGGTCGCCATGCACCGACACCGTCAGCCTCGAGAGGTCGCAGCACGCATGATCCACGGCTCCCGCGACGCGAGCGCGCTCGCCGACGCACGCGCCATCCTCTTCGACCTCGACGGCGTGCTGACGCCCACGGCCGAGGTGCACATGCGCGCGTGGGCGAGGCTCTTCGCCCCCGTGCTCGAGACGCACGGCGTCGCGCCGTACACGGATGCCGACTACTTCGCCCACATCGACGGCAAGCCGCGCTACGACGGCGTGCGCAGCATGCTCGCCGCCCGCGGCATCGACCTGCCCGAGGGCGAGCCGAGCGACGCCGCCGAGGCCGACACCGTGCACGGGCTCGGCAACCGCAAGGACCAGGCCTTCACCGCCGAGGTCGACGAGCACGGCGTCGAGCCCTACCCGGGCTCCGTCGCCTTCCTCGACGCCGCCGAGGCGGCAGGCCTCGCCGTCGCCGTCGTGACGAGCAGCCGCAACGGCCGCCGCGTGCTCGCCGCCGCGGGGCTCGCCGACCGGTTCGGGACGATCGTCGACGGCGTGCACGCCGCCGCCCACGGCCTCGCAGGCAAGCCCTCGCCCGCCACGTACGTCGAGGGCGCCCAGCTGCTCGGCCTCGCGCCGTCGCAGTGCGTCGTCGTCGAGGACGCCCACTCCGGCGTCGCCGCCGGGCGCGCGGGCGGCTTCCTGCTCACCGTCGGCGTCGACCGCGGCGCCGGCGCGGACTCCCTGCTCGAGCACGGCGCCGACCTCGTCGTCGACGACCTCGCCGAGCTCATCGACTCGCTCCCCGGAGGTGCCGCATGAGGCGCGACGCAGCCGACCCGCTCGACAGGCAGCGGTTCCCGATCGACGAGTGGGCGCTCGTCGAGACCGAGCTCGACCACCACGGCCAGGGCACGGCCGAGACGCTCTTCGCCGTCGGCAACGGCTACCTCGGCATGCGCGGCAACGTCGAGGAGGCGCGGCACGGCCACGTCTTCGGCACGTACGTGAACGGCTTCCACGAGACGTGGCCCATCCGGCACGCGGAGGAGGCCTTCGGCTTCGCCCGCGTCGGCCAGACGATCATCGACGCGCCCGACGCGAAGATCATCCGCCTCTACGTCGACGACGAGCCCTTCGTGCTCGCCGACGCCGACCTCACCGCCTACTCGCGACGCCTCGACTTCCAGCGCGGCGTGCTCGAGCGCGAGTGCGAGTGGCGCATGCCGAGCGGCAAGCGCATCCACGTCCGCACGTCGCGGCTCGTGTCGTTCACCGAGCGGCACCTCGCGCTGCTCGAGTACGAGGTCACGCCGCTCGACGACGCGTCGATCATCATCTCCAGCCAGCTCATGAACCGGCAGGACCTGCGCGACGACCTGCATGCGCGGCCCGAGGAGGAGGGATTCGACCCCCGCAAGGCCGAGACGGTCGAGGGTCGCGTGCTCGAGCCCAAGCACCGGCACGACCGCGAGAACCGGGTCATCCTGGGCTACCAGGCGATGAACTCGCGCATGACGATCGCCGTCGGCGTCGAGCACCGCATCGAGTCGGTCGACGAGGTCGCGGTCACCCGGCACGTCGAGGACGACCTCGCCAAGCACGTCTTCCGCATCGAGGCGAAGGCCGGCAATCCCATCCGCCTCACGAAGTGGGCGTCGTACCACACGGCCCGGCAGGTGCCGGTGCGAGAGCTCGTCGACCGCACGAAGCGCACGCTCGACCGCGCGAAGAGCCTCGGCGTCGACGCCGTGAAGGCCTCGCAGCGCGCCTGGCTCGACGACTTCTGGGCGCGCAGCGACGTCGAGGTCGAGGGCCAGGCGGCCGTGCAGCAGGCCGTGCGCTGGAACCTCTTCGCACTCGCGCAGGCGTCGGCGCGCACCGACGGCGGCGGCATCGCGGCGAAGGGCGTCTCGGGCTCGGGCTACGGCGGGCACTACTTCTGGGACACCGAGGTCTACGTGATGCCGTTCCTCACGTACACGTCGCCCGGCGTCGCTCGCAACGCGCTGCGCTTCCGCGAGGGCATGCTCGACGCCGCCCGCCAGCGCGCGTCGGAGATGAACCAGCTCGGCGCGCTGTACCCGTGGCGCACGATCAACGGCCAGGAGTCGAGCGCCTACTACGCCGCCTCGACGGCGCAGTACCACATCGACGCCGACATCGTGCATGCGCTCATGCAGTACGTCGAGGCGACGGGCGACGCCGAGCTGCTCGCGCGCGGCGCGATCGACATCCTCGTCGAGACGGCGCGCATGTGGGCCGACCTGGGCTTCTGGCGCACGAACGGCTCGCCGGTGTTCCACATCCACGGCGTCACGGGCCCCGACGAGTACACGACCGTCGTGAACGACAACCTGTACACGAACGTCATGGCGCGGGCGAACCTGCGCGCCGCTGCGCGCGCCGTCGAGCGGCTGCGCGAGGAGGATCCGGCGGCGCACGAGCGCATGGTGGCGCGCGTCGGCGTCACGGCCGACGAGGTCGCCGAGTGGATGCGCGCCGCCGACGGCATGCACATCCCGTTCGACGCCGAGCTGCGCGTGCATCCGCAGGACGCGCAGTTCCTCGAGCGCGAGGTGTGGGACCTCGCGAACACGCCCGACGAGCACCGCCCGCTGCTGCTGCACTTCCACCCGCTCGTCATCTACCGCTTCCAGGTGCTGAAGCAGGCGGACGTCGTGCTCGCGCTGCTGCTGCAGGGTCAGCACTTCACGCCGGAGGAGAAGCGGCGCGACTTCGAGTACTACGACGCGCTCACGACGGGCGACTCCACCCTGTCGGCCGTGGTGCAGTCGATCATCGCCGCCGAGGTCGGCTACCGCGACCTCGCGCTCGAGTACCACCTCGACGCGCTCTACGTCGACCTCGCGAACCTCCACGGCAACACGCCCGACGGCGTGCACGTCGCCTCGACGGGCGGCATCTGGCTCGCCTACGCGGCCGGCTTCGGCGGCATGCGCGACCACGACGGCGAGATCTCGTTCGACCCGCGCATGCCCGAGGGATGGGAGGCGATCACCTTCCGCCTCACGCTGCGCGGCACCCGCATCCGCGTGCGCGTGCAGCAGGACGCGATGACGTTCACGGTCGAGGAGGGATCGGATGCGGTCGTCCAGGTGCGCGGCGAGCGCGTGCACGTACGCGACGGTCGACCCGTGACCATCGAGCTCGACGGCCAGGGCCCGCTCGTCGACGAGGATGCGCCCTCGACCGACGACCTCGAGGGCTTCCGGCGTGCCGACGGCACCGTCATCACGGCGTCGCTGCCGACGTTCGCGCACGAGGACGGCGTCTGACCCGAGCGCACCTCACATCTGAAGGGCGGGGCGTCAGCGGAGGTGTCGGGCGCCGGCGAGCTCGGGACGCGGTCGGCGCACGAGCCACGACAGCGTCGCGACGGCGACGAGCACCGCGGCGACGAGCGCGCTCGACGCCGTGACGAGCAGCGGCGCCCCCGCATCCCCCGCCGCTGCGACGACGATCGCCGCGACGATCGCGACGAGGCTCGCGACGCCGGCGCTCGCGAGCAGCACGAGCTCGAGCAGGCGGTACGGCGCACGCCTGCTGGGCGGCACGGGCGCGCGCCACAGCGTCGCCAGGGCGGTGAGGCAGACCACGAGCAGCAGCGCGCCGACGACGTCGCTCGGGCGATGCCAGCCGTCGTGCACGAGGCGGATCGCGACGACCGAGAGCAGCACGGCCGCGAAGGGCGCGGCGACGAGGCGCAGCGCGGCGGGCAGCACGACGAGCGCACCGGCGGCGACGGCGGCGAACGCGATCATGTGGCCGCTGGGGAAGGAGTTGCCCTGCTCGGCGACGACGGTGGGGCGCGAGAGCACGAGGTGCTTCAGCAGCTGGCCGATGATCGCGCTCGCGGCGACGACGGCGATGGCGACGAGCGCGAGATCCCCGCGCCGACGCACGAGGCCGATCGCGAGGAGCGCCGCGCAGGCGGCGGCGAGCGTCGAGATGCCGACGAGGCCCAGCAGCGGGGAGTCGGTCGCGAACGTCGACGCCTCGAGCACGGCGCCCTCGGCGATGCGGCCGCGCTCCGTCCACACGGCGACGACGAAGACGACGGCGAGCGCGACGGCCGCGAGCACCGCGACGGCCACGCGCTCGGCGCGACCGCTCGCTCGAGGCACGGCGACGATGCGGCGTGCGCGCGTCGACCGCGCTCGCTCCGTCACCACCTGCACCATCCTCGTCCCATCCGACTCGGGACCACCGGGAAGGCTAGCGCCGACGCGCCCGCGTCGTCACGCAGGCGCGCGCGAGCGCTGGCCGTGCGGCGGCGGCGGGGCGAGCGATGCGCGCTCAGGCGGGCGCGAGCTCGGCGAGCAGTCCCTCGACGCGGCGGCGGATCTCGTCGCGGATGGAGCGAACGGCCTCGATGCCCTGACCGGCCGGGTCGTCGAGCTCCCAGTCCTCGTAGCGCGTGCCGGGGAAGAAGGGGCAGGCGTCGCCGCATCCCATCGTCACGACGACGTCGGCGGCCCGCACGGCGTCGGGCGTGAGCACCGCGGGCTGCCTGCCGGCGATGTCGATGCCCTCCTCGGCCATCGCGGCGACGGCCACCGGGTTGATCCGGTCGGCGGGCATCGAGCCTGCGGAGCGCACGGCGACGCGGTCGCCCGCGAGCGCCTGGAGGTAGCCGGCGGCCATCTGCGAGCGCCCGGCGTTGTGCACGCAGACGAAGAGGACGGTGGGGGTGGTCTCGGGCATGGTCCCTCGCTTGGATGGGGATGGGCGCTCCCGGGTTCCGTCCCGGAGCGCCCGCTCGTGGGTCGTCGGTCAGCAGCAGTCCCGGTCGAGCTCGGGCGGGCAGCCCAGCTCGACGCACAGCGCGTCGGCCTCCATCATCCCTCCTTCCATCGATGTCTGTCGATGCGAGCGTGCACGATGCATCGACATCTGTCAATGCGTCGTGCGATGATGGACGCATGACGATCGC
Organism: Agrococcus sp. SGAir0287; assembly: GCF_005484985.1. Lineage (NCBI taxonomy): Bacteria > Bacillati > Actinomycetota > Actinomycetes > Micrococcales > Microbacteriaceae > Agrococcus > Agrococcus sp. SGAir0287. The sequence goes on from NZ_CP027942.1 coordinate 56,289, forward strand.
AGCGCCGACCCCTGCGAGGCTCGACGCGTGCTGCGCGCCGATCACGGGCGGCGTGCTCGACGAGGTCTCCGCCGAGGCGCTCGCACGCACGCTCAAGGCCATCGCGGATCCGGCCCGGCTGCGACTGCTGTCGATGATCGCCGCGCACGAGGGCGCGGAGGCGTGCGTGTGCGACCTCACCGAGCCGCTCGGCCTCTCGCAGCCGACCGTGTCCCACCACCTGCGGCTGCTCATGGAGGCCGGCTTCCTCACGCGCTCGACGCGCGGCCGGTGGGCGTACTACCGACTCGTCGAGGGCTCGCTGGGGCGCGTCGCGGGGCTGCTCGCGGCGTAGCCGCAGCGGCTACCGGATCGGCGCGCGGGCGGCGGCGCCGAGGGTGCTCGCACGGTAGCGCACCTCGATCGGCAGCGGCACCTCGGCGTCGGGGGCGACCTCGCCGCGGACGATGTCGAGCAGCAGGCGGATGCAGGCGGCTCCCGCCGCGCGCGGCGTGAGGTCGATCGCCGTGACGGGCGGGTCGGTGTAGACGTAGGCGGGGTTGTCGACGAGCGCGGCGACGAGCACGTCGTCGCCCACCTCGCGCCCGAGGTCCTGCAGCACGTCGACGACGACGATCGCCGAGCCGTCGGGTCCGCACAGGAAGGCGTCGACCTCGGGACGCGCGACGAGCAGCTCGCGGGCGGCAGCGGCGTAGGCGCCCGACTCCGAGCCGAACGGGCGCTCGACCATGGCGGGCTCGATGCCGCGCTCGCGGCACCAGGCGCGGTACGCCGCCTGCACGCGCGAGCCCCAGTCGGTGACGGCGGGGGAGGCGAGCAGCGCCGGTGCGATGGCGCCTCGCGCGGCGAGATGGTCGAGCAGCTCGCGCACCGCGCCCTCGTGGTCGGCGGACACGACGCCCATCGCACGCGCCGTCTGCGCACCCTCGAGCGTCACGAGCGGCTGGTCGAGCGCGAGCAGCCGCTCGGCGACCGGGTCGTCCGCGAGCGGATCGAGCAGGATGACGCCGTCGACCGCGGGCGGCGCCTGGTCGCCCGCGAGGCGGCGGGACGTGATGAGCGTCACGTCGACCTCCTCGGCGGCCGCCTGCTCGAGCGCGCCGTAGACCGTCTGCAGGTAGTACTCGATGCGCGTCATCGCCTCCGGCAGGTGGATGCCGAGCGTGCCGGTCGTCGCGGCGCGCAGCGAGCGCGCGGCGGAGTTCGGACGGTAGCCGAGCGCGGCGGCGGCGGCCTCGACGGCCGTGCGCGTCTCCTGCGAGACGCGGCCGTGTCCGCGCAGCGCGTCGGACGCCGTCGTGCGCGAGACGCCCGCCGCACGTGCCACGTCGACGATCGTCGCGGCACGGTGGCTCGAGCGGTCCGGCATGCCCCGTGTCTACCACGTCGGCGTGCCCCGGCGACCGCGAACGCCGGATCGTTCCGTCATGCGGTGCTACGAGCGCATGACGAAGTGGCCGCCGCGGGCATCCCGTGCTTGACCTGCGCGCAGGCCGCGCGTAGATTCCGGACAATGCCGGAACGATCCGGCATCCGGCTCGAGGCAGGCAGCACCCGCGCTCGATCCGGCATCGGACCGATCGGGAGGCTCCCGTGCGCACCACCTCCACCGCAGCCCTCGCGGCCGCCGCAGTCGCGGCGCTCGCGCTCGCAGGATGCTCGGGCGGCTCCGCCCCCGCCGAGCCGGACGCCGACGTGCCCGACGGCTACGTCGCCTACGCCGACGACTCGGTGACGAGCGCCGGCGGCACCCTGCAGGTGCAGATCGACTACGACACGGCAGAGGCCCAGGGGCTCGACCCCGCCTTCGCCGAGGTCGCCCGCTCGTGGTCGATCATGGGCCTCGTGTACGAGTCGCTCGTCACCGTCGGACCGGGCTTCGAGATCCAGCCCGAGCTCGCCGCCGAGTGGGAGCAGCCGGACGACACGACCTACGTCTTCACCCTGCAGCCCGATGCCGTCTTCTCGAACGGCCGCGCCGTCACGGCCGCCGACGTCGTCGGCTCGCTCCAGCGCCTCCTCGACTCCGGCTCCGTCTGGTCCGGCCAGCTCGGTCCCGTCGCCTCGATCGAGGACACGAGCGACGGCGCGCAGCAGGTGACCGTGACGCTCGAGCGCCCGTACACGCCGTTCCTCGCAGCGCTCGCGAACACGCCCGCCGCGATCCTGCCGATGGAGGAGCTGACCGCGGGCACCTTCGACCCCGTGACCGAGATGCTCGGATCCGGTGCCTTCACCGTCGCCGAGCATCGGCAGGACGAGTCGTGGACCTTCGCCGCCAACCCCGAGTGGTGGGATGCGGACGCGCTCGGCGTCGACGAGCTCGAGCTCGTCATCGCCGGCGACGAGCAGACGCGCCTCGCCGGCCTGCGCGACGGGTCGACGCAGCTCGCGAACTTCTCGAACGCCGACGCGCTGCAGCTGCTGCAGTCCGCGCCGAACGTCACGGCCGTGAGCCAGACGCAGAGCGACTTCTTCTACGCCATGCTCAACTCGGTGAACCCCGACTCGCCGTTCGTCGACCCCGAGGTCCGGCAGACGGTCAACGCACTCATCGACCGGCAGGCGCTCGTCGACGTCGCCCTCGCGGGGGCAGCGGAGGCGACGGCCGTGACGCCGGCGAACCTCCCCGACGCGTGCGCCCCCGACTCGGTGCCGTCCGCATCCGCCGAGGTCGACGCCGACGCGCTCGAGGGCGTCGAGGCGACGATCCTCGTCTACAACTCCGACCCCGCCCTCGGCGCCATCGCCCAGCTCATCCAGCAGCAGCTCCAGGCCGCCGGCGCGCAGATCGAGCTCGAGTCGGTCGACGACGGCACGTTCGGCGAGCGCGTCTACGTCTCGCAGCCGGGCGACTTCGACATCGCGCTCAGCTGGTTCGCCGGCTACGGCGACGCATCCATCGTGACGAGCTGGTGGAACCCCGAGACGGCGTTCTTCAACGTCGGCTTCACGCAGGCGCACGACGACCTGTCGGAGGCGATCGTCGCGGCCCAGGGGCTCGAGCCGGGCGCGGAGCGCGCCGAGGCGCTGCAGACGGTCTGCGACCTCGCCGACGAGTACGCCGAGATGCTGCCGCTCGCCACGCGCCCGCAGGTCATCGGCTACGCGAACGACCAGCTGGCGCCGACGATCCTCGCCGACGAGGGCTACGGCGACTTCCTGCGCCTCGTCGCCGACTTCCGGATGCTCGAGGGCTGAGATGCAGACGGTGCGATGGGTCGGCGGGCGAGTCCTCACGGGGCTCGTGACGCTGCTCGGCATCGCGCTGCTCGTGTTCATGGCGGTGCGGGTGGTGCCCGGCCAGGCCGAGCGCGTGCTGCTCGGTCCGCTCGCCACGCAGGAGCAGCGCGACGCGCTCGTCGCCGAGCTCGGGCTGGACCGCGACCTCGCGAGCCAGTTCGGCATCTGGATCTCGAAGGTCGTCACGGGCGACCTCGGCACGTCGATCGTGTCGAGGCAGCCCGTGCTCGACGAGCTCGCGCTGCGCCTGCCGGTGACGGCGACGATCGCGCTCATGGCGCTCGCGATCGCGCTCGCGGTCGGCATCCCCGTCGGCGTGCTGCAGGCCCTGCGCGCACGCCGACGCGGCGGCGCCGTGGTCAGCCGCGTCCTCGGCGGGCTCGGCATCTCGGTGCCCGAGTTCGTGCTCGGGGCGCTCGTCGTGCTGCTGTTCTCATCCGTGCCGCTCGGCATCACGATCGGCGCGTTCACGCCCGTGGCGGAGGACGTCGGGCGAGGGCTGCTCTCGTCGCTGCTGCCCGCGCTCGTCCTCTCCGTCTTCTGCGCCGCCGCGACGGCGCGGACGACGAGGGACGCCGTGCTCGGCGTGCTCGTCGAGCCCTACGTGCAGGCGGCCGTCGCGCGCGGCGAGACGCCGTGGTCGATCGTGCGGCACCACGTGCTGCGCAACGCGACCATCCCCATCCTCACGCTCGCCGCGACGCTGCTCGCGTACCTCCTCGGCGGTGCCGTCATCGTCGAGGGCCTCTTCAACGTGCCGGGCGTCGGGTCGTACCTGCTGCTCGCCATGGATCGGCGCGACTACGCCGTCGTGCAGGCGGGCGTCATGCTCGCCGCCGTCGTGTTCGTCGTCACGAGCGTCCTCGTCGAGCTCGCGTCGAGCCTCGTCGACCCGCGGGTCTCGACGATCGGGGCGCGCTCGTGACCGGCGTCGCCGCGGGCCTCGCCGCCGCGCCCGGCCGCCTGCGCGCCCTGCGCACGACGGACGGCGTGCTCACGGCGGCGCTCGCCGTGCTCGCGCTGCTCGTGCTCCTCTCGCTCGCCGGACGCGTCGTCCCGGGGCTCGACGATGGCACGACGACGGTCGGCGCGCGCTTCGAGCCGCCGAGCCTCGCGCATCCGCTCGGCACCGACTCCCTCGGTCGATCGCTGCTCGCGAGGCTGCTCGAGGGCATCGGCACGACCTTCCTGCTCTCGGCGGTCGCCGTGCTCTGCACCGCGGTCATCGCCTCGGCGCTCGGCATCCTCGCCGCGTACCTCGGCGGCTGGGTGCGCGAGGTCGTCATGCGCATCGGCGACGTGCTCTACGCCTTCCCCTCGATCCTGCTCGCGCTGCTCGTCGCGGCCGCGTTCGGCCCCGGGGTCACGGCGTCGCTCGCGGCGATCGTGCTCATCACCGTGCCGCTCATGACCCGCCAGGTGGCCGCTGCCGCCGCGCAGGTCGCGCGACGCGACTTCGTGACCTCCGCGCGCATCTCGGGCGTCTCCGCGCCCGTCATCATGGTGCGCCACCTGCTCACGAACGTCTCGGGCACCGTCGTCATCCAGGCGACGTACGCGCTCTCGGTCGCGATCCTCGTCGAGGGCGGCCTCTCCTTCCTCGGCTACGGCGTGCAGCTGCCCGCATCGTCGCTCGGCCTGCTCGCGAGCGAGGGCAACCTGTACCTGCTCACCGCACCGTGGATCCTCGTCTCCTCCGGGGGCGCGATGGTGCTCGCGATCCTCGCCGTGACGCTCGTGGGCGACAGCCTGCGCGACCGCCTCGAGCCCCGACAGGTGGTGGACCTCACGTGAGCCTCATCGAGATCGACGACCTCGTCGTCGAGTTCCGCACCCCGCGGGGCGTCGTGCGCGCGCTCGACGGCGCGACCCTGACGGCGGACGCGGGCGAGACGCTCGCGATCGTCGGCGAGTCGGGCTCGGGCAAGTCGACGCTCGGCACCGCGATCGGCGCGCTGCTGCCCGCCAACGGCCGCGTCGCGAGCGGCTCGGTCCGGGTGGGCGGCGTCGACGTCGGGACCCTGGACCGGCCCGCGCTGCGCGCGCTGCGACGCGACACGCTCGGCTTCATCCCGCAGGATCCCATCGCGACCCTCGATCCCACGCAGCGCGTCGGTCGGCAGCTCGCGCTCGTCGTGCGGGCGCTCGGCGGCGACGCGTCGCGTGCGGCGCTCGCGCAGATGCTCGACGAGGTGCGCATCGCCGACCCCGCCGACGTGCTGCGACGCTACCCGCACGAGCTCTCGGGCGGCATGGCGCAGCGCGTCGCCATCGCGATCGCCATGGCGCGCAGGCCCCGCATCCTCGTCGCCGACGAGCCGACGGCCGCCCTCGACGCCAACGTGCGGCGCGAGGTGCTGCGGCTGATCTTCGAGGCCGCCGAGCAGACCAGCGCCACGGTCGTGTGGCTGAGCCACGACCTCGAGGCCGTCGCCCGCTGGTGCCGCCGCGTCGCGGTGATGTACCGCGGCCGGGTCGTCGAGGTCGGCCGACCGGACGTCGTGCTGCAGGAGCCCGAGCATCCGTACACGCGCTCGCTCATCGCCGCGATGCCGTCGAGGCTGCGCCGCGACGTGCCGGTGCGCACGTACACGGAGCTGCTCGCGGCGCACGGTGCGGATCCGGCGCCCCCGACCGCGTCCACACCATCCGCACCGTCGGATCCGGCGCCCATCGACGAGGAGGCGCGCGCATGAGCCTCGTCGAGCTCGACGCCGTGAGCGTGCGCTTCGGCTCGGGCGCTCGCGCCGTGCACGCGATGCGCGACGTCTCGTTCGCGATCGAGGAGGGGCAGACCGTCGGGCTCGTCGGCGAGTCCGGCTCGGGCAAGTCGACCGCCGCATCCGTCGCCCTCGGCCTGCGTGCGCCGACGGCGGGCGTCGTGCGCTTCGACGGGCAGCCGCTGCGCCGCCGCCGCGTCGCCGGCGAGATGCAGGCGGTGCTGCAGCACCCGATGTGGGCGCTGAACCCCCGCATGACCGTCGCCGCGTCCATCGCCGAGCCGCTGCAGGTGCGCACGCGCGACCGGCACCTGGTGCGCGAGCGCGTCGGCGAGCTGCTCGAGCAGGTCGCGCTCGCGCCCGAGCTCGGCGCACGCCATCCCCACGAGCTCTCCGGCGGGCAGCGGCAGCGCGTCGCGATCGCCCGCGCCCTCATCACGAGCCCGCGCTTCATCGTGTTCGACGAGGCCGTCAGCGCCCTCGACGTGTCGGTGCAGGCGCAGATCCTGCAGCTCGTGCAGCGCCTGCAGGCCGAGCACGGCTTCGGTGCCCTCTTCATCTCCCACGACATGGCCGTCGTCCGCTACCTCGCCGATCGCGTCGTCGTCATGCGCGGCGGCGAGGTCGTCGAGGACGCCGGCGCCGCCGACGTCGCGGCCGGCTTCACGCACCCGTACTCCCGAGCCCTCCTGGAGGAGCGATGACCACCATCGAGCCCGCCCCCGTCCCCGCGTTCGCGCCGCAGCCGACGTGGGACGCCGAGCCCCGCCGCACGCCGCGGTCGACGTTCGCCGGCCTCACGACGAACGACGACGTCGCCCTCGCGGCCGTGCCGGGCGGCGGGCGCGCCGAGGTCGTCTTCGACTTTCCCGGCGTGCGCATCGGCACCGCGCAGTACGACGAGGGCCCGACCGGCGTCACCGTCGTGTCGATCGACGGCGGTGCCCGCACGGCGATCGACGACCGCGGCGGCGCCGTCGGCATCACCGGCCGCTACCCCTTCAACCACGCCATCTGCCTCGCGGGCGGCTCCGTGCACGGCACCGCGGCGGCATCCGGCGTCACCGACGCGCTGCTCGAGCGGGGCGGACGCCGCACCGGCTTCGCCGACCTCGCCGCGGTCTCGGGCGCCGTCATCTACGACTTCGCGGTGCGCGACAACGCCATCACGCCCGACGCCGCTCTCGGCCGCGCCGCCTTCGAGCGGTCGCGCGAGGGCGTCGTCGAGATCGGACGCGTCGGGGCGGGCGTCGGCGGCTCGTGCGGCAAGATGCGACCTGCCTCGACGGAGTGGGCCGGGCAGGGCGCCGCGTTCCGGCAGGTCGGCGAGCTCAAGATCCTCGCGCTGACGGTCGTGAACGCCGTCGGCGCCGTCATCGACCGCGACGGCACCGTGCTGCGCGGCAACGTGCAGGAGGACGGCACGCGCCGCCATCCCTCGATCGACGGCGCGCTCGCCTTCTCCGAGGCCGGCGAGCAGGCGGCAGACGGCATCCAGCGCGGCAACACGACGCTGTCGGTCGTCGTCACGAACGCCAGGCTCGAGGAGATCGACCTGCGGCAGCTCGCCACGCAGATCCACTCGTCGATGCACCGCGGCATCCAGCCCTTCCACACCGCGCTCGACGGCGACACGCTCTTCCTCCTCACCACCGACGAGGTCGACCTGCCCTCCTACGACCCGCGGCAGGGGCTCGGCCCCTCCGTCGCGTCGTTCGGGGCCATCGCCTCCGAGGTCATGTGGGATGCCGTGATCGAGAGCGTGCGCTGAGGTGCACACCTTCCCCGACTACCACGCGCCCGACGGCCGAGCGATCGTCGACCTCGTGGCCGCGACGCCGTTCGCGCTCGCGGTCACGTCGCAGACGGGTGCGCCGATCGCGACCCACGTGCCCGTCGTGCTGCCACCGGCGCTGGATGCCGCGAGCGTCGACACGCTCGTCGGGCAGACGCTGTGGAGCCACATGGGGCGTGCGAACCGCCACTGGCGTGCGATGCGGAGGCATCCGGAGGTGCTGCTCGTGCACGCCTCGACCCACGGCTACGTGTCGCCCTCCCTGTACGGCGCGCCCACCGCGGTGCCCACGGTCGACTACGCCGCCGTGCACCTGACCGGCACCGTGCGGCTGCTCGACGACGACGAGGCGCTCGACGTCGTCGTGGCCACCGTCGCGCAGCTCGAGGGGCAGCGCGGCGCCGCGGGCGGTCCCACGTGGGACATGGCCGGCTCGATGGACGTCTTCCGCGACATCGTCACGGGCGTGACGGCCTTCGCGATCGAGGTCACGGGCGAACAGGCCGTCTTCAAGCTCAGCCAGGACAAGCCCGCCGACGTGCGCGCACGGGTGCGGGACGAGTTCGCCGGTCGCGGATCCTTCGCGGGCGCCGGTGCGCTCGCCGGATGCCCGCACGCCGACCTCGCGGCGCTCATGGATGCGCTCCCCGCCGAGCACGAGCGCCGCGGTCACCTGCCACCGCTGTCGACACGCGTCGACGGAGAGGACGCCCGATGAAGGTCGCCGAGCTGCGCCTGCCCTCCACCGACGCCGTCTCGCGCGGCGTCGCCTACGGGTCTGCGCTCGCCGCGCCCATCCGCGAGACGATCGCGCGCTACCGCGACGCGTACGAGGTCATGGGGGTGCCGGACGGCGTCGCCGAGACCGTCGCCGCGGGCTCCATCGCCGCCGTGCGCGCATGGGCGCCCGCGATCGCCGACGAGCTCGAGGGCGTCGCCCGCGGTGCCGACGTGCCGATCGACGACGTCATGCTGCTCACGGCGCGCACCGAGATCCTCGCCCACGCCCCCTCGGCGAACGCGCTCGAATGCTCGACGATCGTCGCGCTGCCCGAGGGTCGTCGACCGATGACGATGCAGACGTGGGACTGGCACGGCGAGCTCGCGCCGACGGGCGTGCTGCTCGAGGTGCCGCTCGCCGACCGCGTCGTGCGCACGTTCACGGAGACGGGCATGGTCGGCAAGATCGGCGTCGCTCGCACCGCCGACGGCCGCGGCCTCGGGGTGCACTTCAACATCCTCCATCACGTCTCCGACCGCTCGGCCGTCGGCGTGCCCGTGCACGTCGTCGCCCGCCGCATCCTCGACGAGGCCGCGACGCTCGACGAGGCGATCGCGATCGCGCGGGATGCCGTCGTCGGAGCGTCGACCGTGCTGACGATCGTGGAGGCCGCGGTCGACGGCGGACCGGCTCGTGCGGCATGCGTCGAGCTGTCGCCCGCGCGCGTCGCCACCGTCGAGCCGGCCGACGGCTACCTCGCGCACACGAACCACTTCCTCGACGCGGGGCTCGCGGAGGGCGAGGCGACGAGCGACACGTCGACGACCGGTCCGAGGCTCGAGCATGCGCTCGCGCAGCGCGACGGTGCGCTCGCCGCGACGGATGCCGTGTCGCTCGCCGCCGCGATGTGCGGCGACGCAGGCGCCGACGCCCCGGTGTGCGTGCGCGCGCAGCCGGCCGCCGACCTCGCGGACCGGTGGGAGACGCTGCTGACGGCCTCGCTCGACGTCGAGGCGGGCGCGATCGACTGGCTCGCCGGTCCGCCGAGCGCCCTCGACGCGGCGACGGTGCGCCGGTTCGGGTAGCGCGTGTCGATCTCGCCCATGACCCGTTCGGCAAGGTGCGAGCGCGGCGAGGCTCGAAGCGAGCCCTACTCGGACGCGTCGCAGCGAACCCTTCGAGGCTCGCCCTTCGGGCTCGCACCTCAGGGAGCGGATGGGGGCGACGTGCTCGCGGCAGGCCGTACCGGTGACCGTGCTGGGGCGCACCGCTGATGCGGGTGCTCGAGATCGGCGGCGCGACCCCCCGCGACCGCGGTCTCGACCGTGGCAGGCAGGTCGCCGGCGTCGTGCGCGTGCACTGGCCCGTCTACCTCGACCTCTTCGCGATCGCGGGCTGGTCCGAGATGGAGGTGCGCGAGCACGCGCTTGCCTCGCTCGACGCGCTCGGCGACTGGTGGCCGGACGGGCGCGACGAGGTGCTCGGCGTCGCGGACGGCGCCGAGCTGCCGGCGTGGATCGCCGCGGCGCTCGCCGGCCGCACCGAGGTGCTTGTCGCCCGCGGGGGACCCGATGCGTCCGCCTCATCCGGCCGCGAGTGCACGATCCTCGCCACGACCGAGCCCGCCGCGGCAGCGCAGGTCTGGGATTGGCACCGCGAGCTCGCCGGCGCCTGGCACGCGCAGCACGTGCGCGGCGCTCCGCTCGCCTTCGCGGGCGTCACCGAGCACGGCATCTGCGCCAAGGTCGGCATGAACGAGGCGGGCGTCGGCGTGCTCCTGGCGATCCTCTCCCACGTCGAGGATCGGCCCGGCGGCGTGCCGATCCATGCGGTGCTGCACCGCATCCTCGCCGAGGCGACGACGGTGGATGCGGCGCTCGCGATCGCACGCTCGGCGGCGGTCACCTCCTCGAGCGTGCTCACCCTCGTCGGCCCGTGTGCGGACGGCGCCCGCACGGCGACGGCGATGGAGCTGAGCCCGGTCGGCGCAGCGGTCGTGGCGCCGGAGGTCGACGCCCGCGGACAGGGCTGGCTGCCGCGCTCGAACCACTTCCTCGCCGAGCGACTGGCCGTCGGCTCGCGCACGTTCCGCGGCGATCCGGACTCGCCGGATCGGCTCGCGCTCCTGCGTGCGCGCATCGCGGCGCGCGACGCCCGTGTCGCGGGCGCAGGCGACCTCGTGCCGATGCTGCGGACCGCGCCCGGGGAGGAGCGCGGCGACATCTGCTGCGTCGCACGACCCGAGCAGCCGCTCGGCCGCGCCTGGCAGACGCTCGCGACGGTCGCGATCGACGCCGCGGGTCTCACGATCGTGGAGGGATCCCCGCTCGACGCGCCGTCCGCCAGCCTGCACGTGCCGCTGCGCTGATCACGTCGAGGCGCGCGCTCGCACCGTCAGGTAGAGCCGGTGGGCCGTGATGACGAGGGCGAGCCATGCGACGCCGAGGACGAGGCCCGCGAGCACGTCCGTGAACCAGTGGTGCCCGAGGAACACGCGCGTGAAGCCGATCACCACGACGTACGCCGCGGCGACGAGCGCGATCGCGACGCGAGCCCGAGCGCTCGAGCGGCGCAGGATGAGCAGGTAGGCGATGACGCCCACGATCGCCACCGCGTTGAGCGTGTGGCCGCTCGGGAACGACTCGGACAGCTCGAACGGCGGCACCGCATCGGTGCGCGGCGGCCGCACGCGGTCGATGAAGCGCTTGCCGACGATCGTCAGCAGCACCGACACGACCCCGGTCGTCGCGATGAGCACGACGGGCGTCCACGAACGGCGACGCAGCGCCAGGGTCGTCATCGCGACGAGCGCGATGATCGGCATGCCGATCGTCCCGGCCGTGGTGGTGACGGCGGTGAGCGCGACGTCGAGGGTGGGCGAGCGCAGCGCGATGAGGCCCGTCAGGATCGGCTGGTCGAGGCCGGCGACGCCGCGGTCGGTCGTGATCGACGCGTAGATCCACAGCACGAGCGCCGTCGCGACGGCGAGGATCGCGACGGCGACGAGGAGCGCGAGGGCGAGCGCCGCGTACGGCCCGCGGCGCCGGGCGACCTCGGTGGCGCGCTCGGCCGCCGCCTCGCCGGCCCGGCCGCGCCAGCGGGTGAGGTCGACCTCGCCGACGCGGGTGTCGTGGATGCGCTCGCCCGTCGCGCCGACCTCGTCGGGATCCGGGACGAGCGCCGCGCGCACGGTTCGCGCCGGGGCCGAGTCGCCCGGGCCCAGCCGGCGCTCGTGGTCAGCGCGCACGCGCCCGCAGCGCCGCGGCCGCCTGGTCGTGCGCCGCATCGAGCCTGCGCAGCTGCGCGTCGGCGCGCGAGACGAGCGCGCCGACGTCGATGCCCGATCCCTCGAGGAGCCCGGCGAGCTCGAGCGTGCGCCAGTGGGCGCGCTTCGCCTGCACGAGGGCCAGGAGTCCCTCGAGCTCGATGACGTCGGTGGTTGGGGAGCGACGGAGCACCCTGCCGTTGCCCTTCAGTCGACCCGCACGCTCGCCGAGCGCCACCACGACGGCGCCGAGCCGACGACGGCGCACGCTGCGGAATCGGAGCATGCGCTGCTCGGTGCGCAGGTCGTCGCGGACCTGCCCCGCGAGGTGCGCGAGGTCCGACCCCCACGGGCGCGAGCGGTGGCTGCCGGCGGCGCGTCGGAAGGCGCGCAGGCCCGCTTCGGCACCGGTCTCGTGGTCGCGGAGGTAGACGGCGATCGGTCGTGAGGTGCGCATCCGTCCACCCCATCGTGCCGCGCGTCTGCGCGCACGGGGCTTGCGCCGGGCCGTGGGCGGCGTCAGGCGAGCGAGCCGCGCCAGATGCTGGCGCCGCTGTGCGTCGGATCGCCGTCGAGCGGCTCGATCGAGACGTCGACGATGGGGAACTCGCCCAGGTCGAGGTCGTCGGGAAGCACGTACTCGGCGTGGTCCTCGTCGAGGATGCCGACGTTCACCATGCCGACGACGTCGGCGTCGATGAGCCACACGTCGAGCGTGGCGCCCTCCGCCGACGGCAGGCTCGCGGCGTCGATGACGAGCACGCGATGGCCGTCGCGCTCGACGATGCTCGCGGATGCGTCGGCCAGCCCGTCCTCGAGCGGTGCGAGGTCGATCGACGCGAGCACCTGCTCGGCGGGCGGTCGTTGCGCGATCCAGGCGCCGAGCCCGACGCCGCCGCCGACGACGATCGCGGTCGCGACGCAGGCGACGACGAGCGCCCGGCCCGAGAAGCGGCGCGCGAGCGGTCGGCGGATGCGGCGATCGCGCGCTCGCGGTGGCGCATCCTCGGTCGCGACCGGCAGCGGCACGACCTCGGCGGGCCGCTCGTCGTGCGACGTCGCATCCCCCGCGACCTCCGCGGCGATCCGATCCCACAGCCCTTCGGGCAGCGGGGCCGGCTCGAGCGCGCCGTCGCGGATGCGCTCCACGGTCTGCTCGAGCGCCTCCAGCTCGGCGGCGCAGAGCGCGCACGTGCGCAGGTGCTCCTCGACCTCGTCGTCGACGGGGCCGCGCGCGGCGGCGCGCCAGGCGAGGTCGTCATGCGGGATGTGCTGCACGAGTCCCCTCCCATCGGTCTCGGAGTCGGCGCAGGGTGCGCGACAGGTGGCTCTTGACGGTGCCCACCGGGAGTTCGAGGCGGGCGGCGATCGCGGATGCCGGCAGATCCTCCAGGACGGCGAGTCGCACGATCGTCCGCTGCGGCTCGTCGACCTCGGCGAGGGTCTGCTCGACGAGGATGCTCCCCGCGACGGCGTCGGGCACGTCGATCGGATGGGCCCGCTCGGCGCGATCGAGCACGTCGGTGGGGTCCACGGCCCGCTCGCGCGTCACGGCGGCGACGCGGAAGTGGTCGGCGATGCGTCTGCGCGCGATCTGCACGATCCACGCGCCGAGCGGACCGGCGTCGGCGTCGTAGCGGTCGCGCGACCGCCACGCCGAGACGAAGGTCTGCTGCACGACGTCCTCCGCATCCGCTCTGTCCATGACCCGCAGCGCGAGCGCCAGCACGAGACCGCCCCAGCGTTCGTAGGCGAGTCGCAGGCCCGCGTCGCTCGGCCCCTGCGAGAAGGCGACCGCGATCGCCTCGTCGTCGGGCCCCTGCGATGCGGTCACCCGCCCACCGTATCGACGCTCACGCCCCGACCGGAGTCGCCGTGACGATGAGGTTGTCCTCGTAGGCTCCCGCCACGGGGTCGAACTCGCCCGCGCACGTCACGAGCCGCAGCACCGGCGGCCCGTCGCGCGCGAACAGCTCGTCGAGCGGCAGCTGCGCCTTGCCCAGCTGCTCGACCTGCTCGACGCGGAACTGCAGCACCGCGCCGCTGGCCGTCGTCACCTCGACGAGGGCGCCCGGCTGGACGTCGAAGAGAGCGGCCATGGGCGCAGCCCCCAGCTCGGAGTCGACGTGCGCCGAGAGCACCGCCGACCCCTCGGTCGCGCCGGGTGCGGGGCCGTACTCGTACCAGCCGACCTCGCTGACGTACAGCGGCACGTCCATCTGCCCGTCGGCGCGGACGCCGACCGGGATGATCGGCAGGTCGAGCCCGACGTCCTCGACGCGCACCTCCACCGGCACGTCCTGCGCCGGCGGCTGCTGGGCGCCGATGCCGGCGTCGGTGCGATCGATGCTCGGCGGTGCCGAGGGCGACGGCGTCGGGGTCGGGGTCGGGCTCGGGGATGCGGTCGGCGACGGCGCCGGGCTCGCCGTGGAGTCCTGCACCTCGAACCGGTCGCCCGTCGCAAGCCAGACGCCGCCGACGACGGCGAGCGCCACGGCGGTCACGCCCGCGACGATCGCGGCGCGACGAGCGGTGCGCGGCTTCGGCATCCTCTGCTCCTGTCCGGTCGAGCACCCGGACCCCCGCCGGGGGCGGCGGAGGCCCGGGTGGTGGGCGCGGCGGCGGTCACCGCCGCTGGGCGATCAGCGCTCGCGCGCCTCGACGAGCCGCGAGCGACGCCACAGGACGGCCGCCGCGAGGCCGAGCATGCCCGCGAGCGCGAGCACGATGGCCGGCGCGGCGGCGTCGTCGGATGCGCCACCGAGGCCCGAGGGCACGCCGGTCGGCGCGCTGTGCGCCTCGACCGTCTGCACCGCGAGAGCGAGGTTGTCCGCCTCGGCGCTGCCCCATGCGACGACGATCGTGTTCGTGCCCTCGGCGAGCGTCAGGTCGGCCGGGCCGATCACGACGTCCTCGGTGCCGGCGAGCGTCACGTCGGCCGAGACCGTGCCGGCGGCCGTGACGAGCGAGGCCTCGTTCGGGTTCGTGAGGTCCTCGACCACCGGCGTGCCACCGGCACGCACGTCGACGGCGGGCGCCGCGGCGAGGTGGCGGACGGTGAGACGGGCCTGGCCGGCCGGGACGGGCTCCGTGTCGTTCACGAAGGCGCCGAGCGTCGGGTTGCCGTTCGCGTCGAGGTGGGCCACGAGCGTCACGTTCGCGTTCGCGGGCACCTGCACGTCGTTCGCCTCGATGGCGGGCGAGCCGCCCTCGGCGGGTCCGGCGCCATCCGCGTAGACCTGGATGTCGTACGCGCCCGGCGCGAGCATGAGCGGGTCGGTGAGCGTGCCCGGCTGGAAGTCGGGCACGGTCTCGGTGCCGTTCACGTAGACGTCCACGACGAGGTCCGGCACGGCGTGCAGCACGGAGACGGTGGCGTCGCCCTCTGCGGCGAGGGCGGGGGCGGCACTGAGTGCCGACATGGCGAGCACCGCGGCGCCGCCGATCGCGATCTTGCGCTTCATCGCTTCTCCTGACTCTTGTGTCTGGGTCGGACGCGGGGTGCGTCCCTGCCCTCGTATCGGGAGGGGGATGCGGATCGGTTGCAGCGATCGCAGGATCGTGCATCCCGGGCGTGTCGCGCATCCGGACGCCGCACGCCCCCACGCTCGCGGTTCGTGCCCCGCATCCCTCCGGTCGGGGGACGTACGATCGCAGGGTGAGCGACGACGACATCCGGCTGAGGGCTGCGTGGACGGAGTCCGGGGTCTGCGTCATCGGCACGCACGACGCCCTGCTGGCGGCCGAGACGTGGGCGGCGATGGTCGCCGAGCGCTGGCCCGATGCGGAACGCGGGCACTACGACCTCGACCACGGCGCGTGGAGCCGGGCGCAGGCGCGATGGACGGCGCCATCGGCGACGGGCGTCTCGTTGTCGACGGTCGAGGAGCCCGGCGGCGTGCCGGCGCTGCTGCTCGTCGGCGTCTTCCGAGGCTGACGCGCGACGCGAGCCGGTCCTCGAGCGCCGCCCGGACGAGCGCGGCTCGGCTCAGGGCTCCGCGGGCGTCGGCTCCTCGATCCAGGACTCGTCGATCCCGGGCTCGTCGAGCTCCCACCACCGCACGTCGTCGAGCACGTACGGGTCGAAGAATCCCTCGACGACCGACACGGTCCGCGGCACGTCCGGGCCGAACGCGGTGCCGTCGCAGGCGGTGAGCCGCAGCACGTAGATGCCGTAGTTGAGGAAGCGGATGGAGCGGGTCGCGGAGCCGGCCGCGTCGAGCGGGACGATCGCCGACTGCCCGGTGTCGGAGTCGATGCAGACGGATCCCGACGGCGGTCCGGTGAGCGTGAAGCGCGTGGCGCCGTCCATCGCCCCGCCGAGCGTCACGACGTCGTACTCGGGGAAGCCCTCGATGCCGAGCGCCACGATCTCGAAGGGCACGGTCGTCGCGGCGGACGCCTCGTCGCCGATCACCGTCCACACCGTCGCGACGTGCTGCCCGGCGCGGAGCCCGAGCGTCCGCACGTCGAACGACCAGGCGCCATCGCGCCCGACGGCCACCGTGTAGACGTCCTGGCCGTCGACGCCGTCGGTCGGCTCGGACGACATGGCGGCGGCGGCCGGGGCGGATGCGGGTGCAGCGGAGCCGTCGCCGCCGGGCGCGATCGCGATCGCCATGCGCGAGCCCGGCGTCGCCGTGCCCGAGAGGACGGGGGCGAGGTACGCGGAGGACGGCGCCGCCGTCGCGACGACGGGCGCCGGCATCGGGGAGTCCTCCGCGGGCGGCGCGACGGTGCCCGGCTCGGCGGGCGCGGGCGGCGCCGGACGCTGCGGCATCCCCTGCGGACCGTCCTCGGGCAGGAACACCTCGAGGGCGACCTCGTCGTCGGCGCTCGTCGTCGGGGCCGTCGGGGCCGTCGGGGCCGTCGGGGACGGAGCCGGCGGGACGTCGTCCTCGGCCGCGGGCTCGTCGCTCGGCAGCGTCGTCGGGGCGGTCGTCGCGGCGGGGGCGTCATCGGCCTCGCTCGTCGCGGCCTGCGGTGCTGGCACCGGCTCGACGGGCGCCGCGCCGCCCAGCACGACCGTGCCGACGATCGCGGCCGCCGACCCGAGCACGCCGAGCAGCACCGTCGCCGCGACCGCGGCCGGCGCGACCCAGGAGCTCGCGGAGGGCAGCGCGACGGCGAGCGCGGCGAGGCAGCCGAGCGGCAGCATGCGGCCCGCGCGCCCCACCGACACCTCGCGCAGCGTCGCCACGGCATCGACGCATCGAGCGCATGTGGCCAGGTGCGCCTCGACGCGGCCGTCGATGCCCCGACCCGTCGCGAGCAACTCCGGCAGGAGATGCGCGACGTGGCGCGCGTCGTCGCGGAGGTCCGCCGCGACGTGCTCGCGGAGCCACGCGACGCGAAGGCCTCGCTTGGCGCGGCCGTGGAGCGCCGAGACCGCGTTGCCCTGCAGGCCCAGCTCGAGGGCGGCGGCCGTGCGCCCCGATCCCTCGACGTCGAGGCTCCAGAGCACGCGCTGCCAACGCGGCGGCAGGCTGCGGAACGCGCGCAGCAGGCGGGCCGCCTCCTCCTGCCGCTCGACGTCGCCGAGCCGCTCGTCCTCCGCGGCGGGCTCGGCCTCGTCGGTCGGCACGACCTGCAGGCGTCGCCGCCACGATCGCTGCGCGGCATGGCGGACGGTCGCCAGGAGGTAGCCGCGGACGTCGCTCGTCGGCCCGCCGCCGCGCACGGCGACCTGGTCGTGGAGCTGCAGGAACGCCTCGGACACGAGGTCCTCCGCGTGCTCGGCGTCCACCCTGCGCGCGACGCGCAGCGCGACGTCGACGTGCCGGGTCCACAGCGTCTCGTATGCGGCGAGGCTGCCCTGCCGCAGCAGCGCGACGAGCGTCGCGTCGTCGGCCGTCGCGAGCGCGCCGAGGTCCTCGTCGGGGGACGGTGCGTCGAGCACGGGAGCGAGGCGGGATGCGATGGCGTGCTCCTGGGACGACGCGGGTGGTTCGTCTCGAGCCTATGCGCGTGCCATGCGTTCGGGGGTCGTTGGATGCAGTTCCATGACACCCGGGAGGGGTACACATCGCGTCCGTCGCGTCACTTTCGACCTCCTTCCGACTCCTCGATGCAGGTGGATGTGTCAGCGAGCACTCCACATGCAGAAAGGAGAGGTGCACGTGCACGCACGCAGCGCTGCGAGGGCGAGGACCGCCGCGATCGTCGAGACGTACACGATGCAGCGGTCGCGCATGCGGCAGCTCCTCGCGACCGAGCTCGACGTCGACGTCCTCCTCGCGGCTGCGAGCCTCCAGGAGATCGTGCGCTGGCTGCGCTCGACGCGTCGGGATGCCTGGCCGGAGCTCGTCGTGGTCGGCATCCACGACGGCGTCGACCCCGTGCGCCTGCGTGCCGTCCTCGTACCCTTGCGCGCGCAGGACGTGCGGATCATGGCCGTGGTCGGCGCGCCCGATCGTCGCGATGCGCCGCGACCGCCTGCCGAGCTCTTCGACGGCGCGGCCGCCGTCGACGACGCCGAGACCGCGTTCGTCGAGACGGTGCGCGCCGTCGCGGCGGGACGCGACGCCGTCACCGAGCGGGCCCGCCGAACCCTCGAGCGCCATGCCGCGGCGCCGCGGCTCAGCGTGCAGGAGGAGCGCGTCCTCTCGCTCTACGCATCGGGGATGACGATCGGCGCCGTCGCAGAGGCGATCGGCGTGCGCGAGGACACCGCGCGCGTCTACCTGCGCCGGGTGCGGGCGAAGTATCGGGCAGTCGGGCAGACGGCGAGCACGAAGATCGACCTCGCGCGCGTCGCCTGGCGAGACGGCTACCTCTCGTCGGATGCTGGATCCGTGCGGTCCCGAGAGGCCTGATCGCACGGCAGTGGACGAGGATCACGCTCGCGTGATATTCATGAAGCATGAACGCGTTCGCGATCCTCGCCGATCCCGTCCGGCGGCGTCTCGTCGAGGCGCTCGCCGACGGTCCGCAGCCGGCGGGCGCGCTCGGCGCCGTCGCGCACGCCGAGTTCGGCATCACGCAGCCCGCGGTCTCCAACCAGCTGCGCGCCCTGCGCGAGGCGGGGGTCGTCGACGTCGAGCCCCAGGGCGCGCAGCGCATCTACCGGCTCGCTCCCGGCGGACTCGCCGAGGTGACGGCCTGGGTCGAGCGCTATGCGGCGCTCTGGCCGCAGCGGCTCGACGCGCTGGAGACCGAGCTGCGCCGCGGACGACGCGCCGCGCGCGCGGATGCGGCCGGCGGCAGCCGGCCGCACGCCGAGGAGGCGTCCGCATGAGCACCGTGCCCGCATCCCTCGTCCGCGCGCTCGTCGGCTCGGGCGACCGCCCGATCGTCGAGGTCGAGCGACGCCTGCCCATGGATCCGGGCGAGGTGTGGGATGCGCTCGTGCAGCCCGAGCGGCTCGCGCGCTGGCTCGGCGCCATCGAGTCCGGCGAGCGGCCGAGCGTCGGCGACGCCTTCGGCCTGCGGCTTGGCGACGAGCCCGGCGATCGCGCCGACTGCCGACTGCTCGCGTGCGAGCCGAGTCGCAGCATCGCCATCGCCTGGCGATGGACGGGCGAGCCGGGCTCGGTCGTCCATCTCTCGGTCCAGGCATCCGAGGGCGGCTCGACGCTCCGGCTGCGCCATGAGCTCGTCGCGCCGCAGCCGGTGCCCGACTACGGCGCCGGCTGGGAGGCGCACCTCGACGGCCTCGGCGACGTGCTCGCCGGCCTCGCGCCCCGTGCGTTCGCGATGCCGAGCCACGACGCGTGGACGCGGATGGCCGACGGCGTGCTGCAGGTCGAGCAGCGCGTCGCGGCACCCGTCGAGACGGTGTGGCGGGCGGTGGCGACGGAGCAAGGGCTCCGCACCTGGTGGTGGCGCCACTGGCGGGACACGACCATCGACGCCGACGTGCGTCCGGGCGGCGCGCTGCGCATCGCAGCCCCGGACGCCGGCATCTCGCTGACGGGCGAGGTGCTCGTCGTCGACGCCGACGCGCACCACCTCGCTGCCACGTGGGTCTGGAGCGACGCGGACGGCACGAGCGCCGACGAGGCCTTCGACGTCGCGCTCGCGCCGGACGGGGACGGCACGCTCGTCACGGTGCGGCACTCCGGGCCGTGGGCGGACGACGCCCCCGCCGCCGCGTACCGGCAGGGCTGGACCTTCGTCCTCGGCGAGCTCGCCGAGGTCGTCGGCGGCTGAGTCGAGCCCCGTCCGTCGTCACGCGGTGCGCTCGTCCTCGCGGGCGAGCGCACCGCGTCCTGGGTCGTCAGCGCGCGGCGTCGACGAGCGCGCGCACGCGCTCCCGCTCGGCGCGGCCGAACGTCTCGCGCGTGGCGAGGATGCCGACGAGGCCGATCACGCCGGCGACCATGTACAGGATCGACGCGCCCGGCCAGCCGAAGACGCCGACGAGCGCTGTCGCGAGCAGCGGCGCGAAGCCGCCGATCGCCGCCGCGAGCTGGTAGCCGAGCGAGGCGCCCGACGTCCGCGTGGCGGTCTGGAACTGCTCCGTGAGCAGCGAGCCCTGCACGCCCGTGAGCGACGCGTGGATGACGCCGATGCCGACGATGAAGACCGCCACGACGAGCGCAGGCACGCCATCGTTCGTCAGCAGGTACATCGGGAAGGCGAACGCGATCGCCGCGATGCACGCGCCGACGTAGATGGGCTTGCGTCCGATCCGGTCCGTGAGCGATCCCATGAGGAAGGTCATGCCGATCGCGACGATGCTCGCGGCCGTGATCGCGCCGAGCGCGACGGGGCGGAGCGACGGGTCGCGCTCCGAGAGGTAGTTCAAGAGGTACGTCGCGGTCGAGTAGTAGGCGAACGACTCGACGACGCGCAGCGCGATGACGCGCAGGATCGAGCGCCAGTCCTCGCGCAGCGTCTTCAGCAGCGGGTTCTTCGCCGTCCGCCCCTGTGCCTGCGCCTCCTGGAACTCCGGCGACTCCGACAGGCGCGACCGCACGACGAGCGCGACGATCACGAGGACCGAGGAGAAGAGGAAGGGCGTGCGCCACTGCCAGTCGCCCTCGAGCGTCGACGACCACGCGAACATCGCGCTCGCGAGGGCGATGCCCAGGGGGTTCCCGGACTGCGGGATCGCGGCGAACATGCCGCGTCGATGCCAGGGCGCGTGCTCGTACGCCATCGTGATGGCGCCGCCCCACTCCGCGCCGAACGCGAGTCCCTGCACCATCCGGATGACGGTGAGGATGATCGGTGCGGCGAGCCCGATCTGGTCGTAGGTCGGCAGCAGCCCGATGACGAACGTCGCGGCGCCCATGACGATCATCGCGCCGACGAGGACGGGTTTCCTGCCGAACCGATCGCCGAGGTAGCCGCCGATCGCGCCGCCGAGCGGGCGCATGAGGAAGCCGACGGCGAGGGTCGAGAACGCGAGCAGGTTGCGCACGAGCGGATCCTCGGCGGGGAAGAACACGACGCCGAAGTACAGCGCCGCCGCCGTGCCGTAGGAGATGAAGTCGTAGTTCTCGACGCTCGTGCCGACGCCGGCGGCGATGGCGGTCTTGACGCGATCCCTCGAGCCGAGCGGGCTCCTGCGATCGGTCTGCGTGGTGGTGCTGGACATGCGGATCTCCTTCGATCCGGTCGCGCGTGCGGCCGTGGTGTCAGTCGGTGGGGGTGGGGACGAGGCGGTCGAGGTCGTTGAGCTTCGCGACGCGGCGACGCGTGTCCGCGTCGTCGTCGAACGTCGCGTCGAGGAACTCGCGCACGATCGAGGGCACGAGCGCGTGCGGCACGAGCCACGCGCCCATCGCGATGACGTTGGCATCGTCGTGCTCGACGGCCTGGTGCGCCGAGTAGGGCTCGTGCGCGAGTCCGCAGCGGATGCCGGGCAGCTTGTTCGCGGCCATGATGGCGCCCTGTCCGGTGCCGCACACGAGGATGGCGCGGTCGGCGTCGCCGGCCGTCACCGGCGCGCACGTCGCCTGCGTCACGTCGGGGAAGTCGACGGGGTCGGTCGAGTGCGTGCCGCAGTCGACGACCTCGTGCCCCAGGGCCTCGATGGCGCTGCGGACGGCGTCCTTGAGCGGGAAGCCGGCGTGGTCGGCGCCGAGTGCGATGCGCATGGGTCTCCTTGCGAGGTGGTCGTGGTCAGCTGCCGGAGCGGTCGACGAGCGTCGTCGCGACGCGCACCGACTCGGCCTGCTCGCCGCGCAGCAGCGCGAGCACGCCCTGCACGGCGGCGCGACCGATGGCGGAGGCGTCGTTGCGCACGGCGGTGATGGGAGGGGAGGCGTACGCGAACCAGTCGAAGTCGTCGAACGACACGACCTCGATCGCGGCTGCGGCATCCGCCCCGAGGCGATCGCGCAGGGCGCGCAGCACGCCGACGGTCGTCGCGCCGTTGGCGCCGAACACCGCGGTGG
Source organism: Agrococcus sp. SGAir0287 (assembly GCF_005484985.1). Taxonomy (NCBI): domain Bacteria; kingdom Bacillati; phylum Actinomycetota; class Actinomycetes; order Micrococcales; family Microbacteriaceae; genus Agrococcus; species Agrococcus sp. SGAir0287. The sequence continues at coordinate 78,379 of NZ_CP027942.1, forward strand.
GCTGCACGCCGCGGTCGAGGATGCGCAGCATCGCGGCCGCGGCACCCTCGGTCTGGAAGTCGCCGGCCTCCACGAGTGCGTCGTCGGTCGAGATGCCATGCGCCGCGCGACCGCCGAGGTAGGCGCGGGCGCGCTCGACGCCCGTCGACATCGTGGGCGTGCCGCCGACGTAGGCGACCTCGTGGTGGCCGCGTCGCTGCAGGTGGTCGAGCACGAGGCCGACGCCCTGCTCGTTGTCGGTGCCGTAGAAGGGCAGGTCGAGGCCGTCGATGCGCCGGTTGAGCAGCACGATCGGCACGTTCCGCGCGACGAGGGCCTCGAGCTGCGGCGTGGCGGGGCCCTGGGGCGAGAGCATGAGCCCGTCGATGCGCTGCGACGCGAAGGTGCGCAGCACGTCGTCGGCCTGCCGCTCGTCCTCGTTGGCGTTCGCGAGCAGCACGGCGTAGCCGTGCGCGCGGGCCTCCTGCTCGGCGGCGTGCGCGAGTTCGGAGAAGAACGGGTTGCGGATGTCGGAGACCAGGAGGCCGAGCGCGTCCGTGCGCGCGCGCCGCAGCGATCGGGCGGGACCGTTGGCGACGTAGCCGAGCTCGGCGGCGGCAGCCAGCACGCGCTCGCGGGAGGAGGGGGAGGTCTGCGTGCTGCCGGTCAGCACGCGCGAGGCGGTGCCGAGCCCGACCCCGGCTCGTGCCGCGACGTCCTTGATGGTCGCCATGCTGCTCCTGCCTCGGTGCGTGGAATCGTTTCCATGACGGAAACGATTCCATCGTCACACGAGCGGTGCCTCGAGCGCAACCGAGAGGCACCCGCGCTCTGGCCGCCGAGCGGAGACCGACCGACGACGGAGTCGGGCCAGGACGTCGGGGACGGCTTCTGGCCCTGACGCGCGCGGCGCGCGGGCGTCAGCGATCCTCCGGCACCCACGAGACCCGCTCGAGGTCCGCGTGCATCCCGTCGGGGAGGGGCCGACATGGGAACCATCACCGTCTACGGCAAGCCCGGATGCGTCCAGTGCACTGCCACCAAGCGAGCGCTCGGCACCGCAGGGGTCGCGTGCAGCGAGGTCGACGTCAGCACCGACGACGTCGCGTTCGAGCACGTGAACGCGCGCCCGCGTCATCGTCGCCGACCGCTACCAGGACGCCAACGAGCAGTGGCAGGACGGACCCGCCACCGGCTACGACGTGCCCGTGCGCGGCAAGAAGGCCGAGAACCTCGTCGCGATCGCCCAGTCATCCGGCCACGTCAAGGTCGTGTTCACCGGCCGGCTCCGCGAGACCCCATGGGGCAACGCTGAGAAGGGCGGGATCACCCGCAGCGTCTCCGTCGACCTGTTCGGCTACGCCGGCGTCGGCCAGACGCTCAGCATCACCCGCGTCGGCAGCCGCCAGGTCGTCGAGAACGAGCAGCCGTCCTAGACCGTGAGGCAGGGGAGTGGACGACGATGCTGTCGACCCCTCCGGGCCACCTTGCGCGAGGAGGTAAGCGTGAGCGTCAGCGGCGTCGAAGAGCTGACGGGCCGGGCCATAGTGCGTTCGACTTGGGCTGCGATTCAATGGTCTCCATGATCGAGACTGCGCCGTCGCGTCGCCGCTTTTGGCTCGCCGGCGCCGTCGCGGTCGGCGGGATCGCGATCGCGATTCTCTGGATCGTTGCGATAAGTGGGCCGGAGATATGCGGCTGGGGTGGGCCACCGTTGTGCTTCCGGCCTTACCGCGCAAAGCTGGCTGGGATTGCGACGATCTCGATTCTCGTTGCGGTTGCTCTGCTCGCCCTGGCTTCGTTGATCGCCGGACGTCGTCCGGCGCCGTTCCGAGCGGCTTTCGGGGCAGTGATATTGGCGATCGCCGCGGGCACCGCCGCTTGCGTTGGCGCGATGAGTTGAACGTGTGGCTCGCGCGTCGCTAGGGCGACGCGCGAGCCAGCCTCGTCAGGGTGTGGAGATCGACCAACCAGTGTTGGACAGAATCGTGCCGACCGGAGTCGTGAGAACCGATGATCCGCAGATGCGGTTTGGAACGTCTCCCAGGCACGGCTGACCGCTCGGCGCTCCTGCCGAGATGATCGAGCCAGCCATGATTCGAGCCTGCCCGTCGACCAGAACGGGCACCACGCTTGGGCCTCCGCTGTCGCTCTGGCCAGCAGACAGGACGCCGGTCGCCTGTTCCGAACGAACTCCGGGGTGATGGTGAAGGCGCCGAGCTGCGGGAGCTCTGCGCCGGGCTCAAGCGCAAGCAGAATCCAGGTGATCGCTCCAGGCGCAGCCGCGCAGCGCGGCCGACGAACCGCGTGCCCTCCTCGATCGTCGTCCGCTCGCGGATCGTCTCCAGGATGCCCATGCGATCCACGACCTCGCGTGCGAGCCCGCGGACGTCGACGTTCTGCCCGCCGTCACGGAAGGCGTCGGCGCGCTCGAGCACCCGCACCTCCCACCCCGTCCTCTGAAGCCAGAAGGCGGATGCGAGGCCGGCGATGCCGCCTCCGGACACGAGCGCGCGGCGGGTCATGCTCGACGATCGCCAGGCCGTGGCCGCGGGCACCAGGGGTGGACCCGGCGGCGCAGCGTCAGGCCGCGAGCCGAGCGTTCGCGCGTGCCACGGCTCGCGCGACCTCGGCCTGCGGACGCTCCTGCACGATCGTCCAGCACAGCGCCTGCAGCACATGGGTGGCTGCGAGCAGCCGTGCGCGCTCGATCGTCGCGGAGTCGGCGCCCAACGCGACCGCGTCCCAGCCGTGCCAGCCGCCGAGGGCGGCGACGTCGACCGCCGGATCGTCGAGGCTCGCGAGATCCCAGTCCAGCACGCCCACGACGCGACCGTCCTGCCAGAGCACGTTGCCGCCGGCGAGGTCGCCGTGCACGAGCGATCGGGCGTCGGCCGCGACGGCAGCGGCATCCTCCGCCAGACGCAGTGCGGTACGCCGCACGCCGACGTCGAGCATCGGCACGGCCCGCTCGGTCATGATCTCGGGCCATCGCTCGGCACCCATGAAGGAGCGGGCCGGTGCGAGGTGCTCCTCGAGGCCGTCGAGCGGCGCGTCGCGCAGCGCGTCGAGCACCTCGCGGACGGCGCGCGGATCGCCGCTGCCGTGCGGATGGGGATGCCCCGCGAGGCGCCGTTGCGCGATGGCGACGACGCCGTCGACGTGCACCGGCGCCGCGAGCGAGCGCGGCACGGCGAAGGGCAGCGACGGCAGAGCGTCGACGAGCCGCTGCGCACGCAGGGATGCCTCGGCGACCGCCGGCGTCCTGGCCACCCGCACCGCGACCCCGTCCTGCAGCAGCACCAGGTTCGCAGAGCCGTGCTCGACGCGCTCCCACCGGGTCGGGTCGTCGCTGGCACCGGCGGCGCGCATCGCGGCGCCGGCCGCGTCCTCGACGAGCCTCGCGTGCGGTGCGAGGAAGTCGGTCTGGACCATCGCGACCGAGCCCTACGCCGCGCGCCGCGCCCGCTGCGCCCGCGGATCGGGCAGCGGCGCCGCCTCGAGCAGGCGCTGCGTGTACTCGTGCTCCGGCGCCATGAGCACGGCGCGGCGCGCGCCGAGCTCCACGATCCTGCCGCGGTGCAGCACGGCCACGCGATCGCACAGCGCGTCCACGACCGCGAGGTCGTGGCTGACGAAGAGGCACGCGAAGCGCAAGGAGCGCTGCAGCTCGCGCAGCAGCTCGAGGACCGTCGCCTGCACGGACACGTCGAGGGCGCTCGTCGGCTCGTCGGCGATGAGCAGGCTCGGCCGCAGCGCGAGGGCGCGGGCGATGGCGACGCGCTGCCGCTGCCCGCCCGAGAGCTCGTGCGGGTAGCGGGCCGCCCACGAGGCGGGCAGCTCGACGCGCTCGAGCAGCTCGCCCACGCGGGCGGCGAGGCCCGCGCCGCGCATCCGATCGTGCGCGTGCAGCGGCTCGCCGATCGACTCGCCGATGGTGGCGCGCGGGTCGAGCGCCGCCGTCGGGTTCTGGAAGACGACGCCGATCGAGCGCTTCGCCTCGCGCACCTGCCGTCGCGACGCCGACGCGAGGTCGAGGCCCGCGATCGTCACCGATCCCTCCGTGAGCGGGGCGAGTCCGAGGATGCTCTTGCCGATCGTCGACTTGCCCGAGCCGGACTCGCCGACGAGCGCGAGCATCTCGCCCTCGCCGATCTCGAGCGAGACGCCATCGACGGCGCGCACGACGCCGCGTCGCACCGGGTACTCCACGACGAGGTCGCGCACGCGCAGCACGGGCTCGGTGGGCTCCGGCGCCTGCCGCTCGGGCGAGCCGAGCTGCGGCACCGCCGCGAGCAGCTCGCGCGTGTACGCCGCCTGCGGCGCGTCGAAGAGCGCCTGGACCTCGGCGGTCTCCTCGACGAGGCCACGGCGCAGCACGACGACGCGGTCGGCCATGTCGGCGACGACGCCCATGTCGTGCGTGATGAGCAGGATCGACGTGCCGGTGCGCTGCTGCAGACGACGCATGACGTCGAGCACCTCGCGCTGCACCGTGACGTCGAGCGCCGTCGTCGGCTCGTCGGCGATGAGCAGCTCGGGGTCGCACGAGAGCGCCATCGCGATCATGACCCGCTGCGCCTGGCCGCCGGAGAGCTGATGCGGGTACGAGCGGATGCGCCGCTCGGGATCGGGCAGCTCGACCATGCGCAGCAGCTCGAGCGTGCGCTCGCGGCGCTCGGCGCGCGTCATCGACGGCCGGTGCCTGCGCAGCATCTCGCCGATCTGGAAGCCGATCGTGAAGACGGGGTCGAGCGCGTTGGTCGGATCCTGGAAGACGACGGCGATGCGGTCGCCGCGCACCTGTCGCATGCGGCCTTCCGGCATCCCGATGAGCTCGGCGCCGTCGAGTCGCGCGGATCCCGAGACGGTCGCCGTGTCGGGCAGGAGGCCCACGAGCGACAGCGCCGAGACGCTCTTGCCCGAGCCCGACTCGCCGACGAGCGCGAGCACCTCGCCGCGGTGGAGCGCGAAGGATGCGCCGCGCACGGCGGGCACGACCTCCGATCCGACGCGGAAGTCGACCCGCAGGTCCTCCACCTGCAGCAGCGGCTCGCTCATCCCTCGTCCTCCGTCGATGCCTGCTCGCGGTCGACCTCGTCGCGGTAGCGCTGCCAGTCGGCCAGGATCTCGCGGTGCCTGCCGGGCAGCCAGCCGAAGTAGCGGCGCGCGTACTCGAGCCGCCGCCGCGGTCCCTCGCCCTGCGGCGCGAGCGTCTCGAGCCCCTCGGCGAGGGTCGACTCGATGCGGCGCAGCGACTCGCGCTCGCCGGCGAGGAACGAGCCCCACACGTCGTCCTCGACGCGGAAGTAGTGGCTGCGGTCGCCCGGCAGCGACACGGGCTTGATGAAGCCGATGCTGAGCAGCGACCGCGTCGCCATCGACACCGCGCCGGCGGAGGCGTGGAGCAGGTGCGCGATGCGGGCCGACGACAGCAGCGGCGCGTCGACGACCATGAACAGCGCGAGCACGCGGCCGTCCATGCGCGGATTGCCCGCGGTGCCCCACGCGTACGCGAAGTCCTCGATGAACGCGCGCATGCGCTCGTCGATCTCCAGGGGCATCCGCTCACGCGGATCGACGACCTCGGGCGCCTGCGCTGCCGATTCGGATGCGGGAGCGTCGGATCCGGGAGCGTCGGATGCGGTGGGGGCGGATGCGGCGGCGTCGGTCACAGCGACACCCTAGGCAGCGCACTCGCGAGGTCGCCCGACGCGAGCGCGTCGCGCCAGACGTCGATGCGCCAGCTCGTCATGCCGCTCGTCGTGAGCGTCTCGACGGCGCCGTCGGCGTCGCGGCCGAACACCGCGGGCTCGCCCGTCGCCCAGAATCCCGCGACGTCGTCGGTCGCGAGCGCGTCGGCCACGTCGGTCGTGCGCAGGCGCACGACGAAGCCGGTGGGCTCGGGCGCCTTCGGGTACAGCGTCACGAGGCGGCCGCCGAGCGGCACGACGTCCTCGACGCTCCACAGGTTCGCGAAGCGGCCCTCGAGCTCGGCGGCGATCGCCTGGGGCACCGCGAGCGACGGATCCGCCTCGACCTCCTCCGCGAGCGCGAGGGCGAGGTCGACGATCGCGACGACGCCCGTCGCGATCGTGCCTGCGGGGCCGTCGATCGCGTTCGTGAGGGCGGAGACGACGAGGTCGTCCTTCGGGTCGATCCACGTGCGCGTGATGTGGCCGGGGTAGCCGCCCGAGTGGCCGACGACGGCGCGCGACCCGATCGACTCGACGTCGAAGCCCAGGCCGTAGTGGCGCGTGACGCCCGCGTGGGTGATCGCCGACTCGGGCCGCTGCAGCAGGCGCTTGGAGGCATCCGTCACGAGCGTCGCGTTCCCGAACGCGTGCGCGGATCCGTACGCCGTGAGCTCGGCGGCGGTCGCGAACCAGCCGGTCGCGGGCGCCATCGCCGCGGTGTCGACGTGGCGGATGCGGTGACGCGGCTCGTCGATGCGCGTGCGGCCGGTGTGGCCGGCGGCGAACTCGCCGTCGCGCTCGGCGACCCACTCCGGGCCCATGCTCGTCGTGCCCAGCGGGCCCGTGATGCGTGCTGCGACGAGCTCGGCGTAGGACATGCCGGAGGCGCCCTCGAGCACCAGCCCCAGCAGCGAGTAGCCGATGTTCGAGTACTTGAAGTGCTCGTTGACCTCGTACACGACGCCCTCGGCCCGTGCCATCGCGATGATCGCGTCGCGGTCGGGGAAGACGCCGCCGCCGCGCTGCCAGTAGTTCGCGTCGGACCCGTCGCGGATGATGCCGCCCTGGTGTCCGAGCAGCTCGCGGACCGTCACGGCCGCGACGCCCGACCCGGCGAGCGCGGGCACCCACCGCTCGATCGTGTCGTCGAGGCGCAGCTCGCCCGACTCGACGAGCTGCATGGCCGCCGTGGCCGTGAACGTCTTCGAGTGCGACGCGATGCGGAAGAGGTGGCTCGTCGTGAGCGGCTCCTGGGTCACGACGTCGGCGACGCCCCAGGCCATGTCGAGCAGCAGCTCGCCCTTGTGCCGCACGGCGAGCTGGATGCCCGGCGTGCCGAGCAGCTCGCCCTGGAAGGCGACCCAGCGCTCGGCGTAGGCGAGTGCATCCCGGATCGCCGCGGCCTTCGCGGCGCCCGTCGGCGCGTGGTCGACGGTCGCCTCGGCGGTGATGTCGGGGGTGGAGGTGGTCATGTCCTCGGTGGAGGTCATCGTCGTCCCTTCGGGTCGAGGGCGTCGCGGAGGATGTCGCCGAGCGTGATGAGGGCGAGCACCGTGACGGAGAGGAAGAGGCTGGGGAAGAGCAGCATGTGCGGCGCGGACGAGAAGTACGCCTGCGCGTTCGACAGCTGCAGCCCCCAGGAGATCGACGGCGACTGCAGGCCGACGCCGAGGAAGGTCAGGGTCGACTCGGCGACGATGACGCTGCCGACCATCGTCGCGGCGATCGCCATGACGGGGCCGATCGAGTTCGGTACGACGTGCCGCACGAGGATGCGCGAGTCGCGGATGCCCATGGCCTGCGCCGCCTGCACGTACTCGGTGCCCTTGACGCCGCGGACGGCGCCGCGCACGAGGCGCGCCATCGTCGGCCAGGAGAAGAAGGCGAGCACGAGGGCGACGACGACGGGCGAGCGTCCGCCGACGGAGTTCAGCACGACGATGGCGCCGAGCAGGAAGGGGAAGCCGAGGAAGACGTCGGTGAGTCGCGAGATGAGCCGGTCGGCGATGCCGCCGACGTAGCCGGCGAGCGTGCCGAGCACGATGGCGACGGCGAGGCAGAGCGCCGTCGTGAGGACGCCGATGAAGATCGAGGTGCTCGTGCCGTAGATCACGTTGGCGTAGATGTCGCAGCCCTGCAGGTCGGTGCCGAACACGTGCGCGGCCGACGGCGGCTGCGAGGAGTCGCCGAGCTGGCAGGCGCGCGGGTCGGGCTGGCCGAAGAGGCCCGCGAAGGCCTGCGGCACCAGGGCGACGACGACGAGGATCGCGAGCACGGCCGAGCAGATCCAGAACACCACGCGGCGGCGCAGCGTGGCCCAGACGCCGCGCTGGCCCGCGGTCGCGACGGGCAGGTCGACGGGGATGACGGCGCCGGTCATGCGCGGATCCTCGGGTCGAGGGCGGAGTTGATGAGGTCGACGACGAGGCTCGTCGCGAGGAAGATCAGGATGAGCGCGGTCGAGACGCCGACGACCGTCGGCCCCTCGTGCGTGCGGATGCCCTCGAAGAGCATCTGGCCGATGCCGGGCAGGTTGAAGATGGCCTCGATGACGACGGTGCCGCCGAGCAGGAAGCCGAGGTCGATCGCGAGGAACGTCAGCACGGGTGCGACGGAGTTGCGCAGCACGTGCACGCCGACGATGTCGCGTCGGCGCAGGCCCTTCGCGACGAGCGTGCGCACGAAGTCCGACTGCATGGTGTCGATGACGGAGCCGCGTGTGAGCCGTGCGGTCGCGGCGAGCCCGAAGAGCGCGATGACGATGGCTGGCAGCAGGTACGACGTCGGCCAGCCCGCGCCCGTGCCGGCGATGGGGAACCATCCCAGGCGCAGGCCGAAGATGAGCTGCGACGCCGAGCCGACGACGAAGACGGGGATGGAGGTGGCGAGGATCGTGCCGACGAGCACGGTCCGGTCGAGCATCGAACCCTTGCGCAGGCCGGCGACGAGGCCGAGCACGACGCCGACGACCACCTCGATGGCCCACGCGGTGAGCGCGAGGGTGATCGTGACGGGCCAGCGCGCCCCCATGCGCTCCGCCACCGACGCGCCTTGGAAGGTCGTGCCGAGGTCACCCGTGAGCAGATTGCCGAGGTAGCGCAGGTACTGCAGCCACAGCGGGTCGTCGAGGTGGTACTGCGCGCGGATGTTCGCGACGACGTTCTCGGGCAGCGGCCGGTCGCCGCCGAGCGCCGCGATCGGGTCGCCGGGCAGCGAGAAGACCATCGCGTAGATGATGAACGTCACGCCGACGAACACGATGGCGAGCTCGAGCAGCCTCGCGCCGATCGCGCGGGTCATGCCGTGACCCCTGCGGCGAGCGCCTCGGTCGCGCCGGCGCGCGTGCTGGCGGCCGCGTCGCGCAGCAGCGACGACGCAGCGAGCGTCGACGCGACCTGCACGCCCACGAGGCTCGCGATCGGCAGCGGCTGCAGGCCCTCGACGGCGTCGGCCGCGGCGCACCACGCGGCGTAGCGGGCGGCGAGCCGCTCGCGCACGCGGCGCAGCCGCACGGGCGCCGTGCCCGCCTGCACCTCCGCGTCGATCGCGCGCAGCAGGATGCCGCCGAACCGCAGCTGGAACATCCGCACGACGTCGGCGTTCGAGAAGACCTCCGCGACCGTCGCCTCCCGCTCGGGGTCGAGGAGCGGCAGGCGCGCGGCCTCCGAGGCCGCGATGTGCGCCATCGCGGGCACGAACGCACGGGATGCGCGCAGGAAGGGCGTCGCGACCGGCAGGTCGGGCTCGGCCTCGTCGAGCGCCGACTGCAGCACGGCGCCGAGGTCGGCGAGCGCCTGCGACTTCTCGGCGATGACGTCGCGGTAGCGACGGCCGGAGCCGGAGGCGTCGACCGCGTCGGGGTGCGACCAGTACGGCAGCTCGGCGATGAGGCCGAAGGTGCCGTGCCTGGCGATGTAGTCGGCGGATCCGCCGCCGCCGACCTCGGTCGAGGGGTCGAGGCCGAGGGACTCGAGGTAGTCGTAGTGCTCGCTGGACAGCGGCGCGCGGTAGACGGCCTGCGCGAGCGCCTCGAGGTCGGGCGACTCGGGCTCGCCCGCGTCGAGCGGCAGGTCGAGCGCCGCGGGGATGGCGTGCAGCGCATCCACGATGCCCTCGAGCGGGCGGGTGACGTAGTAGTAGACGCCGCCGAGCTCGGCGTTGTGCAGGCCGACGAGCAGGTCGGGCGTCGTCGCGTCGATGAGCCGCATGAGCGCCTGCGTCTCGGGCATCACGCGGTCGAACCAGGCGTCCTTGTGCGCGAACGGGAACGACCACTCCACCTGCTCGTCGGGAGCGGGGCGGTAGAAGCGGCGCGCATAGGCGATGCGATCGCCGGGGGCGGCGAACCAGCCCTCGTTGAGGCGCGTGCCGTCGGGGTCGATGCACGGCACGAGGTGCCAGGTGGCGTCGTGGGCGGCGCGCAGCGCGTCGTCGGCGACGAGCTCGCGGGCCAGGTGCTGCAGGGTACGGAAGCCGATGGGCTCGTTGGGGTGCACGCCGCCGACCATGATCACGTCCCGCGAGCCCGAGCCGATCGCGTAGGCGTGGATGGGCTCGCCGAGCCGGGAGGTGCCGATGCGCTGCGCGCGCACGAGGTCCGGATGCGCAGCGGCGAGCCCGGCGAAGTCGGCGAGCAGGGCGTCGACCGTGGGGAAGTCGTGCGTCTCGGGCACGCGCTGCGCCCGCGCGATCGCGTCGGCGAGGGTGCCCGGGGCGGGCTGCGGGGTGACGGTGTCGGTCACGAGGGTCTCTTTCGATGCTGCGGGTGCTCGGCGCGCTCGCGCGTGCCGGGCGGGGTGCCGGCGGGGCGACCTCGTCGAGGCCGCCCCGCCGGTGCGATGGGCTCGTCGATCAGTCGGCGAGCACGATCTCCCGCAGGGTCGGGTTGCCGACGGGCGAGGTCACGAGGTCGGCGATGCGCTCCGACGTGACGTACGAGTACGTCTCGAAGAAGAGCGGCACGGCCGGGAACTCCGCCTGGATGATCTCCTGCACGTCGGCGTACGCGGTGCCGTCGCCCGACGGGTCGGCGTCGGCCACGGACATCGCCTGGGCGACCTCGTCGGAGTAGAACGGGATGCAGTTGTCGCACCCGCCGCCCTCGATGAAGAAGACGCGCAGGGTCGCCTGCTGGCTCGGGTACAGCGCGCCCCAGCGGCTGAAGTACGGTGCGTCGATGTCGCCGGCGGTGCGGGTGGCGAGGAACTCCGCCCAGTCGGCCGAGGGACGGATCGACGCGTCGATGCCGAGGTTCTGGCGCAGCTGGTTCGCGATCGCCTCGTACAGCGGGTCGAGCCCGCCGCCACCGGGGAAGTAGATCTCCATCGAGCCCTCGAAGCCGCCGGCCTCCGCGAGCAGCGCCGCGGCCGCCTCGGGGTCGTACTCGCAGTACTCGCCGCAGATGCCCTCGGGCGTGCCGGGCTCGATCGCGGGCGTCCACGCCGTGGCGGGCTCGTAGGTGCCGCCGTACACGACGTCGATGATCGTCTCGCGGTCGATGGCCATCGAGATCGCCTGACGCACCCGCACGTCCTGATAGCGCTCGTCCCACAGCGGCAGGCCGAGGAACGAGATCCCGGGCGCCTCGAACGAGTAGAGGCGGTCGCCGAAGTCGCCCTCCGCCTGCGTCAGGCGGCTCGCGGGGACGCCGTTGACGTCGAGGTTGCCGGCGAGCACGTCGGTGTAGGCCGTCGCGTCGTCGGTGTAGGGCACGAACGAGATCTGGTCGATCGTCGGCTCGTCGCCGGCGAAGTCCTCGTATGCGGTGACGACGATCGTCTCGTTCTCGACGTAGTCGTCGACCATCTCGAACGGTCCGTTGCCGATCGGGTGCGTGTTGTACGCGTCGAGGTCCTCCATCGCCGACTCGGGCATGGGGTAGAACGCCGTCATCGCCTGCGAGACCTGCAGCGGGAACTGGCCGTCGGGGCCGGCGAGCTCGACGGTGAAGGTGGTGTCGTCGACGACCGCGAGGCCCGACATCTCGTCGGTCGTTGGCTCGCCCTCGGCGGGGTTGAGGTCGGCGTAGCCGACGATGTTCGCGAGCTGGCCCGAGTTCTCCATCGCGTTGGGGCCGTATGCGACGGCGTTCCACGAGTCGACGTACGACTGCGCCGTGACGGGCGTGCCGTCGTGGAAGGTCCAGCCGTCGCGCAGCGTGATCGTCCACGTGATGGCGTCGTCAGACTCCACCGACTCGGCCTGCACGTAGTCGAGCGAGCCATCGTTGTTCAGGAACGTCAGCGGCGACCAGACGGCCATGTTGAAGTCGAACGCGACCGACTGGCGACCGGGTACGAGCAGCTGCGGGTCGGTCGTGCCGTAGCTGATGGCGTTCTCGGAGGAGGAGGCGTCGGTGCCGCCGCCACCTCCCGAGCATGCGGTGATGGCGATCGCCGAGGCCGCGATGGCCCCGACGAGCGCGAGACGGGTGCGCTGCATGGTGGTCTCCTGGTGCTGAGGGATGCGAACGACGTCGCGACGGGTGCTGGCGTCGAGAGCCGTTGCAGGTCAGTGAACGCCCGTCGCCGCGCGCACGTCAAGCAATCGGTTCAGAAGTTTCACGAATGACTGAAAGTTTTACGTCGCCGAAACACGCGTCGTGTCGGACAGGTGCTCTCCGGTGGCGCCGTCGGTCACGCGTGTCGTCTATCGGCGATCGAGCGTGCAGGATGCGTCGCGGGAGCCGTCCCGTCGCGCAGGATGCCCAACGACGCAGCGCGGTCCGCCTCGACTCGCGCAGTCGTGCCGATACGAAGCACTCGCTATGCTGTTGCGCATCATGAAGCATGCTTTCGTGATGTGAAGCATGCACGCGACGAGGAGGTCCGCACCATGTCCGACGCCCGCGCATCCATCGAGCGACTGCGAGCCCTGCCGGCGGCCAACGTCGGCGACGCCATGGGGCGCCTCGGCGTCGTCGACGCCGGAGTGCAGCCCGTCTGGCGCGGCGCGCATCTCGTCGGGCCCGCCGTCACCGTCGAGGTGGCAGCAGGCGACAACCTGGGCATCCACGAGGCGCTCGCGACCGTGGGCGAGGGTGACGTCCTCGTGGTGAACGGCCACGGCGGCGACCGTGCGCTCATCGGCGAGCTGATCGCCGAGCGGCTGCGGGTGCGCGGCTGCGCCGGCATCGTCGTCGACGGCGTCGTGCGCGACGTCGACGACCTCGAGGAGCTCGGCTTCCCGACCTTCGCGCGCGGCTCGTCGCCCGCCGGCCCCTTCAAGCACGGCCCGCATCGCATCGGCGTGCCCGTCGCGATCGGCGGCGTCGTCGTCGCCCCGGGCGACGTGATCGTCGCCGACGGCGACGGCGTCGTCGTCGTGCCGCGCGACGAGCTCTTGGCCGTGGTCGAGCGCGCCGAGGCGAAGCACGCCGACGAGAGTGCGATCCGCAGGTCGATCGTCGCCGGCTGACGACGGCGCGCGCGCCGGGCGCGGCGCTTCTGCGTCGCGCCCGGGATGATGGGGACATGCCCGACGCATCCGACGCCTCCCAGCCGACCGTGCGCAGCGTCGAGCGGGCGCTCGACATCCTCGAGGTGCTCGAGCGCTCGACGGCTCCGCTGCGCCTCGTCGACCTCGCGAAGGGCACGGGCCTGCATGCCGCGACCGTGCTGCGGCTCGCGGGCGTGCTGCAGCGACGCGGGCTCGTCGAGCACGAGGCCGGGGAGTTCCGGCTCGGCGCTGCCGCGCTGGGTGCGGCGCACCGCTACCTGCAGTCCGACCCCCTCGTGCTGCGCGCGCGCCCGCACCTGCAGGAGCTCAGCACCACGACGGGGCTGACGAGCTCGCTCTACCGGCGGCTCTCCGCGGAGCGGATCCTCGTCGCGCGCGTCGACGGCGTCGATCCGGTGCGCTACCAGCTGCCACTCGGTCGACGCCTTCCGCTGCACGTCGGCGCCGGCCGCGCGATCCTCGCCTTCCTGCCCGACGAGGAACGGGAGGCGCTGCTCGAGGTGCAGGACGACTTCACGACGGCCGACGGCGCGGCAGTGTCGCGCGCCGACCTTCGCGCATCCGTCGATGCCGCGCGCGAGCGCGGATTCCACGTCTCGGTCGGCGAGCGCGCCGTAGGCGTCGTGACGATCAGCGTGCCCGTGCTCGACGCCGAGCGTCGCGTGCTCGGGGCGCTCTCGGCCCTCGGCCCCGACGAGTCGCACTCGCCGGCGAGCCTCGAGCGGTGGGCGCCCGAGCTGCGCCGCGCGGCGGCGGCCATCGCGGCCTGATCCGACCGCTCGCTCGTTCGTTCGCCGGGCTGCCCGCTTGACAGCGGCTGGCGTCGCCGTGTCATGATGAGGCTTCATTCAGCGCAAGACCATTGCACTGCATGAAACTCGGGTTTCGACCCGACGACCGAAATCTTCAGCGAAGGGGCTGCGAGTGATCCACGACGACGTGCATCTGCGATCCGAGGGGCTGGGCGCATGCCGGTAGCGCTCATCGCCCTCTTCGTCTTCCTCGTCGTGATCGTCGTCTGGAACGTCGTGATCAAGCGCAGCATGGCCGAGGCCATGGTGATCGGCTTCGTCGCGACGACGATCTTCGCCGGCCTCCAGGCGCCGCAGGTCGCCGCCGAGGCGATCGTCGCCGCGAGCGACAACGAGATCATGTACGCCGCGATCGCGTTCATCTTCATGACGTACCTCGTGGAGCGCACGGGCACGATCACGCGACTCATCGAGATCCTCACCGCGGCGCTCGGGCGACTCCGCGGCGGACCCGCGATCGTCGACACCGTCGCGTCCGGCGCGATGGGCGCCGTCGCCGGCGGGTCGAACACCGGCAACGCCGCGACGAGCGGCGTCATCACAGGACCGTGGATGACTCGGACGGGCTGGAGCAAGGCGCGGGCCGCCACCGTCATCGCCGGCAACGCCGGTCTCGGTGCCGCGCTCCCGCCCAGTGCCTCGATGGTCATCATGATCGGCTTCGCCGGGAGCCTCGTCACGACGAGCTCGGTGTACATCGCCCTCTTCGTCGCCGGCGTCTACCAGTTCCTCATCCGCATGGTGCTCATCGCGTGGTTCGTCCGTCGGGACGGCATCCAGCGCGTCGACGACGAGGCGCAGACGCCCGTGCGCGAGGCCGTGCGCCGCAACTGGCCGACGATGCTCATCTTCCTCGGCGCCGTGGTGCCCGTCTCGATCACGATCGGCCCGCTTGCAGACCTCCTCGCGACGTCGCCGCTCGCCGACGCGATGGGATCGGTCTCGCTCATCACGTGGATCCCGGTGCTCATCATCCTCATCAGCGCGATCGTCGGCTGGCGCGAGCTGCCGCGCACGCCGCGTCAGTGGTGGGAGTTCCTCGGCGGCGCTGCGTCGAAGTACTACGCGATCGGTGCGCTGCTGTTCTTCGCCATCGCCGCGAGCGAGGTCCTCACGTCGCTCGGCCTCGCCGACGACGTCGACCGGCTGCTCGGTCCGCTCGACATCCCCGCGTGGCTGCTCGTCGTCATCGTCGGCTTCTTCGTGGTGCTCGTGGCGGGCCCGCTGTCGTCCTCGGCGACCCTCAGCGCCGTCGGCCAGGTCTCGCTCGTGACGCTCGTCGCGGCCGGCATCGACCCGCTGCTCGCCGTCATCGCGATCCTCGTCTTCGCCTCGACCGAGGGAGCGTCGCCGCCCGCGTCGGGCGCGATCTTCGTCGCGAGCGGCATCACGGGTGCGAAGCCCGAGCAGACCTTCATCCCGCTCGTCGTGTACTACGTGCTGCCGTTCTTCATCCTCGGCGTGCTCATCGCGCTGGGCATCGTCCCCGTCCCGATCACCTAGGAGGCTCCGCCATGCGCACCACCCTCGACCGCATCGTCACGGGCCTGTTCGCAGCGGCGATGGGCATCTTCCTCCTGCTCGCGATCGCGCTCGTGCTCCTGCAGCTCGTCGGCGTCGTCACGGTGCAGCCCGCGCTCGTCGTGGCCGCCGAGACATGGCTGAAGAGCCCGAGCATCCTCGCCGCCGTCGCCGTCGCCATCCTCGGCTACGTGCTGTTCAACGTCCGCGGCGAGCAGCCCTCCGACGGCTGATCGACCCCGACCCCATCCACACGAAGGAGCATCCATGCGGATCGCCATCCTCGGCCTCGGCGAGGCCGGAGCCCTGTACGCGAGCGCCGCCGTCGCGGCCGGTCACACGGTGACGGGCTTCGACCCGTTCGCCCAGACCACGCCCGACGGCGTCGAGCGTGCCGCGTCGACCGGCGAGGCCGTCGCGGAGGCCGACCTCGTCGTCGCGCTCACGGCCGCATCGCTGAGCGAGCAGGTCGCGGACGAGTCGCTGCAGGCGATGCGCGCGGGCGCGACATACGCCGACTTCACGACGGCGGATCCCGCGATCATGCGCGCCGTCGCGGCGCGTGCCGTGCAGCACGACGTCGCCTTCGCGGACGTCGCGATCCTCGGGCCGGTGCCGGTCAAGGGCGCGGCGACCGACGTCATCGTCAGCGGCACGGGCGCCGAGTCGGCGCGCACGCTGCTCGAGGAGCTCGGAGCGAGCGTCGAGCTGCTCGACGACGAGGCGGGTGCCGCCACGTCGCACAAGCTGCTGCGCAGCATCCTCATGAAGGGTCTCGCCTCGGTCGTGCTCGAGGCGGTCGCGGCCGGCAGGGCCGCGGGTGCCGAGGAGTGGATCCGCGCGCAGATCGCACGGCAGCTCGCGGGCGACGGCGAGGCGACGATCCGACGCTTCGAGGTCGGCACCCCCAAGCACGCCGCGCGCCGCGCGCACGAGATGGCGTCGGTCGTGCGGCATCTCGACGGGCTGGGCGTGCCCGCCGAGATGTCGGACGCGACGCGTCGCGCGCTCGAGCGCATGACCGAGGCGGGCTGACCAGACCGCCTCGTCGAACCCGCGCGTGAGCGCGGCATCGCGTGCGAGGAGCGCGCGACGACCCGCTCACGTGCGGATTCGAAGAGGTCGTCAGTACGCCCGGAGGCGCTGCGGCGGCACCCAGTCGACGTCGCCGCCGAGCTCGCGCGCCCATCGGATGGGGGTGCTCGGGTCGCGCAGCGCCTCCCGGCCGATCCGCACCGCCGCGATCCCCGACGCGACGATCTCGTCGGCGTGCGCGGCCGAGGTCACGAGGCCGACGGCGGACGTCGCGACTCCCTCGGCTGCGATGCGCTCGGCGAGATGCACCTGGTAGCCGGGGCCGACCGGGATGTCGGCGAGCACGAGCCCGCCCGACGACGCATCCACGAGGTCCGCGCCCGCCTCGATCGACCACCTCGCGACCCGTGCGGCGTCGTCGGGCGTCACGCCGCCCTCGGTCCAGTCGGTCGCCGAGAGGCGCACGATGATCGGCAGGCTCGGCAGCTCCGCCCGGATGCGTCGCACGACGTCGAGCAGCAGGGTCGCGCGACCGGCGAGGTCGCCGCCGTAGCGGTCGTCGCGCCGGTTCGTGAGCGGCGAGAGCAGCTGATGCAGCAGGTAGCCGTGCGCCGCGTGCACCTCGACGACGTCGAACCCGGCCTCCGTCGCGCGATGCGCCGCGGCGACGAACGCGTGGGCGATGGCGTCGAGCTCGGCCGTCGTCGCCGCGCGCGGCTGCGCGAGCCCGAGGATCTGCACGTCGGAGGCCGACGCGGTCTGCCAGCCACCCGCATCCACCGGCACCGAGCCGCGGGCCGACCCGTCGCGGCCGAAGCCCGCGTACGTGCTCGACTTCGCACCGGCGTGGTTCAGCTGCACGCCGATCGCGGCGCCCTGGGCGTGCGCGAAGTCGACGATCGGCCGCCACGCCTCGACGTGGTCGTCGTCCCACAGCCCGGTGTCCTGTCGCGTGATGCGCCCCTCGGGCACGACCGCCGTCGACTCGACGACGAGCAGCCCCGTGCCGCCCGCGGCGAGCGCGCCGTAGTGCACGCGGTGCCACTCGGCGGGCCGACCGTCGTACGCGTCCACGGAGTACTGGCACATGGGTGCGATCCAGATCCGGTTGCGCACCTCGAGGTCCCGCAGCCGGATGGGATCGACGATGGACGTCATCGTGCCGTTCCGGCGCCGAGCCGGGTCAGGATCCCTGCGGCGAGCGCCGTGCGCTGCACCATCCCGTCGATCGAGATCCACTCGTGCCTCGCGTGCGCGCCGTCGCCGACGGCGCCGAGGCCGTCGAGCACCGGCAGGCCGAGCGCCGCAGCGAAGTTGCCGTCGCTCGCGCCGCCGACCGCGATCTCCTCGACGTGCCACCCCTGCTCGGCGGACACCTCCTGCGCGATGCGGAAGAGCCCGGCGGTCGCTGCGCTGCGCGGCATGACCGGCCGGTTCCAGCCGCCGTCGACCTCGAGGCTCGCACCGTCGCGATGCGGGCGCATGGCTGCGAGGGCGGCGTCGATGCGATCCATCTCGGCCACGTCGGCGACGCGCACGTCGACGAGCGCCTGCGCGCGACCTGCGGTCACGTTCGAGCGCGAGCCGCCCACGAGCGTGCCGACGTTGACGCTCGTGCCTGCCGCGAGGTCGGCGGAGCCGTGCAGCGCGAGCACCGCGCGCGCCATCTCGTCGATGGCGCTGACGCCGCGCTCGGGGTCGAGCCCCGCGTGCCCCTCGATGCCGCGCGTCGTGACCGAGAAGATGCCGACCCCCTTGCGGGCCGTCTTCAGCGCACCCTCGGCGCTCGCCTCGAACACGAGCACGGCGTCGCGACCGGCCACCGACTCCTCGATCACGGGTCGGGATGCCGGCGAGCCGATCTCCTCGTCGCCGTTCAGCACGAGGCGGATGGCGGGCAGCGGCAGCGAGTGGGCGCGCGCGATCGCGATCGCGTGCGTCGCCTGCACGAGCCCAGCCTTCATGTCGAAGACGCCCGGACCCGTCAGGCGGTCGCCATCGATCGTCACGGGCCAGTCGGCGAGGGTGCCGAGCGGCCAGACGGTGTCGTAGTGGCAGAGGATCGCGATCGACCCGGTGCCGCCGTGCGTGGCATCCCAGTCGAGCACGGCGACGTCGCCCTGCTCGCCACCGTCCACGGTGCGCTCGGCAGCGGGTGCGCCGAGGTGCCCCTCGACGTACGACCGCACCCATGCGAGCCCGGCCGCGAGGGCGGCGCGGTCGTCGGATGGCGTCTCCTGCTCGGCGTAGGCCGTCACGTCGGCGACGAGCGCATCCCTCGCGGCCTCGGCCCCCTGCACGAGCGCGCTCATGCGGTCGCCAGCCGGTCGAGGTCGGCGAGGTGCGCCTCGTCCATCGCGATCTCGTGCGTCTCGAGCGCGACGATCGCGTCGACGAGCCACCGGGTGAGCGGCACGGCGATCCCGTGGCGTTGGGCGGCTTCGAGCACGGGGCCGTACTGCGTCGGCACCTCCGTGCGGCGGCCGCGCACGGCGATGTCCCGCCAGATGCCCGAGCGCTTCTTCGTCTGCCTGCCGAGCCACGCGACGAGTCCGTCGGTCGCGGCGTCGGCGGCCTCGGGCGAGCCGAGGTAGTCGTTCGGCGCGAAGGCGTCGAAGCCCTCGAGGGCGACGCCCTCGGCGGTCGCCACCGTGAGCACCTCGCGCACGAGCGCATGCATGCCGACGCGGTGCCGGTCGATGAGGTCGCCCATGTCGTCGTCGGCGAGCGCGGATGCGACGAGCATCGCGCCGAAGCCGAGCTTCGACCAGAGGAAGCCGGGCACGTTGTCGGAGACGATCGGCTCCCCCCAGTGCCGCAGGTCGTGCGCGAGCGTGCGCACCCGGTCGCTCGTGCCGCCGGCGTGCTCGCCGAGCGCGATGTCGCCGATGCCGCCGTCCTTCACGACGCCGGGCGCCACGACGTCGGCGAACAGGTCGACGAACGCGGCCACCGTGCGGTCGGCGCCGACGTGGCGCGCGATCGTCGCCTCGTTGAGGCCGTTCTGCATCGACGCGACCCAGCCGTCGACGGCGAGGCGCGGCGCGATCCACGCGGCGACGCCGTCGGTGGCCTGCGCCTTCACCGCGAGCAGCACGGCGCCGAGCTCGGCGGGCGCCTCGTCGGGCGTCGAGATCGGCAGGCGCGCGGTGAGCGCGCCCGTCGGGTGCTCGATGCGGAGGCCGTGCTCGCGGATGGCGGCGACGTGATCCGGGTCGGCGTCGACGAGGTGCACGTCGGCGCCCGCGTGGTGCAGGTGCACGGCGAGGGTGCCGCCGATCGCTCCTGCGCCGACGATCGTGTACTGCGAGGTCATGCCTGCTCTTCCTGGCCGATGGCCGTCCAGTGCTGCGGGAGGTGCCAGGCGCCGGTCGACGATCCGCCGTCGACGCGCAGCACCTCCCCGGTGATCCACTCCGCCTCGTCGCCTGCGATCCAGACGACGGCGCGGGCGATGTCCGCGGGGGTGCCGCGGCGGCCGAGGGGCGTGTCGCCGACGGCGTTCGCGTACTCCTCGGTCACGGGGTTCACGGTCGAGTCGACCGTGACGAAGCCGGGCGCGACGGCGTTGACGCGGATGCCGTGCCTGCCGAGCTCGAGGGCGGATGCGCGCGTGGCCGCCTCGAGCGCCGCCTTCGACGTCGAGTACGGGGCGGCGCCGGGCCGGGCGCGCAGGGCGGCGCCGGACGAGATGCTCACGACGCTCGCGCCGCGGCCGGCCGCGATGGCGCGGCGAGCGAGCGCGACGGTGAGCAGCACGGGCGCACGGGTGTTGACGTCGAGCACGAGGTCCCACGTGGCGGCGTCGAGCTCGAGGAACGGCGTCGCCGGGTACACGCCGGCGCTCGACACGAGCACGTCGACCGGCGCGGTCGCCCACGCCGCCTCCATGAGCGTGTCGTGCGCGTCGGCTCCGCGCAGGTCGACGGTCGTCGTCGCGCACGACGCCGCACCCGCCTCGAGGGCGAGCTCGGCCGTCTCGGCCAGGGCGTCGGCGTGCAGGTCGGCGATCGTCAGGGCGTCGCCCCCGCGCGCGAACGCGAGGGCGACCTCCCTGCCGATGCCCGAGCCGGCGCCGGTCACGAGCACGTGCCGCATCAGTCGAGCTCCTTGCCCTTCGTCTCGGGCATCGTGAGGTAGACGACGAGCCCGATCGCGGCGGCGATGGAGGCGTACAGCCACACCCAGTCGCCGAAGCCCTCGGTGTTCATCCAGGTCGTGATGTACGGGGCGGTGCCGCCGAAGCACGCGACGGCGAGCGCGTACGGCAGGCCGATGCCCGTCGCGCGCACCTCGGGCGGGAACTGCTCGGCCATGATGACGGCGCAGTTGGCCGAGTAGCCGACGAGCAGCACGATGCCGATGATCTCGACCGCGAGCAGCGCCCAGAAGCCGCCGCCGATGAGCTGGAACGCGGGCCACGCGAAGATGAGGAAGCCGCCGGCGAAGGCCGCCATCGTCGGCTTGCGACCGATCCTGTCGGAGAGCAGGCCCCCGAACGGCAGCAGGCAGATGAAGATGATCATCGCGATGACGTTGGCGAGCAGCGCCTGGTTCAGCGGGATGCCCGTCGTGACGGCCGCGTACGTGGGCATGAAGTTGACCCACATGTAGTAGAGCAGCGTGCCGGCGATCGTGATGCCGAAGACCCGCAGCGAGGACTTCGGGTGCTCGCGCAGCATGCGCACGAAGGCGTTGCGCTGCTTCGGCTGCGCCTCGGCGGCGATGCGCTGCTTGCCGGTAGCGAACGACTCGGTCTCCTCGATGCCGCGACGCAGCCACAGGCCGACGAAGCCGAGCGATGCGGCGAAGACGAACGCGGCGCGCCAGCCCCAGCTGTCGACGGCCTCGGGCGGCAGCGCCGTCGTGATGGTGAAGCCGAGCGCCGAGGCGATGAGCACGCCCGCCGCGACCGACACCTGCTGCCACGAGCCTGCGAAGCCGCGGCGTTCGGGCGCTGCCGACTCGACGAGGAAGGCGGAGGCCGAGCCGAACTCGCCGCCGGCCGCGAAGCCCTGCGCGAGGCGGGCGAGCACGAGCAGCAGCGGCGCGACGAGGCCCACCTGCTCGTAGGTGGGAGCGAGGCCGATGACGAGCGTCGCGACCGCCATGAGCGTGATGGTGAAGAGCAGGCCCTTCTTGCGGCCGAAGCGATCGGCGTACGAGCCCATCACCGCGGCGCCGATGGGACGCATGATGAAGCCGACGGCGAAGATCGCGAGCGTCGACAGCAGGGCGGCGATGTCGTTGCCCGCCGGGAAGAAGTGGTGGGCGAAGATCGACGAGAACGTCGAGTAGACGGCCCAGTCGACGAACTCGACGGCGTTGCCGATCGAGCCGGCGACGATCGCCTTCCTGCCCTTCCTGCTGAGCTTCGTCCTGTGGACGGTCTCGGGTGCTGTGGTGGTCATGGTCGTCTCTCTCTCGAGGCGGTGCGGGATCAGAGGAATGGGCGGACGTGAGCGGCCAGGTCGGCGTGCGTGCCGATCCAGACGTCGTCGTGGGAGCGGATGTGGGCGAGGAGGTCGTCGAGGATCCGCAGCCGCGAGCGGTGGCCGATGATGTGCGGATGCATCGTGAGCTGGAAGAGGCCGCCGTCGGCGCGGGCCCCGTCGAACTCGTCGATCCAGATCTGCAGCAGGTCGCGCGGCGGCATGTGGGGGCGGAGCCCGCCGAAGCGGTCCATCATCAGGTACGGGGCGTCGTCCCGGATCCACTCGACGGGGATCTCGACCACGCCGGTGCGCTCGCCGCGCTCGAGGAGCTCGTAGGGCTCGGCGTCCGCCATGAGCGAGGAGTCGTACGCGAAGCCCAGCTCGCGGATCACGGCCATCGTCGATCCTGAGAAGTCCCACGACGGCGTGCGGATGCCGACGGGTCGGCGCCCCGTCTGCTGCTCGAGCACATCGAGGCTGCGGCCGACGAGGTCGAGCTCCTGCGCGTGGCTCAGCGCCGTGTTGCGCTCGTGGATCCATCCGTGCACGGCGACCTCGTGGCCTGCGGCGACGTAGCCGGGCGCCTCGTCGGGGCGCAGCAGCGCGCAGACGGCGGGCATGTAGAACGACGACGGCGCCTCGTGGCGGGCGAGCAGGTCGAGGATGCGCGGCACGGCGAAGCGCGCGCCGAACTCGCCCTGCGCCATGCGACCGGGCGACGTCTCGCCGTCGCGGAGCGCCGGCGTCTCGTGGTCGGAGTCGAACGAGAGCAGCACGGCGACGCGAGCGCCGGTGGGCCACCGCAGGGCGGGGTCGTCGTGCACGAGGCTGCGCCCGGCGCGAACCTGCTCGACGTGGCCGCGCCAGACGTCCTCGCTCCACTGCCACGGCTGCTGGTCGTCCATGCGCTCCCTCTCGGCGTGATCGGCGGCACCTGCGTCACCGATGCAGGCCACTGTAGGAAGAGATGCAATCAGAATCAAGCGAAGCGGGCATATCCGTCATGTTGCAGTCGTGTAACGGGTGAATCCGTCACGGTCGATCCTCCCTCGCACCATCGATAGATTGAAGCCGTGCATCGCCCCTCCCCGCGCACGGGTCGGCCGCTCCTCGACGAGGCCGACCTCGACATCGTGGCGGCCCTGCACATCGCGCCGCGCGTCCCCACCGCGGCGCTCGCGGAGATCCTCGGCATCCCCACGAGCACGGCGTCGCGCCGGCTCGCCCGGATGCAGGACGAGCGCCTGCTGCAGGTCGTCGGGCGGTTCGCGTGGGAGCTCATCACCTCGAGCAATCCGTTCGAGCTGTGGATCACGTCGGCGCCCGGGCAGTCGAGGGCCGTGCTCGCCGAGCTCCTGCGCATCCCAGACGTCCAGTTCGTGCTCCACGCATCCGGTGCCGCCGACCTCTACGTGAACCTCTTCCCGCTGCTCGGCTCCGACCACGAGGAGCTCCTCGCCGTCACGATCCCCTCCATCCCGGGGATCCGGGCGGTCGACAGCCGGATGATCCTCGAGCCGGCCAAGGTCGGGCAGTCGTGGCGCTACCGGAGGCTCGATGCGGCGCGCACGACGGCGCTCGAGGCGCACGCGTCGGTCGTAGCCGGGGAGCCCTTGCACGACCTGGGGCAGCTCTCCGACCTCGAGTTCGAGACGATGCGGATGCTCGGCGCGAACGGACGCGTCACGGCCGCGGAGGTCGGGCGGACGCTCGGCGTCTCGGCCTCGACGGCCGCCCGCGCGATCCGCATGCTCCTGCAGTCCGGCGCCGTGTCGCCGCGCGTCGAGGCGCAGCCGGATCTCATGGGCTACCCGCTCAACGCCATCGTCACGATCGACGTGCGCCCGCGCGACATCCGCGGTGCGCTCGACGTCCTCGCGACGCACCCGAGCGTGCGCCTGCTGTCGACGGTCACGGGCTCGGCGCCCGTGAGCCTCGCCGGCGTCTTCGAGGGTCCGGCCGCGCTCGCGACATTCGTGCGCGACGACCTCGGCGCGCTTCCGGGCGTGCGCTCGGTGCAGTCGATCGCGGGCCTCAGGCTCGAGCGCCGCTACTGGATCGATCGCGACGGTCTGCGCCTCGGCGCGCAGGTGCCCGACGTGCTCCGGCGCTGAGGGGTCGAGCGCGCGGCGCAGGGAGTGCCTGTCCGACGCGCGAGATGCGCATGAGCGGGCGCTGCCGTGGGATGCGCCCTCGCCGAGCCGCTGAGGCTCACCCCGTGCGCGTCGCCGTCGGGAAGGGCTAGCGGCGCGCGGCCACGAGCGCCTCGACGAGGCCCTCGGGCGTCGGCCGCGAGGCGATCGCCGAGACGTGCAGGCCCGCGCGACGGCAGTCCTCCGCCGTCTGCTCGCCGATCGCGACGATGGTGGTGCCCGCGGGCAGGCCGAGCCGCAGCACCTGCTTGGCCACCGAGCCGCTCGTGACGAGCACCGCATCCACCGGCGTCTCTCGCGGCTCGAACGCCGTGAGCGCCTGGTCGTCGCCGGCGAGGACGCCGAGGTCGTCGAGCTCGTGCTCCTCCGCGTCGAGCACCGACACCGTGCGGTACGCGACGACGTCGACGACCTCCATGCCCTTCGCCGTCAGGCCGTCCTTGATGGTCGGCTTCGCGTCGAGCGACCTCGGCCACAGCACGCGACCGGTCGGGATGGGCCACTCGTCGACGAGGCCGGCCGCCGACTGCGTGCGCGGCACGAAGGCGACGGGGATGCCGCGCTCGCGCAGCGCTGCGGCCGTCACGTTGCCGACGGCGGCGACGGAGACCGCCGCGGGCACGCGCGGCAGGTAGCGGACGGTCGACTGCGACGTCACGACGAGCCAGTCGTAGCGGCCGGCGCCCAGCTCGTCGAGCCGCTCGCGGAGCGCATCCTGGTCGTCGGCCGGGGCGACGCGGATGAGCGGCAGCACGAGCGGCTCGAACCCTGCGTCGACCACGAGCTCCGAGACGCGCTCGCCCCAGGATCCGTCGCGCGGGATGAGGACGCGGGTCACGACGCGTCCAGCTCCATCGCGCCCGCGTCGACGAGCTCGCGCACGGCGCGGCCGGCGACGTCCATCGCCGCCTGCGACAGCTCGGCCGAGCTCTGGCCGTCGAGCGTGTACGCGTGGCTCGCGGTGAGGTGGCGCGAGCCGTCGAGGGCGTAGACGGTGGCGGAGAGGAAGAGCATGCCGTCGTCGACGATCGCGGTCGCGGCGATCGGCGCCGAGCATCCCGCCTCGAGCCCGGCGAGCACGAGTCGCTCGGCGTCGACGCACGCACGGGTCACGACGTGGTCGGTCCGCGCGACGGCGCGCATCGCCGCGGCATCGCCCTCGCGCGCCTCGACGGCGAGGGCACCCTGCGCGGGCGCCGTGGGGAAGCGGCCGAGGCCGAGCACCTCGGTCGCGGCGTCCTGCATGCCCAGGCGCGTGAGCCCTGCGAGCGCGAGCACGACGGCGTCGAGGTCGGCGTCGGCACCCTGCGCGCGCGCGAGGCGCGTCTCGATGTTGCCGCGGATGTCGACGACCTCGAGGTCGGGACGCACGCGGCGCAGCTGCGCGGCCCGCCGTGGCGAGCCCGTGCCCACCTTCGCGCCCTCGGGCAGGTCGTCGAAGCCGAGCCCGTCGCGCGCGCACAGCGCGTCGCGCGCATCCTCGCGCCGTGCGACGGCGGCGAGGGCGATGCCCTCGTGCGGTGCCGTCGGCAGGTCCTTCATCGAGTGCACGATGACGTCGACCTCGTCGCGCAGCAGCGCGTCGCGCAGGGCGGACGTGAACACGCCCGTGCCGCCGATCTGCGCGAGCGAACCGCGGTCGACGTCGCCCTGCGTCGTGATGCCCACGATCTCGACCTCGCCGGCGAAGCGCTCGGCGAGCGCCGTCGTCTGCGCGAGCGCGAGCGCCGAGCCGCGCGTGCCGACGCGCACGGCGCTCACGGCTGCAGACCGGCGATGGCGGGCTTGAAGCCCAGGCGGGGGTTCTCGCAGCAGCCCGGGCGGCATACGTCGTACCAGGCGTGGATGCTCGTCACCGCCTCGCGGTCGGCGACGGGGCGCCCCTCGAGACGCTCCTGCACGAGGTCGACGAGCGCGCCGACGTACTGCGGGTCGACGCCGGGCGTCGGCGTGCGCCGCACCCAGAGTCCCTGCTCCTCGGCCGTCTCGATCGCCTCCTCGTCGAGGTCCCACATGACCTCCATGTGGTCGCTCACGAATCCGAGCGGCACGATGACGACGCCCTTGCGGCCGCCTGCGCCGCCGATCTCCTCGATCGCGTCGTTCACGTCCGGCTCGAGCCAGGGCTGCGACGGCGGACCCGAGCGCGACTGGTAGACGAGGCGCCACGGCACGTCGGGCGCCGCCTCGGCCATGACCCACTCGGCGGCGGCGAGGTGCTGGCCCTCGTAGCCGCCCCCGGGTCCCCACTCATGCAGGTCGGGCGCGCCGGAGCGCTCGGCGTCGGCGGTGGGGATGGAGTGCGTCGCGAAGAGCACCTCCACCTCGTCGTCGGCGAGGCCCGCCTCGCGCGCCTCGGCGACCGCGGCGCGCACGCCGTCGACGAACGTCGCCAGGAAGCCCGGGTGGTTGAAGAACTGCCGCACCTTGTCGATCTGCAGCGTCTCCTGCAGCCCCGCGGCCTCGAGCGCATCCGCCCAGTCCTCGCGGTACTGCCGGCACGACGAGTACGACGAGTAGGCGCTCGTCGGGATCGCGAGCATCGTGCGCACGCCGTCGGCCGCCGCCTGCTGCAGCGCCTCGTCGAGGTACGGCGCCCAGTTGCGGTTGCCCCAATAGATCGGCAGGTCGAGGCCCGCGGCGTCGAACGCCTCGCGCAGCGCCTGCAGCAGCGCGCGGTTCTGGTCGTTGATGGGGCTCACGCCGCCGAAGTGGCGGTAGTGGTGGCTGACCTCCTCGAGCCGCTCGTCGGGGATGCCCCGACCGCGCGTCACGTTGCGCAGGAACGGGATGACGTCGTCCTGCCCCTCGGGGCCGCCGAAGCCGGACAGCAGCACGGCGTCGTACGCCGTCGGCTGCTCGACGTGCTCGGGGCCGGCCTGCGCCGCCGGCGTCGCGCTCGCGACGCGAGCGCCCGGCTCGAGGTGCACGGTCGTCGCCGCGGCGGGCTTCAGCTCGCGACGCTGGGACGACGCGGCCGTCGCCTGCGCCTGCTGCTGCATCGCCTGCTCCTGCATCGCGCCGTCCACGGCGACGTCCTGCGTCGCCTCGCCGCCTCCGCAGCATCCTCCACCGCAGCAGCTCATGCCAGCACCTCCATCACGTCGGTCGTCTCGATCCTGCGGCCCGTGTAGAACGGGATCTCGTCGCGCACGTGCATGCGCGCCTCGACGGCGCGCAGGTCGCGCATCATGTCGACGAGCTCGACGAGGTCGTCGGACTCGAGCGGCAGGATCCACTCCCAGTCGCCCAGCGCGAACGCGCTCACGGTGTTCGCGATGACACCCGTGTACGCGGCGCCGCGGCGTCCGTGCTCTGCGAGCATGCGCGCGCGATCCTCGGCGGGCAGCAGGTACCACTCGTACGAGCGGTTGAACGGGTACACGGTGACCCAGGCGCGCGGGTCGACGCCGCGCAGGAATCCGGGCACGTGGCGCTTGTTGAACTCCGCGTCGCGGTGCACGCCCATCGCGGCCCACGTCTGCTCCGTGCCCGCGAGCTCGGCGGTGCGCCGCAGTCGCCGCACGGCGTGCTGGATCTCGCCGGCGTCCGGGCCGTGCAGCCACAGCATGAGGTCGGCGTCGCCGCGGAATCCCGTCAGGTCGTAGACGCCGCGCAGCACGACCTCGCCGAGGTCGGCGGCGGCGTCGACGATCGACTCCTTGCCAGCGGTGCCCGTGGATGCCGTGCGCCGCAGGACGATCCAGGTCGCGAAGCCCTGCGGCTCCTCGAGGTCGCGTCCGCTGGGGTGCCGGATGATCTCGACGGGTGCCGTGCCGATGGGCACGACGGGTGCCATCTTGTCGTCGCTCACCCATCCATCCTCTCGCGTCGCACGGCCCGAGGTCACATCGCGGCGAGCCGCTTGCGCGCTCGGTCCGTCGCGCTCAGGCCGCCGCGCTCGCGGGTGCTCGCTCGACGCTCGCGTGCTGCACGGCGTCGACCATGCCGGAGAGGAAGTGCGCGACGGCGCCGAGCTGCTCGCCGCTCATGCCGTCGACGACGGCGATCATGCGGCGATGCAGCTCGGCCATCGTCTCCCGCACCTCGCGGTCGGACTCGGCGGTCGCGACGACGACGGTGGCGCGGCGGTCGGTGGGATGCGGCTGCCTGGCGACGTGGCCGGAGCGCTCGAGGCGGTCGACGAGCGCGGTCACGGAGGCGGAGGAGATGTCGAGCATGTGCGACAGGTCGCGCTGGCGCACGACCTCGCCGCGCTGCTGCGCGCGCAGCAGGTGCCGCAGGGCGACCATGTCCGTCTCGTTCATCTGCATCGACGAGCGGGTGCGCGCGCGCATCTCGGTCTCCGCGGCGCGGTAGCGGCGCAGCAGCTGCAGCACGTCGACGGCCGAGGCCTGGTGCCCCTCGGGATACCAGTAGGCGGCGGGCTCGACGGTGGCGGTGGCGCCGGTGGTCGCGGGCCTCGCGGCATGCGTGCTCGTGTGCGGCACGGGCCCTCCGATCCTCGTCGCGGCGTCGACGGGTTCGTCGGCCGCTCGTCGCAGGCTATGCAGCACGAGGTGCGTCGACAATCATCCACGCAGATCGCAGGACATGTTGCTAGACTGTCTAGTCATCATGCCATCGATCGGACCCCTCGCATCCGCCGCGGCGACGCCCGCGGCCGATCGTGAACGCCATCGGGGGACGTGGTTCGGTCGTGGCACGACTGCGCAGGGAGCGGTCGCATGACGTCCGTGCGCGAGGTGCCCACGGTCCTCGACGAGACCGTGCGGCCCGAGACGGACGTGGTGCAGGCGCTCGCGAGGCTGCGCGCCGTCGAGTCGCAGATGATGCGGCGACGGCAGGCGCACCAGGGGCTCGGGGAGTCGGACGGCGTCGCGCTGCGGCTCATCGTCGAGCGCGCCGACGAGGATCCGGTCACGCCCACCGAGATCGCCGCGCATCTCGAGCTGACGACCTCGGCCGTCACCTCGCTCGTCGACCGACTCGTCAAGGCGGGGCTGATCGAGACGCGTCCGCACGCCACCGACCGGCGCCGCAAGATCGTCGTGCCCACCGAGGCCGCGCTCGCCGGCGATGCGCTCGAGGATCGCGTGCAGGAGATCGTCGACGAGCTGTCGGTGCGCTCGCGCATCCTCATCGTCGGCTTCCTGGACCGCATCGCCGAGGCGATGGAGCGCGAGGCGCGCTGAGCGCGTCGGCTCACGCCTCGGGGTCCGCCTCCTCGCCGTCCGCTTCCTCGCCGTCCGGCTCCTGCGACGCGAACCGCTCGCGCCGGATGCGCAGCGCCGCGGCGCGAGCGTCGGGCACGACCTGGGCGAGCCCCGTGCCGGCGATCCACGCGCCGACGACCTCGAGCGTCGGGTCGTCCTCGATCGCGGCGCGCACGCGCTGCTGCATCGCGCGAGCGCCGACGCTCGACGACGGCTGGGCCTGCTCCCAGCGCACGCGATCCGCTGCGATGGGCTCGGGGACGTCGACGCCGAGGATCGCGGACGCGTCGCGCCGCGCGAGCGCGATCGCCTCGTCGTCCGACAGCGCGGCGGTCGCGGGGGCCTCGCCGGCCCGGCCGTAGGAGACGCGCAGCACGGATCGGCCGTCCGCCTGCTCGGCGAGCCATGCCCACTTCGCCGTCGCGTGCGTCAGCGCCTTCGCGGCGATCCCGGCGTCCTCGGCGACGAGCGCTCCCGATCCCTCGGGCGCGCCCTCGAGCGCGGGCAGCACGAGCGTGACGAGCTCGACGGTCGTGGCGGGCGCCGCCTCCACCGCGATGCCGGCGCCGGCCAGCAGCAGCGCCGCCGGCTCGCCCGGAGTCGCGACGACGAGGGCCGACGCCGTCCACCGCCGCTCGCCAGCCTGCGCCGCCCACCCGGTCGCCGTGCGCTCGACGCGGTCGACCGCGACGCCGGTGACGATCGTGGCGCGTCGCTCGACCTCGCCGCGCAGCGCCTCCGGCAGACGGTGCATGCCGCCGCGGATGCCGCGCACGGCGCTGCCGGGACGGGCGCCGTCGCCGATGCGCAGCGCGACGCCGCCGGAGAGCGAGCCGGCCCGCGTCATCGCCTCGTTGAGGCCCGGCGCTACGACGGCGACGTCGAGGTCGCGCGCGTTCGACGAGTAGACCCCGCCCGAGATGGGTGCGACGAGACGCTCGAGCACGGCCTTGCCCATCCGGCGCTCGACGAGCGGACCGAGCCGCTCGTCCTTGCCGACCTTGAGCACGGGCATGAGGCGGTCGAGGTATGCGCGCAGCGCCCCGCGCCAGCCGAGCACGGCGATGACGTCCTCGGCGAGCGGCACGGAGGGGATGCCGAGCATGGTGCGCCGCGGCAGCGGCACCGAGCGACCCTGCAGCCGCAGCCATGCGCCGCCGGGCTCGGGATCGACGAGGTCGTCGCCGAGGCCGAGCTGCTCGGCGAGCTCGGCGACGGCGCCGCCGCGCATCGCGAACGACTCGGCACCCGCGTCGAGCGCGAGCCCGGCGAGGTCGTGCCGCGCGACGATGCCGCCGACGCGGTCGCGCGCCTCGAGCACGACGACGTCGTAGCCGCGGCGCGACAGGTCGTGGGCCGCCACGAGCCCCGCGACGCCGGCGCCGATGACGACCACCTCGTGCTGCGGCTGATCGGCGGGCTGGGCCTGCTCCACCTCGACGGCGTCGCCCGCGACGTCGTCGGTCATGCGGCGTGCACGTGCTCGACGATGCGGGTGAGCACCGTGGGGTCGGTCTCGGGCGGCACGCCGTGGCCGAGGTTGAAGACGTGCGCCCGCGCGGAGGCGCCCTGGCGCAGCACCTCGTCGGCGGCGGCGGCGATCGTCTCCCACGGTGCTCCGAGCAGCGCGGGGTCGAGGTTGCCCTGCACCGTGACGTCGCCGCCCATGCGCGCGTGCGCGACGTCGAGGGGCGTGCGCCAGTCGACGCCCATCGCGTCCACGCCCAGCTGCATGGCGCCGTAGAGCTCCATGGCGCCGACGCCGAAGTGCACGAGCGGCAGCGCGCGACCGTCGGACGCCGTGAGGCCGCGCACGTGGTCGAGGGCGCGCGAGGACGCCGGGGCGACGTGCTGCACGTACGCGTCGAGCGGCAGCGAGCCGGCCCACGAGTCGAAGAGCTGCGCGGCGGATGCGCCCGCATCCACCTGCGCGCGCACGAAGCGCCCCGTGACGTCGGCGCACCAGTCGGTGAGGCGCGCCCACGCGACGGGGTGCGCGCGCATGAGCGTGCGGGCGGCGAGGTGGTCCTTCGACGGGCGACCGGCCACGAGGTACGCGGCGAGCGTGAAGGGGGCGCCGGCGAACCCGATGAGCGGCGTCGTGCCGTCGCCGATGCCGGCGAGGCCCGCGACGGTGCGGCGCACGCCCTCGCGGATGGGCTCGAGCGCCGCGTCGAGCACGGCGGGGTCGGTGGCGACGAGGCGGTCGACCGCCTCGGGCGTCGCGACCGGCGTGCCGATGACTGGGCCGACGCCGGGCTCGATCCGCACGTCGACGCCGGCGAGCAGCAGCGGCACCATGATGTCCGAGAAGAAGATCGCGGCGTCGACGCCGTGGCGGCGCACGGGCTGCAGCGTGATCTCGCTCGACAGCGCCGGGTCGAGGCACGAGTCGAGCATGTCGGTGCCGGTGCGCAGCTCGCGGTACTCGGGCAGCGAGCGGCCCGCCTGCCGCATGAACCACACGGGCGTCACCTCGGGTCGGTCGCCGCGGTATGCGCGGACGAGCCGCGACTCGGCGGTCGTCGAGTGGAGCGGATGGTCCTGCGGCAGCGTCGTCATCGTGCGTCCATCCTCCCACCCGGCCGTGCGCGCGGCAGTGGGTGACGATCGCCGAGGGATGGGGCGCCCACCGAGGGATGCGGCGATCGCCGCGGCGGACCTCCCTCGTCGGGTGGCCCGCCGCAGCGGATCAGTCGCGCTCGATGCGGCGCACCTGCACCGTGAGCCGAGCCTCGGCCCAGTCCTCCGGCAGCGCCTCGCGCACCGCGGCAGCGGCGGCGCGCGTCACGGCGCGCACGTCCTCCGACTGGTGCACGCCGATCGCGACGCGCACCGCCTTCGGCATCGGCGTGACGTGCGCGAGCACCTGCCGTCGGCCGGCCTCGGCGATCTGCGCGACCGCTGGTGCGGCCACGTAGCGGTGCGCGACGCCGCGCACGTGCAGCAGGGATGCGTCGACGAGCCTCGCGACGTCGGTCGGATCGGTCATCGTCCACCCCCTCCCAGCAGCACGTCGTCGACGACGACGTCGATCGCGCCGACCGTCATGGGCGCGTGCGTGACGAGCGCCTCGTGCACGCCGACGCGCACGGCGTCGGCGACGGTGCGCACGTTCGCGCCGTAGCGCACCCCGATCGTGAGGCGCACGTCGAGCGCCTCCGGCTGCTCGGTCAGCTGCACGCGTCCCACGAGCGCGCCGTCGACGGCATCCCCCGCGGTGCGTGCGATCTCGCGCAGCGCGCCCTCGGTGATCGTCGTCGACGTGCGCTCGTCGGGGTCCTCGATCGGCAGGTCGCGTCCAGCGCGCACCTCCGAGCGGATCACGCCCAGCAGACCCTCGAGCCACTGCTCGTCGGCGTCGCCCGCAGCGCGCTCGTCCTCCTCGGACATCGAGCGCGCCAGGCGCCCCAGCCGGTCCATCGAGTCGAGCAGCGCGCTGGCCTCCGCGTCGTCCTCGACGCGCGCGACGCGCGGCGTGCGGCCGCGGTCGTGGTACGCCGAGAGCTGGTCGAGCGTCCAGCCGGTCGCGCCGATCGTCTCCTCCTCGGCGATCTCGTCCGCGTCGGCAGCCGCGTCCTCGCCGGAAACCGTGTCGGCATCGATCTCGGCGGGCCCCTCGGCCTCGGGGGTCGATGCGTCGGCGGCCTGCGCGGTCGTCGTCGCCTCGTCGGTCGCGGCACCCTCGGGTGCGAGCGCCATGTCGGGCGCCTCGGTGCCGACCGGGTGCTCCGGCGACGGCGAGGCGACCTTCGGTCCTTCGGGTGCTGCGCGAGCGGCGTCCCTCGCGTCGGGCTCCTCGTGCATGCTCACCTCCACTCCTCTATCGTCGCGAGCACGGTGCGTCGTGCTCGCGTCAGCCTCCCGCGCACGGTCGCGGGTGTCGACCCCACGCGCTCGGCGATCTCCTCGTACGACAGCCCGGCGATCTCGCGCAGGATCCACGCGTCGCGCTGGTCCTGCGGCAGAGCGTCGACGGCGCGGCCGAGTGCTCGCGTCGCCTCCCGCTGCTCGACCGTCCGATCGGGACCGTCGCGACGGTCCTCGAAGTCCTGGTCCTCGGCGATGCCCTCGGTCCGGCGCCTGGCGCGCGTGCGGATGACGTCCGTCGCGCGCCGTGCGACGGCGGTCGTCAACCACGAGCGCACCTGCGACGGGTCGCGCAGCTCGCCGATCCGGCGCCAGGCGGTCACGAGCGCCTCCTGCACCACGTCGTCGGCCTCGAGCGTCGAGCCCAGGTAGCGGGCCGCGAAGCCGCGCAGGAACGGTGCGTGTCGACGCACGAGCACCGCGAAGGCGCGGTCGTCGCCGTCGGCCGAACGCTGTGCGAGCAGCGCGTCGGTCGCATCCTCGAGTCGCATCGTCACCTCCTCTCGTCGAACGGTAGCGGCCCCGGATCGGGCCGGGCTGCGACGCCTCGCGGCGCCGCCTCATCCATGCTCAGCGTCGGACCTCCTTCGCGGTCGAGCGAGCCTGCTTCGCGAGCCGCTTCGCGGTCCGCTTCGCATCCCGCTGCAGCTGCGCGACGCGCTTGGCGCGACGCTTGCGGGCCTTCGGATCGGTCCACAGCCGCTCGAGCTGATGCCGCAGCGACTCGCGCGGCTGCTGGACCGGTCGGGTGGCGCGGGTGCCGAGCACGTAGCCGGCGACGGCCACGCCTGCGATGAAGAGCGCCTTCGTGCGCATGGTGATCCTGCCTCTCCTCCTGGGATCGCTGCGATCAGCCGAGCTGGCCGATGAGCTGGACGATGTACGGGACGACGTCGCCGACCCGGTCGACCGCGGCGTTCGCGGTCACGACGATGGGCCAGACCGACCCGACGAGCGACGAGATCCACGCCGCGACGACGAGCGCCCACGAGAGCGCCGGGCGACGCGCGATGCCCGCGAGCACGACGCACGCGATGGCGACGAGGAAGCCGACCGCGATCGAGACGCCGATCGCGCCGACCGGCACCTGGAAGACGGGGCCGACCGAGGCTGCGGCGCCGACGAGGCCCATGACGGGCCCGAGCACCAGCAGGGCGTTGCCGGCGACGAGCACGGCGCCGACGGCGGCGGCGATGAGCCGGATCGGGACGCGGCGGCGTCGGGTGCTGGTCGTCCTGGTCATGACGGTGATCTCCTCGTCTGTCGATGCACGGCGTGCGAGCGCTGGGGGTGGTGCGGGGATGCGAACGGCCGCGGCCCGGCGCCACGCTGGCGTCGTGCCGCGGCCGTCCCTGCCGACCGCGAGGTCGGTGCTACTTCTTGTCGCCGAAGACGTCCTTCGCGGCGTCCTTGACGTGCTCGCCGGCCTGCTTGGCCTTGGCGGCGGCCTGCTCCTTCTGACCCTCCGCCGCGAGGCGCTCGTTGTCGGTCGCGTTGCCGATGGCCTCCTTGGCCTTGCCGCCGAGCTCCTCGGCCTTGTTCGAGATCTTGTCTCCGAGTCCCATGACTCCTCCTTCTGCGATGTGGTGGTCGGCGCCGGCGGGTGCCGGCGTCGGTGGGGTGGTCTTCACCGCGCGCCGTCGGGCTAGACGGCTCGTGCCGTCTTCGAGACGGATGCGCGGATGCTGCTGGCGAGGTGGACGACGACGGGCGCGTCGATGCCGATGCGCTCGCGCGTCTCGTGGGCCGCCTGCGTCGCACGGTCCGCGACCTCGTCGAGGCGGGCGTGGTCGCGCACGTCGACGCTCGCGCGCCACGCGTTCGCGCCGCGGTGCCGCCAGGCGGTCACCTTGACCCCCAGCACGTCGGGGTGGGTGCCGAGGGCGCGGCGGTACATGTCCTCGACGGCACCGGCCTCGACGACGACGTCGTCCTGGTCGACGGCGTCGCTCGTGCGGCCCTTGCCGCGCGTCGCCGCGTGGACGATCGCCCACACGAGCACGATGGCGGCGGCGGCGATGAGCACGACGCCCCAG
Organism: Agrococcus sp. SGAir0287; assembly: GCF_005484985.1. Classification (NCBI taxonomy): domain Bacteria; kingdom Bacillati; phylum Actinomycetota; class Actinomycetes; order Micrococcales; family Microbacteriaceae; genus Agrococcus; species Agrococcus sp. SGAir0287. The sequence goes on from NZ_CP027942.1 coordinate 113,551, forward strand.
AGGGCGGCGGGGTCGAGGGAGCCGACCGAGAGGCCGAACTGGGCAGCGAGCGCGTCCCAGCCGTCGGCGACGGCCTGCGGGGCCGCCTCCCAGGCGGCGACGGTCTGGTCGGCCCAGATCTGCCGGGCCACGAGGACCGCGCCGCCTGCGAGCCAGACGATGCCGAGCAGCACGAGCACGATGCGGTTCCAGCCGCGGTTGGTGGTGGTCATGCCGCACCTGCCTTCACGTCGGCCCGCAGGCTCCTGCGGGGGCGGAGGGCGTCGACCGTCTGCGCGGCCGCCGCCTGGGCTGCATCCACGTCGGCGTCGAAGCCGGCGTCGGGACGCAGGGTGGTGGATGCCTTGCGGCGTCCCAGCACGGTGCTCGCGGCGCCCGAGCCGACCCGAGCCGCGCGGGCGGCCGTGCCGGAGATGGCGCTGGCGAGCGTCGAGTCGTCGACGATCACCACGACCCCGTCGCGCTCGAGGGCGCGGCGGCTGCGGCGGCCGTGCGACAGGCCCAGGATCAGCCAGACGAGGCCGATGACCATGACGCCCGCACCGGTGGCGATGCTCGCGGCCCCGGACGACACGAGGAATGCCTGCACGCCCTCGGTCGTGATGCCGGTGGGCAGCATGCCGAGCGGGCCCAGGATCGCCACGAGGGCGCCGCACACGAGCACGGCAGCCGTGACGATCAGGGCGAGGGAGGACGAGAGCGAGCGCGAGCGGTGCAGCTCGCGGCGCTCGTAGCGTCGCATCCAGCTCATTCGACCCTCCTTCGGTCGTCGATGTCGGTCAGGGACGTGATGCGCAGTCGCACTCGGTCGAAGCGGGCGCCGGTCAGCTCGCTCGCGCGAGCTGAGACGGCGTCGCGGCCGCGGGCGGCGGCGCCGAGCAGGGGCTCGGCGCCGCCGTAGGGCGTCGCGATCTCGAGCTCCAGACGACCGTGGTCGTCGTGGACCTTCGCCCGCACGCCCTTGGCGGGGGTGCGGAACGTCTCGGCCGTCGCGGCCTCGACGATGGATCGGATCGCCCGCGGCTCGATCGAGACGCGACCGGGGATGGTCACCCTCGGCTCCGCCCCTGGGCTGCGTCGACGGCGGCACGGAGGTCGAGTCGCCCGGTGGCGACGCCGCCGATGACCGCGCCGATCGCTCCGAGGAGCAGTGCGAGGAAGAAGCCGCCGATCCCGAACATGAGGCCGAAGAAGGCCAGGATCAGTCCGGCGAGTGCGCCGATCGTGTAGCCGTTCATGCGACGCGCGACTCCTCGACCTCGTCATCCTCGGCACCCGGGATGTGCACATCGGTCACCGTGACGTTGATCTCCGCGACCTCCATGCCCACGAGCTCCGTGATGGCACGGGCGACGGCGTGACGCACGCCGTCCGCGACGACCTGCAGCTGCTCGGGGTACTCGACGACGATGGTCACGTCGGCCGCGACCTGCTTCTCGCCGACCTCGACCTTGATGCCCTGGCCCTGGTCGCGCTGGCCGATGGCGTCGCGCACCGTGCCGACGAGGCGGGCGGCGCCGCCACCGAGGTCGTGCACGCCGGGGACCTCGCGCGCGGCGATGCCGGCGATCTTCGCGACGACCGGGTCGACGACCGTCGTGGTGCCCGTGACGCCCGATGCGGCGACCGTGTTGGGGGTGGGGTTGGTGGCCATGATGGCTCCCTTCTGTCTCGGTGGAGAAGTCCTTCGTGATGGAGACGTCACGTGATCGTGATTCGTCACGAGGAATCGTGAGATTCGTCGCTGTGGATCTCGGCACGCTTGCCAATGCGCATTCGGGGCGGTAATGCCGCCGGATGGCGCCATCGCGACACGACGCCCGAGCGGACCGCCCGCATGCGCGCGCAGGGGGGACGGAAGCGTCGCTTCCACCTCGGGCGACGTCCCAGGCGTCTGAGCGGTCGCGAGGTGCGTCGGACGAGATCGTTCGATCGTCGTAGGACCTCGTCCTCCGACTGCATCGTGCGCGGGCGCCCGCGTCCTGGCTTGCACCGTCGCGGCTCGAACGCAAGGCCGCGCGCGAGCCTTCAGCGCGGCGCAGGCTGGATTCACCAGCGCGAGCGATCCTCGTTCGCACGAGGAGAAGGAGGGGCACATGGGACTCGGAGACAAGATCTCGAACCAGGCCGAGGAGCTGAAGGGCAAGGCCAAGGAGGCCTTCGGCGACGCCACCGACAACGAGCGCCTCGAGCGCGAGGGCCAGGCCGACCAGGCCTCCGCCAACGCCAAGCAGGCGGGCGAGCACGTCAAGGACGCCGCCAAGGACGTCTTCGGCGACAAGCGCTAGCCGCGCACTCGCACGAGGCCCCCGACTCCTTGCGGTCGGGGGTCTCGTCGTGTCGGCGTCGACCGAGCGCACGACCCGGGTCGAGACGATCGTCGTGCGGCAGCGCTCCGCGCACGGCGAACCGGGCCCCGACCGGGGAGTACCATGGGATCGTGCTCATCTGCCTCACGGCGAGCCACCGGAACGCCGACTTCGACGTCCTCGAGCGCCTCGCCGCTGCCGACGCGACGATGCTGCCTACCCTCCTCGCCTCCTCGGACGGCGTCGACGGCGCCGTCGTCGTGTCGACCTGCAACCGGTTCGAGGCCTACCTCGACGTGTCGGCCGAGCAGGCGGATGCCGCGGCGCGCGCCGCGCTCGACCGGGCGCTGACCCGCGCGGGCGCTCCCGGCGAGGTCGAGCACGTCGAGGCGCTCTACGACGCCCACGCCGCCGAGCACCTCTTCGCCGTCGCAGCCGGCCTCGAGTCCGTCGTCGTCGGCGAGGGCGAGATCGCCGGCCAGGTGCGTCGCGCGCTCGCGGGCGCGCAGGACGCGGGCACCACGACGAGCGACCTCGAGCGCCTGTTCCAGCGATCCATCGAGACGCAGCGCGGCGTGAAGCGCCGCACGGGGCTCGGCGAGCAGGGCCGTTCGATCGTGCGCCTCGCGCTCGACCTCGCGAGCGATCGCATCCACGACTGGTCGCAGGCGCGCGTGCTGCTCGTCGGCACCGGCCGGTTCGCCGCCGCGTCGCTCGCGGCGCTGCGCGACCGCGGCGTGCGCCAGGTCGAGGTCTGGAGCCCGTCCGGTCGCGGCGAGCGCTTCGCGCGCAGCCACGGCATCGGCGCCGTCGACGGCAGGGATGCGCCGATCGCGCTCGCGAGCGCCGACGTCGTCGTGACGTGCACGACCTCGAGCGAGCACGTCATCGACGCCGCGATGATCTCGGCGGGGCGCCGCGCGCTGGCCGCCACGCACGCCTACGCAGGGCAGCCAAGCGGCCACCCCCACCTCGCGGCCGTCGGCGCCGGACCCTTCCACGGACCGAGCGATGCACCCGCCCGCGTCGAGCCCGCCGTCTGCCCCGTCGCCCTCCAGGTGACCGGCGCCTCGTGCCCCGTCGAGCACGGCCGATCGAGCCAGCTCGTCATCGACATGGGGCTGCCGCGCAACGTCGCACCCGACGTGTCGACGGTGCACGGCGTCGAGCTGCTCGACCTCGAGACCATCCGCATCCACGCGCCGCTCGAGCACCTCACCGCGACGGACGACGCTCGCGCGCTCGTGCAGAAGGCCGCCCGCACCTACCAGCGCGTCGGCGAGGAGCAGCGGCTCGGGCCGGCGGTGGCGGCACTGCGCCAGCACGTCTCCGAGGCGCTCGAGGCCGAGCTCGTGCGGGTGCGTCGCCGCGGCACCCAGGCCGAGCAGCTCGCCGCGGAGCAGGCGCTGCGCCACTTCGCCGGTGTGCTGCTGCACCAGCCGAGCGTGCGGGCCCGCCAGCTCGCCGCCGACGGTCGTCACGCCGACTACCTCGACGCGCTCGAGGCGCTCTTCGGCATCGACGACGTCGCCTGACGGTCCTCGCGGGCGAGCCCCTTTCGAGGCTCGCTGCGCTCGCACCTCAAGGAGCGGTCCTGGGGCTGCGCTCGCCCTGAGGGGGCTGTGCTGGGGCTGCGCTCGCCCTGAGGGGGCGGTGCTGGGGCTCCCGTCGCCCTCGGGGCGGTCCTGGCACTGCGCCGGTGGTCCTCCCCACCGCTCCCTGAGGTGCGAGCGCAGCGAGCCTCGAAGGGTGCCGCCACGATGCGACCTTCCACGTCCCTGATGGCTCCCCACCGCTCCCTGAGGTGCGAGCGCAGCGGGCCCCGAGGGGTGTCGCCACGGTGCGACCTTCCATGTCCGTGATGGCTCCCCACCGCTCCCTGAGGTGCGAGCGCAGCGAGCCTCGAAGGGGTGTCGCCACGGTGCGACCTTCCACGTCCGTGATGGCTCCCTACCGCTCCCTGAGGTGCGAGCGCAGCGAGCCTCGAAGGGTGTCGCCACGGTGCGACCTTCCATGTCCGTGATGGCTCCCCACCGCTCCCTGAGGTGCGAGCGCAGCGAGCCTCGAAGGGTGTCGCAGCGGCACCGCACGACGCGTGCCGTGTCGACACCTCGTCTCGCAAGGGGGTCGTGCCACGGCGCGCACGCTGGTCGGGTGGGACCTCCGACCCGACAGGAGGCGATCCATCGTGACCGACCAGCATCCGACCGAGTTCCCCGCCCAGCAGCAGCCCGAGCAGCCGGGACTCACGGAGGCCATGGAGCCCGTGCCCGACCACGGCGAGACGAGCTGGGTCGGCCGCGGCAGGCTCGAGGGGCGGCGCGCGCTCATCACGGGCGGCGACTCCGGCATCGGCCGCGCCGTCGCCATCGCCTACGCGCGCGAGGGCGCCGACGTCGCGATCGTGCACCTGCCGGAGGAGGCCGACGACGCCGCCGACACGCTCGCCGCCGTCGAGGCGGCCGGTCGCCGCGGCGTGGCGCTCGCACTCGACCTGCGATACGAGGAGGGATGCGTCGAGGCCGTGCGGCGCGCGGTCGCCGAGCTCGGCGGGCTCGACGTGCTCGTGTCGAACGCTGCGCATCAGCGGCAGCGCGACGGCATCGAGGACATCACGTGGGACGGCATCGACCGCGTCTTCAAGACCAACCTCTACGCGCTGCTCGTGCTCGCGCGCGAGGCGGTGACGCATCTGCCCGAGGGCGGCTCCATCATCGTCACGTCGTCGGTGCAGTCGGCCGATCCCTCGCCCGGCCTCGTCGACTACGCGATGACGAAGTCCGCGCAGCGGGCCTTCGTCGAGGCGATGGCCGCGGAGCTCGGCCCGCGCGGCATCCGCGTCAACGCCGTCGCACCCGGTCCCATCTGGACGCCGCTCATCCCCGCGACCGGCTTCCCGGACGAGAAGGTGCAGCAGTTCGGGCAGGACACGCCCTTCGGCCGCGCCGGCCAGCCCTCCGAGCTCGCGGGCGCCTACGTGTACCTCGCCTCCGACGAGGCGTCGTACACCTCGGCGGCCGTCATCGGCGTCACGGGCGGTCGCTCGGTGCCGTGACGGACGGACATGCGGCTCGCCTCGACCGGCTCGGGGCGTCCGCGCACGCGCTGATCGAGCGGCACCGCGTGACGGGCGGTCGCTCGGTGCCGTGATCGACGGATGCCGTCCGCCCGCCTCGACCGTCGCGAGACGCGGCGCTGCCGGACGCCCGCCTCAGCCGTCCTGAGGCGGGCGTCCGCGCACCCGCTGCTCGAGCGCGACGATGTGGTGGCCGAGGGCGCCCGCCGCGGCGGCAGCCGCCGTCGACGGCGCATCCCACGCCCGCAGCGCCTCGGACGCCGCGTCGCACGCCTCGCGCAGGTCGTGGTCGCCGTCCCGCTGCTCCACCGCGCGCCCGAGCCTGCGCAGCACGTCGGCGACCTGCGCCCGGAGCGCGTGCGGCATGTCGTCGGGCACGGCGAGCGTCGTCCGCTCGTCGGAGACGACGGATGCGAGGGCGACGAGCTCGCGCACCGCCGCGCGCAGCTCGCCGAGGCGCACGGTGCTCGTCGAGAGCGTGTACCGGCCGCGCATCGCGCGCACGTTCGCACGGCGCGTGCGCTGCGCATCCGTGAGGGCCGCCTGGGCGTCGTCGACCGCGCGCTGCAGCTCCGCGCCGCGATCCTCGAGGGAGACGACGGGCTGCTCCGCGTCGTCCAGCTGGCTCGCCAGGTCGTCGAGCAGCGCTGCAGCCGACGCGCGCAGCGCCTCGAGCCGCCGGTCCACCGGCAGCGTCCGCAGCGGCGGCAGGATCGCCAGGTGCACGACGGTGCCGATCACGAGGCCCATGCCCGTGAGCGCGACGTACGCGGTGCCGAACATCTCCGGATCGCCGCCGCTCGACATGAGCACGAAGATGGCCGCGACGGGCACGTAGTCGCGGCCGGGGCCAGGAGGCAGCAGGCCGGCGACGAGGATCGCGACGACGACGACGAGCGGCACGGTGACGAGGACCGGCATCCCCACGAGGTAGGCGGCGATCGCGATCCCGCCTCCGATGCCGAGGCCCAGCAGCGTGTGCAGGCCCGTGCGCACGGAGTCGACGACCGACGGCATCATCGCGACGACGGCGCCGAACGGCGCGTAGTACGCGTACTCGTCGAGGAACCCCGGCAGCGCCCGCGCCGTGAGCCATGCGAGCACGGCCGCGAGGGCGCCCTTCGCCGCGAGCAGCAGGCGGTCGGGGGCGACGAGCGTCGCGACGCCCTGCCGTGCGGCGCTCGCGGACGTCGAGGCGAGCCTCGTGCGCAGCGAAGCCATCAGGCCTCGTCCGGCAGCCCGTCGCGCTCGACGGTCTGGATGGTGAGGGCCGCGTTCACGAGCGCGAGGTGGCTGAGCGCCTGCGGCAGGTTGCCGGCGAAGGCGCCCGTCGCCGGCTCGATCATCTCCGCCATGATGCCGACGTCGTTCGGCACCGTCGCGACGAGATGCTCCATGCGCTCGCGCGCGAGGTCGACCTGCCCGCACCAGGCGCGGGCTGCGACCATCCAGAACGAGCATGCGACGAACGCCTCCTCCTCGTGCTCGGCGCCGCTCCAGCGCACGACGTGCCCGTCGAACGTCAGCTCGCGCTCGATCGCGTCGAGCGTCGAGCGCATGCGGTCGCCGCGGTCGAAGCCGCTGATCGCGTGCAGGAGGATCGACGCGTCGAGCCGCCCCGCGCCCGGGTACCACTCGTAGGCGCCGAGCGACTCGGACCAGCAGTGCTCGTCGACCCAGGCGCGGATCGCGTCGGCCTCGTAGCGCCAGCGGTCGGCGTCGCCCGGGATCTGCCCGACGTCGGCAAGGTGCGCGGCGTGCCGCAGCGCCTGCCAGCACCCGAGCTTCGACGTCGTGTAGTGCTGCTCGTCGGTGAGCTCCCACATGCCGGCGTCCTTGGACCGCCAGCGGTCGGCGGCGAGGTCGGCGATCCGGGTCATGAGCCGCCCGGTGGGTGCGTCGAGCACGTTGCCGGCGTCGACGTACAGCTGCACGATGCTGAACAGGTCGCCGTAGACGCCCAGCTGAAGCTGATCGGTGGCACGGTTGCCCGTCACGACCGGCTGCGCACCGCGCCATCCGGGCACGTCGTGCGAGGTCACCTCGGCGCCGGGATCGCTGCCGTCGAGCGCGTGCAGCACCGAGGTCGCGTCGGGCTGGGCGCGCAGGATGCGCAGCATGTGCGACATCGCGGCGTGCACCTCCTCGAGCACCCCGAGCTGCAGGAGCACGGTCAGCGAGTACGCGGTGTCGCGCACCCACGAGAACCGGTAGTCCCATCCCTTCGGCTCGGTGCGCGACTCGGGCAGCGACGTCGTCGCGGCCGCGGCGATGCCGCCGGAGGGAGCGTGGATGAGCTGCTTGAGCACGAGCGCGCTGCGAGCGACAACCGTGCTCCACGGCCCGTCGTAGCGGCACGACCGGCTCCAGCGCCGCCAGGTGTCGATCGTGCGGTCCACCCCCGCATCCATCGCCTCGGGCGACGGCAGCGGCAGAGGCTCCTCGTCGGTCGCCACGAGGCCCAGCAGGTGGCGCGAGCCCGGCGTCGTCTCGAACCATGCGACGACCCGGCGCTCCTCGACGTCGACGCCCGCGTCGTGCAGCGTGCGCGGCGCGAGCGTGAGACCGTCGACGCGCAGCACGGTGCCGTGCACGGTGTCGCTCGCCCATGGGGATGCAGCGCCGAGCAGCGTGCCCGGCGCGATCTCGCCGCGCATCCGCACCTGCCCGGACACCCCGTCGATGCGCCGGGCGAGCTCGCACCACGGCAGCCGTCCTGCCTGCCCCGTGTTCAGCGAGTCCGTCACCGTCACGACCCCGCTCGCCGTCGTGAACGTCGTCTCGAGCACGTTCCCGCCCTCGACGTACCGTCGGCTGGACGTGTGCTCCTCGACGGGGGCGAGGCGGATCGCACCGCCGGCGGGTGCGTCGAGCAGCGCCGCGAACGGCGGTGGCGAGTCGACGGCGGGCAGCGGCAGCCAGTCGATGCTGCCGCCGCGCGACACGAGCGCGATCGTGCGCCCGTCGCCGATCGTCGCGTAGGTGCGCAGGTCGGCGTAGCCGTCGGCGTCCCGGCCGTCCACCGGGGCGTCGACGGGCTCGCCGCCCTGCCAGCGCGGGCCGGAGCCCACCTGCCACGCGAAGGTCACGGCGTGGGCATCCCGCCGTTGACGTTGAGGGTCTCGCCGACGACGTAGCTCGACTCGGGCGAGGCGAGGAAGACGTAGGCGGGCGCGAGCTCCGCAGGCTGGCCCGGGCGACCGAGCGGGGTCTGCTGGCCGAACTCCGGCAGCGCGTCGGTGGGCTGGCCGCCCGCCGTCTGGAGCGGCGTCCAGATCGGACCGGGCGCGACGACGTTCACGCGGATGCCCTTGGGCGCGAGCTGCTGCGCGAGCGCCTTGCACATCGCGTTCTGCGTCGCCTTCGTCGAGGCGTAGTCGACGAGGTGCTCCGACGGCGAGTACGCCTGGATCGACGACGTCGCGATGATCGTCGAGCCGGGCGGCATGTGCGGCACGGCGTCCTTCACCATCCAGAGCAGCGGGTAGACGTTGGTCTTGAAGGTGAGGTCGAACGACTCGTCGGTGAGGTCCTCGATGTCGTCCACGTACTGCTGCCTGCCCGCGTTCGCGACGAGGATGTCGATGCCGCCCAGGGCCTCGACGGTGGCCTCGACGGCGCGGCGGCTCGTCTCGCGGTCGGTGATGTCGCCCGGCAGCGCGATGGCCGTCCGGCCCGCCGCCTCGATGAGGCCGACGATGCGCTGCGCATCCTCCTCCTCCTCGGGCAGGTAGGCGATGGCGACGTCGGCGCCCTCGCGTGCGAACGCGATGGCGGTGGCGGCGCCGATGCCGGAGTCGCCGCCGGTCACGAGCGCCTTGCGACCCTCGAGGCGACCGGTGCCGCGATAGGTCTCCTCGCCGAGGTCCCCCCTGTCGCGCATGTTCGCGTCGAGCCCGGGGCCGTCCTGCGAGATCGCCGAGGTCTCGATGTCGGCGTAGAGGGTCGTGGGGTCCGCGAACGTGTACTGGTCAGCCATGCCTCCGACGCTAGGTACCTCGGTGGGTGCGGCGCGGGGCCTTGCGGATGGCGGGCGGATGGTGCGAGCGTGCGCGACACGTGGACATCTGGCGCGTCGCACCCGTCGGCCCCGCTCCGCAAGGGGGGACGATCGCCCTGCGCTCGTGGCTAGCGTCCGACCATGACCTCCGGCACGAGCATCGCCACCGTGCCGACGGACGAGGAGCCGCTCGCCGCGCTGCCCGGCGCGGACGCCGCGACCGTCGCGCAGGTCGCGGCGCTCGCCCGTTCGGCCGCCGCCGACGACGACCGGATCGCCGGAGCGCTGCGGATCGCCGCAGGCGTCGCCGACGCCCTCCCGCATCCCGGTGACGGCGACACCGCCACCCTGTGGGCATCCCTCGCGTCGATCGCCGCGATCGACCTCGGCGTCGCGCGAACGATCGAGCCGCACCTCGACGCGCTCGCGATCCTCCGGCAGGCGGGCGTGGATGCGCCGGCCGGCGCGCGCTGGGGCGTGTACGCCGCCGAGGGCGCCGGGCATCGGCTCGCCGCCGTGCGCTCCGGACCGCAGTGGGCGCTCACGGGATCCAAGCCGTGGTGCTCGCTCGCGGGTCGACTGGATCGCGCGCTCGTCACCGCACGCGTCGGCCACGAGCGCGCGCTCTTCGCCATCCCCCTCGACCACGGCGGCGTGACCGTGGACCGGGCGGACGCATGGGCGTCCCGCGGCCTCCACGACGTGCCGAGCGTGCCCATCCGGCTCGAACGCGTGCCTGGCACCGCCGTCGGCGCACCCGGCTGGTACCTCGAGCGACCCGGGTTCGCGTGGGGCGGCATCGGCGTCGCGGCCATATGGCTCGGCGGCGCCGCCGGCATCGCGCGCACGATGCTCGCCCAGAGCCGCCGCCGCGAGCCCGACCAGCTCGCGCTCGCGATGCTCGGACGCGTGGATCGGCAGCTCGCGGCCGGGGGCGCGCTGCTCGGCCGCGCGGCGGCGATCGCCGACGCGCACGACGCGGCCGAGGATCCCGCCGTCGTCGCGCTGCGCTTGCGCGGCACGATCGCGGCCATCGTCGACGACGTCGTACGCTGCGCCGACCACGCCATGGGGCCGGCGCCGCTCGCGCTCGACGTCGAGCACGCGCAGCGCGTCGACGACCTCCGCGTGTACGTGCGTCAGCACCACGCGGAGCGCGACGACGCCGCGCTGGGTCGCGCCGTGCTCGACAGGGATGCCTGATGCCCTTCCACCACGCGGACGCGGGCACCGGGCCCGAGCGGTGGCAGGGCGTCGTCGGCACGCCGATCGACGTGCGCGACGCGACGCGCGTCGTCGTGGTCGCCGCGCACCCCGATGACGAGTCGCTGGGCGCAGGCGGGCTCCTCGCGCGGTGCGCCGAGGCCGGCGTGCCGGCGACCGTGCTGCTGCTCACCGACGGCGAGGGTTCGCATCCCGCGTCGCCGACGCACTCGCGGGAGGCGATGGCGCAGCGGCGACGACGCGAGGCCGTCGTGGCGGCCGCCGCGCTGGGCGTCGGCGGCGACCGGCTCGTGCACCTCGGGCTGCCCGACGGGGGCGTCGCCGACGTGGAGGACGACGTCGTCGCGGCGATCGTCGAGGTCGTCGGGGACGGCCGCGACGCGGTGCTCGTGGCCCCGTACCGCGGCGACGGGCATCCCGATCACGAGGCTGCGGGCCGCGCCGCCGCGATCGCGGCGCAGCGCACGGACGCGCGGCTGCTCGAGTACCCGATCTGGCTGCTGCACGCCGCCGAGCCCGCGGCGCTCGGCGATGTCCGACTCGTGCACCTCGCGCTCGACGATGCCGAGCAGGCGGCGAAGGCCCACGCGATCGAGGCGCATGCGAGCCAGGTGCATCCGCTGTCGCAGCAGCCGGGCGACGAGGTGCTGCTCGGCGAGCACGTGCTCGCACGGTTCCGCGGCGAGCACGAGCGCTACGTCGTCGCAGGCGGGATCGTCGACGACCGGCTCGACCGGCTGCACGCGCAGCAGGCGGAGCCGTGGGGCGCCGACGCCCGCTGGTACGAGCGGCGCAAGCGTGCCCTCGTGCTCGCGACCCTGCCGACCGAGCGACTCGGCCGCGTGCTCGAGGTCGGCTGCTCGACGGGCGTCATGACGGCAGCCCTCGCCGAGCGCGCCGACGAGGTCGTGGCGATCGACGCGTCGGGGGCGGCGCTCGCTCGCGCCGGCGAGCGGACGGCCGGGCTGCCCGTGCGACTGCTGCACGGACCCGTGCCCGAGACCTGGCCCGACGGGACGTTCGACCTCGTGGTGGTCTCGGAGGTCGGCTACTTCCTCGCACCGTCGGCGCTCGAGGCGCTCGTCGATCGCGTCGCGGCGACGCTCGCGCCCGTCGGCGCGGTGCTGCTGTGCCACTGGCGACATGCCGTGCGCGGCTGGCCCCTCGACGCCGACGCCGTGCACGCCGCCTTCGATCGCGCGCCCATCCCGCCCCGAGCCGCCTCGTACGCCGACGGCGACGTGCGGATCGAGCTGCGCGCGCCCCGCTCGGCCATGCCGCGGGCGGACCGATGAGGATCCGGGAGGTGCGCATCGTCGTGCCGGCGCGCGACGAGGCGCTGCGCATCGAGCGGTGCCTCGACGGCATCGCGGCGGCGCGCACCGCCGTCGAGGCGCTGGGCGTGCGCACCCGGTGCATCGTGGTGGCCGACGCGTGCCGGGATGCGACCGCGACCCTCGCCCGCGCGACGCCCGGCGTCGAGGTCGTCGAGACGCGCGCGGCGCGGGTCGGCGTCGCCCGCCGCGTCGGCGTCGACGCCGCGGGCGACGACGGTCACGGCATCGACCCGCATGCGGTGTGGATCGCGTCGACCGACGCCGACAGCGTGGTGCCGGCCGACTGGCTGCTGGTGCATCTCGGCCTCGCCGACCGCGGCGCCGATGCCGTCCTCGGCCTCGTGCACCTGCCGCCCGGCGACGCGAGCGCCCCCGCGCTCGCGAGGTGGCATGCGTGCTCGCAGGTGGGCGACCGCATCCACGGCGCGAACCTCGGGGTGCGGCTCGACGCCTATCGCGCCGTCGGCGGCTTCCCGCCGCTCGCAGCCCACGAGGACGTGTCGCTCGTCGCGGCGCTCCGCGGGGCGGGTCGCAGCGTCGTCGCGACGACGCGCGCCTCCGTGCGCACGTCGAGCAGGCACGAGGGACGGGCGCCGAGCGGCTTCGCGTCGCATCTGCGCACGATCGTGCTCGCCGAGTCCGACTGAGGCGACGACGACGGCGCGGCTACGTCGACTGGGGCTCCCGCCGGAAGACGCCGCGGCGCGCGAGCGCCGCGAGCTCGTCGCGACCGGTCGGATGCCCCTGGGCTCGCACGGCGGCGCGTGCGCCGCGCAGCAGGATCGTCACCGACTCGGGCTCGACCTCGAGGTCACGAGCGATCTGCGCACGGCTGCGACCGTCGACGACGGCGTACACGGCGGCGCGCTCGCGATCGCTCAGCCGGATGCGGGGCCCCGGGGCGCGGATGGCCGCATCCAGCTTCGCGGCGACGGCCGTGAGGCGGGCGTCGCCGTCGAGCGGCACGACGCCCGGCTCGAGCGCGACCGCGGCACGGGACGGCACGACGCGCACGATCGGCACGCCGCGCGACCGGCAGCGCTCGACGACCGCGTCGGTGGCCTCCGCGTGATCGACGACGACGAGCACGTCCGGCTGCGCGGCGTCGAGCGCCGCCGCCGAGCGCGTCACGAGCACGTCTGCGGTGGCGTAGGTGAGCGCCATGATGCCCACGACGCGAGGCAGTGGCGCGGCGGTCGCCGCGAACACGGCGACGAGGGGGCGCTCCGGCTCTCCGTCGGTCGTGCGCGCGTCCACGGTGCCTCCGCTCGCATCCCGATCCGTCGCCGGCCGACCATCGCGGATGCCTGTCAGCAGCATAAGCGGTGAGGACACTTCATCCGTCGCGCTTGACACGCGCTCGGGAGCGGCACGGCTCAGATCGTCGCGACCGATCCCGCGTCGACCCGGTAGTTCGCGCCGTTCACGAAGGACGCGAGATCCGAGCAGAGGAAGGCGACGACGGCCGCGACCTCCTCGGGCTCGCCACGGCGACCGAGCTCCATGTGCGGGCGCTCCTCCTCGAGGAACGACGCGATCGCCTCGTCGCGGTCGGTGCCGCGCTCCTCGGCGCGCTTCTCCATCATCGCGTCCGTCATCGGCGTGTGGATGAAGGCGGGCGACACGGCGTTCACCAGCAGCCCCTCTGCGGCGTAGCTGCGCGAGAGGCCCTTCGACAGGGCGAGGATGCCGGCCTTCGCCGCGCAGTAGGGCAGCTCGTCGTCGTAGGGCTGCACGGCGTCCTCTGACGCCAGCAGCACGATGCGACCCCATCCGCCGGCGCGAAGGTCGGGCAGGAACTCGCGGATGAGGCGCACGGGGCCGAGCAGGTCGACCTCGATCGTGTCGACCCATCCGGCGTCGTCGATCTCGTGGAACAGCCCCTGCGCGCCCGTGATGCCCGCCGACTGCACCAGGATGTCGATCTCGCCGGCCGACTCCGCCACGCGGGCGTGCAGCGCCGCGAGCGACTCGACGCTCGTGACGTCGGCGGGGAAGGCGAAGAGCCGATCGGGGTCGGCCTCGAGCCGATCCGCAGCCTCGCGCAGCCGATCGGCGTCCTGGTCGGTGATCACGACCGTCGCGCCCTCGTCGAGCAGCATGCGGGCCGTGTGCCAGCCGATGCCCGAGTCGCCGCCCGTGACGAGCGCCACCTTGCCCTCGATGCCCAGATCCATGTCGTGCCCTCCGTGTCGTGCTGTCATGTCATGTCGTGTCGTACGGGTGGCTGACGCGCGTAGGCGCGCTGGGCACGGCGAGGCGCCGCGTGCGCGGGGACGCGCCCTCCGTCGCCGCCTGGGACGCGCGAGCCGCGTCCCAGAAGTGCTCAGTCCTGCAGGCGCCGCAGCGCCGAGCCCTTGTGCGCCGCCGTCGCGCCGGTCTTCTCGGACTCGACGATGTACGCCGGCTCGTCCTCCGACGCCGTGAACTGCTGGCCGTCGTGCTGGAAGTCCTCGACGCGGCGCTCGACGACCTTCCCCCGGGTGCGTCCCTGCGACGTCGCCCAGCTCACGCGGTCGCCCTTGCTCAGGTCCTTGCTCATGCTCGCTCCTCCTCCTCGTCGTCGTCCTCGCCCGTGCGCTGCACGAACGTCAGCACCCGATCCCACGATCCCGCGAGCGCGTCGGTCGCCCACTCCAGCTTCGTCGTGCCCGAGTCCGCGAGCAGCCGCTCGGGATCGACCACGAGCACGACGGACTCGTCGCGCGCGATCGACGCCCAGCGGTCGGCGATCGAGTCGGCATCGTCGCTCGTGAGCTCCGCCGTGTCCTCGGGCGTCTCGAGCCCGCGTGCGAGTCGATCTTCGAGCGTGCCGGTCGAGGGCCCGGCGCCGACGTCGGGCAGGGGCTCGTCGTGCGTCGCCTCCTCGCCGAGGTCCGGCGCGACGAGCGCGACCCGGAGGAAGAGGTCGGCGTGCTCGACCATGAGCGTCGCAGCCAGCAGCGCACCGCTGCCCCAGCCCACGATGCCGATGCGACGGAAGTCCTCCGCCCCGGTCCGCGCACCGGTCTGCCGTGCCTGTCGCACGTACTCGGCGATCGCCGCAGCGTGCTCGCGTGGCGCGACGGCGACCTCGCCATCCTGCACCACGGGATCCGCGACGAGCAGGTGGACGGGGTGCCTCGCCGTGACGGCCGGGTCGGGATCCACGAGCCCCGCGACCTCGCGCGGGTTGCAGAGGATCACGAGGTGCTTGGCGAACGGGGTGCCCGCGTTCGACAGCGCGAGCTCGGTGCCGGAGGGGAGCGTCACGTGCAGGTCGGCCATGGCGTCCACGATGCCCGTGACGGCTGATCGTCCGCAGGCCCTTGCGCCGAGGCGAACGACGCGACAGCGACGTCGAGGATTCGACCGACACCGGTCACGATTCGGTAACGCTGCGACGAGACTGAAGGTTCTTCATTGACAGGTTGTCCATAGGTTCTGCAGTGTGCTGTACATCCGTGCAGGTGTTGTGCGGTCCCGCGTCGATCATCGCGGGTGCAGGCCTCGAGCGATCGGACCCCCATGCCTCGACCGTCCCGCCCGTCCATCGGTTGGCGCAGGAAGGCCACCGCGATCGTCGCGGTCGGCGCGCTCGCGCTGTCCGGCTTCGCCTCCGTCGTCGGCCCCACGCCGGCGTCCGTGCCCGCTGCGCAGGCCGTGCCCGGCACGCCCGGCGTCGCCCAGGATCCGACGGTGGTGTTCTTCGAGGACTTCGACAACACGCCGGGCCAGAGTCCCATCCAGCGACTCACCGGGTACACCGGCGACACCGGCCAGACGTACACGGCGGCGCCGACGTGGCTCGAGCGCTGCAACGGCTGGATCGTGTCCGCCGGTCAGGCGGTGAACGCCGGTCCGCAGGTGACCGACTGCGGTGGCCAGCAGCCGTGGAACGGCGTGCAGCAGCTGGCTCGCGCTCTCGGCGTCTACAACGGCTACAACCCCCCGAACACGAACTTCGCCGTCGCGGCGTACACGTCGAACAATCCCGGCGCGAACCTGGTCGAGTTCGCCACGGCTTCCAACATCACGCTCCCGGCCGCGAGCGGTCGATTCCTGACCTTCAGCGTCGACGTGGCCGCGATGAACTGCCCGCCGGTCGCGGGGGCCCCGCAGCTCAACTTCTCCGTGCTCGACGAGGCAGCCGTCGCTACGCCGGTCGGCGGCACCATCAACCCGTGCGCGTCGGGGCAGACGCTCACGATGCCGGCCCTCGGCGTGAGCCCGCAGACCGCCGTCCGCGTCGGCACGTACACGTCGAACGGCTCCTTCCTGCTCGACGGTGCGAGCTTCGGCATCGTCATGCGCAACGCCAACGGCTCGGGCAGCGGCAACGACCACGCGTTCGACAACATCCGCGTGCTCGACGTGACCCCGCAGCTCGACAAGTCGTTCGGCGACGCGTCGATCGTCCGCGGCGAGACCACGACCCTCACCTTCACCGTCACGAACACGAGCGAGCTCGCCGCCAAGTCCGGCTGGTCGTTCACCGACGTGCTGCCCGCGGGCATGACCATCGCGGGCTCCGCCTCGACCACGTGCCCCGCTGGCGTGGTCGACGCGGTGCCGGGCGACACGGAGATCTCGGTCACCGGCGACCTGAACGCCGGCCAGGTCTCCTGCACCGTCACCGTCGACGTCACGACGGACGCCGCGGGCACGTTCGTGAACGGCCCGGACGACGTCACGAGCACTGGTCTCAACCCCCCTGGCGTCGCCACGCTGATCGTCGAGGAGCAGGCGCCTGCGCTGACGCTCGTGAAGTCGTCGAACGCCGGCACCGACGCCATCGAGGTGGGTCAGGTCATCACCTACTCGTTCCTCGTGACGAA
Organism: Agrococcus sp. SGAir0287; assembly: GCF_005484985.1. Taxonomy (NCBI): domain Bacteria; kingdom Bacillati; phylum Actinomycetota; class Actinomycetes; order Micrococcales; family Microbacteriaceae; genus Agrococcus; species Agrococcus sp. SGAir0287. The sequence goes on from NZ_CP027942.1 coordinate 130,314, forward strand.
CACGGGCAACATCCAGATCGACGACGTCGCGATCGTCGACGAGGAGTTCTCGGGCTCCGGCGGACTCGGTGCCATCACGTGCCCCGGCGGCGCCCCCAGCCTCGCGGTCGGCGCCTCGGTCACGTGCTCGGTGGACTACACCGTGACGCAGACCGACGTCGACGCAGGCGAGATCGACAACACGGCGACCGCCGACGGCGTCGCGCTCGGCGGCGACCCGGTCACGTCGAACGAGTCGAGCACGACCGCGCCCTCCGCGCCCGCGCCGGCGCTCACGATCGTGAAGTCCGCGGACACCGAGGGACCGGTGTCGGCAGGCGACGAGATCACGTACTCGTTCGTCGTGACGAACTCGGGCAACGTCACGATCACGAATCTCGTCGTCGACGATGCGCTGCTCGCCGACGCCGACATCACCGTGTCGTGCGAGGTGACCGCGCTCGCACCGGGCGAGGACACCGACTGCGTCGCGGACGCCGCGTACGTCGTGACCGAGGACGACCTGGTCTCGGGCAGCGTCGACAACGCCGCGACGGCGAATGGCACCGACCCGGACGGCGAGCCCGTCCAGTCGCCCGTCGACGAGGTCTCCGTGCCGACCGTCGAGGCGTCGGCCGTGCTGACGATCGTGAAGTCGGCGGACACCGAGGGCCCCGTGGGCCTCGGCGATGAGATCACGTACTCGTTCGTCGTCTCGAACGCCGGCAACGTCACCGTCTCGACCATCGCGGTCGACGACGACATGCTGACGGCGGCGGGCATCACCGTCACGTGCGACGCGGCCGAGCTGGCTCCCGTCACCTCCACCGAGTGCGTCGCCGACGGGCCGTACACCGTGACCGAGAGCGACCTCCTCTCGGGCAGCGTCGACAACGTCGCCACCGCGACCGGCACCGACCCCGAGGGCAGCGCCGTCGAGTCGGACCCCTCCGACGCGATCGTGCCGACGGCACCCGTCGTCGCGGCCCTGGCGATCGAGAAGTCGTCGGACGCGGGCGAGGTCGTGAGCCTCGGCGACGAGATCACCTACTCGTTCGTCTTGACGAACACGGGCAACGTGACGATCGACGACGTCGTGGTGATCGACGACCGCCTGACGGCGGCCGGCATCGGCGTCACGTGCGAGGCGACGTCGCTCGCCCCGGGCGAGGACACGGACTGCGTCGCGGACGCGGCCTACGTCGTGACCGAGGCGGATCTGCTCGCCGGCGAGGTCGAGAACACGGCCTCCGCCGAGGGCACCGACGCGACCGGCGCGCCGGTCGCGTCCGAGCCCGACTCCGTCATCGCGGACACCGAGCCCGTCGTCGCGTCCCTCTCCATCGAGAAGTCGGCCGACACCGAGGGTCCGGCGACGCTCGGCCAGGAGATCGTGTACGCCTTCGTCGTGACGAACACCGGCAACGTGACGATCGGTGACGTGCAGGTCGCGGACGACCGCCTGGCGGCGGCCGGCATCGGCGTCACGTGCGAGGCGACGTCGCTCGCCCCGGGTGAGGACACCGACTGCGTGGCCGACGACGCGTACGTCGTGACCGAGGACGACCTGCTGGCCGGCTCCGTCGACAACACGGCGACCGCGACGGGCATCGACCCGACCGAGGCGCCCGTGGAGTCCGAGCCCGACGAGGTCTCCGTGGCCGCCGTCGCGGCCACGCCCGAGCTGACGATCGACAAGTCGGCCGAGCACGACGACGCCAACGGCAACGGCGCGATCGACGTCGGCGAGACGATCCTCTACTCCTTCGTCGTGACGAACACGGGCAACCTCACGGTCGACGGCGTGAGCGTCGACGACCCGATGCTCGCCGAGGCCGGCATCACGGTCACCTGCGAGGCGACGACGCTGGCGCCGGGTGCGGTCACGCTCTGCGTCGCCGACGAGGACTACGTCATCGGGCAGGCCGACGTCGACGCCGGCCAGGTCGTGAACGTGGCGGCCGCCACGGGCACGCCCTACGGCTCCGACGAGCCCATCGTGTCCGCGACCGACGCCACGACGACGCCGGGAGACGTGACCCCGGGCATCGGCTCGACGAAGTCGGCTGCGCTCGACGACCGCAACGGCAACGGCCGCGCGGACGCCGGCGAGACGATCGTCTTCACGGTGACCGTCACCAACACCGGCAACGTGTCGCTGACGGACGTCGCGGTGGCCGACCCGCTCATCGCGGTGAGCTGCCCCCAGACCGTGCTGGCGCCCGGCGCCTCCATGGACTGCGTCTCGCAGCCCTACACGGTGACGGCGGCGGACGTGCGCGCCGGGGAGGTCGTCAACACGGCGACCGCCACGGCGAGCACGCCCGGCGGCACCGAGGTCAGCACCACGACGAACACGACGCGCACGCCGACGGCCGTCGCGGTGCCGGCCCCGGCGCCCGCGCCGAGCCTGCCGCAGACCGCGACCGAGATGGCCACCGTGGCCTTCCTGGTGCTCGGCCTGCTGCTCGCGGCCGGTGGCGCGCTGCTGGTGATCCGCCGCCGAGTGGGCTGATCGAGCGCGTCGGACGACGCTGACGGAGCCGGGGGTGCACCGCGAGGTGCAACCCCCGGCTCCGCCGTTTGCGCTGGGTGGAGCGACCGGTCAGACTGGCCCGTCATCGCACGTCACCGGGCGTGCGGACGAGGACGGGACGATCGGCCATGGAGGACGGGCGAGCGCTCATCGCGCGCATGGCGGCCGAGATCGTGCACGAGCGCGGGCTCGGCGCGCTGACGTTCGCATCGGTCTGCGAGCGCTCGGGCTTCACGCGCAGCGGCGTCGTCTACCACTTCCCGACGAAGCAGGATCTCGTGATGGCCGCGCACGAGCACTACGCCCGGGTGTTCTCCGAACGGGTGGCGACGCACCTCGACGTCCCCGAGCGCGACGCGACCCTGGACGACCGCGTGCGGGCGTTCGTGCGGCAGCACGCCGACGACTCGCCGGGCGAGATCGAGCTGCTGCGACTGCTCGAGCAGGAGCCCGTCGAGCGGCTGTGGTCGGGCGTCGAGGCGACGTGGGCGCCGCTGCCGGACCTCGACGACCCCGCCAGCATGCGGCGCTTCGTCGCGAGGCTCGCCGCGCACGGACTCTGGGTGCACCAGCGGCTGCGCCAGCCGCGGTTCGACGAGGAGCAGCTGCAGGCGATCATCGCCGTCATCGAGCGACGGCTGCTCGACGGCGACATCGAGGACGACGGCCGGTGAGCTGCGCACGCCTCGGCGCGATCTGCGACCGGATGGGCTGCGTCGGCGGCGCGGACCGCTGAGCGGGGCACGCTTCGGCGCGATCCGCAACCGGGTGCGCCGCATCGGTGGCGACGACAGCCTGGAGGCTCCACGACGAGAGGAGCCGACGATGGCGAGGACCGAGCTCGAGCAGGTGCAGGCGATGCTGGAGGGCTTCCGGTTCGCGATGCTCACGACGCGCGACGAGCAGGGAATGCTGCAGGCGCATCCGCTCACGGTGCAGGAGCGCGAGTTCGACGGCGACCTCTGGTTCATCGTCGGCGGCGACGCGCCGCTCGTGCGGCACGTCGACGTCGATCCCGCGGTCGGCGTCGCGTTCAGCGGCGACTCGGCGTGGCTGTCGATCTCGGGCACGGCCGCGATCGTCGACGACCCCGCCCGGCTCGAGGAGCTGTGGAACCCGGCCGTCGACGCGTGGTTTCCCGAGGGTCCGCAGGACTCGAAGGCGACGCTGCTGAAGGTGAACGCCTCGAGCGCGCAGTTCTGGGACAGCCCCGGCAGGCTCGCGACCCTCGTGAGCCTCGTCACGTCGAAGGTCACGGGCGAGCCGAAGGGTGGGGAGAGCGGCACGGTGCAGCTCGACTGAGCCGTGCGGCGTGCTCGGCGCCTGCGCGGCGCAGCTGGGCTGGACCGACCGGCGGATGCCTAGTCGAGCTGCTGCTCGAGCCGCTCCTGCAGCGCCGCGAGCAGGGCGGCGACGTCGACGTCGCCGGGCTCGGCGGCGGCGAGCTCCGCGAGCGTCTCGTCGAGCGCATCCGTCGCTTCGGCAGGGCCGAGCGCCGCGGCCATGTCGACGCCGTCGGCGACCGCGGCGACGACCGGGGCGCGCTCGGGGTGCTGCTCGGCGAAGGCCGCGCCACCGCTCGTCGTCACCGGCACGGAACCCGTGGCGTCGGCGAGCGCGACCTGCGGATCCGTCTGCGTGAGGAAGGCGATGAGGTCGCGCGCCGCGTCGCCCGTGCGCGTGTCGGCGGGCATCGCCCAGCACGACGTCGTCGCGAACGGCGCGGCGCTCGCCGGGCCGGCAGGCAGGGGCACGAGCCGCACGCCGTCGAGCAGGGTCGCGGCGTCTGGCGTCGCGTCCTCCGCGTCGCCCTCCTCGGAGGGCGACGGCGACGTGCTCGCGTCGCCCGTGGCCCCGGGCGTGCCGCTCGCCGATGGCGCGCCCGCATCCTCGTCGTCCGACGGCGCCGGCGTCTCGGAGGGCGCGGGGGCCTGGGCCTCGGCCGCGAGCAGGTCGGCGAGGTCGACGTACGCCATCGCGGTGTCGCCCGACGCGAAGGCGGTCGCGGCGGAGGATGCGCCGAGCGCGTCCGGCCACGCGAGCACGCCGGCGTCGTGCATCCGCACCACGGTCTCGAGCGCCGCGGCGTTCGCATCGGAGTCGGCGACGACGCCGGACTCGTCGACGAGCGCGCCGCCCGCCTGCGCGAGCAGCACGCCGAGGTGCTCGGCGTCGGGGTCGATGGAGAGCCCGGCGACGTCGTCCGTCGTCAGCGCCGCGGCGACGGCCTCGAGCTGCTCCCACGTCGTCGGCACGTCGGCATCCGTCAGGCCCGCCGCCGCCCACGCCTCCTCGGAGATCGCGAGGGTCGTCGCATCCGCCGACCGCGGCACGCACTGCAGGGCGCCGCCGTCGGCCACGACGTCGAGGATCCACGGCACGAGGTCGTCGGCGGCTGCGAAGCGGCCGTACGGCTCGAGGTAGCCGTCGTAGCGCTCGAGGCTCGTGGTCGGCAGGGCGAAGACGTCGGGCGGGTTCGCGTTCGCGAACGACTCCGCGAGCTGCTGGTCGAGGTCGGTCGCGAGCACGATGCGCACGCTCGCCCCGGACTCCTCGCTCCACGCGTCCACCTGCTCCTGCAGCGCATCCGCCGCTGCGGCCGAGCCGCCGACGAGCATGCGCAGCGACGGCCCCGCGGACGGCTGCGACGCCGTCGGCTCGGGCTGGTCCGCACCGCCCTGGCACGCGGAGAGCGCGAGGGCTGCGACGGCGGCGATGCCGACGGCCAGGATGCGGGTGCGGGGCACGCCTCCACCCTCCCGCGGCGACGCCGTGCGGGGCAACTTCGCGCGCGTCACGAGACCCGTCGCGCCCGTGAGGCGGTCGGTGCTCGGCGTCCTGGCGATGGCGCGGGTCTCGTGACGGCTCCTCGCTGCGCTCGGGGCGTCCTCGACCAGCTGGGGGTGGGCCCATCCAGCTGGTCGAGGAGCGCAGGCGCGCAGCGCCTTCGCGTCACGAGACCCGTCGCGCCCGCGAGGCGGTCGGTGCTCGGCGTCCTGGCGATGGCGCGGGTCTCGTGACGGCTCCTCGCTGCGCTCGGGGCCTCCTCGACCGGCTGGGGGTGCGGGGCGGGCGTCCCGACCGTGCGCTCAGCCCATCGCCGGGCGAAGCGTGCGCGCGTAGTCCTCCTTCACGACCGCGAGATGCAGCCAGGCCTCGAGGCGTGCGACGCCCGGCAGCCCGCGGAGGCGGTCGAGGCTCGCGAAGAGCGCGCCGGCCGACGGCTCGACGAGCGTCGCGACGGCGTCGAAGCGGCCGATGGTGCGCGCCGCGAAGTCGACGCCGCGCCATGAGCGCAGCGCGTCGAGCACCGCGTCGTCCTCGCCCGTGAGGTGGAGGCCGACGCCCATCGACAGCTGCCGGTGCGTGAGGCCGCGCGCCTCGACGGCGCTGATCGTGATGACGCCCGCCGTGACGAGCCGCTGCACGCGGGTCGTCACCGCGGACGGCGACAGGCGCACCGCCTCCGCGAGCGTCCGGTAGCGCATCCGCCCGTCGCGCTGCAGCAGCTCGATGAGCGCGGTGTCGACGTCGTCGATCTCGAGGTCGCCGCGGTAGCCGGAGACGAAGAAGCCCTTCACGACGTCGGTGTAGACGAGCGTGGAGATGTCGGCGACGCCGGGCGCGGCGCGGAGGTCGGCGAGCAGGTCGTGCAGCTGCGGCATCGAGCCGACGCGCACCTCGGTGACGAGGTCGTGCGCGCCGCCGACCGCCGAGACGAGGACCGTCTCGCCGAGGCCGCGCAGATGCTGCGCCACGGGGTCGACGGGGCCGTCGACGCGGACCGAGACGTGGGCGAGCACGTGCTGACCCAGGAAGGCGGGATCGACGGCGGCGACCACGCGCACGGCGCCCGAGTCGAGCATGCGCGCCAGGCGCGCGGCGACGCTCGCCCGAGGCCGGCCCAGCCGCTCCGCGAGGACGGCGACGCTCGCGCGCCCGTCCTCCTGCAGCGCCCGCACGAGCTCGACGTCGACGTCCATCGCCACCTCCACGAGAAACCGGAGAACGCGCCACCGCGCGTGCATCGCTCCAGCATAGGAGCCGATCGACCCGCGATCACCTCGCATTCGAACGGGTGGGCGAGCAGAATCCCGGTCGATGCGGAGGGCGGCAGGAGTTCTGTGCTTTGCACGAGCCGCGCGTCGGCGTACGCTCCTGCGCATCCCGCCCAGAGCCGCGAAGGAGCGGACCCATGACCACGACAGCACAGACGACGAAGGCGCGCCGCGCCGGCTTCGCCGCCTTCGTCGGCACCACGATCGAGTGGTACGACTTCTACGTCTACGCGACCGCCGCCGCGCTCGTGTTCGGCCCGCTGTTCTTCCCCAGCGAGGATCCCGTCGCCGAGACCGCCGCCGCCTTCGCCACGTTCGCGGTCGCCTTCCTCGTCCGCCCGCTCGGCGGCATCCTGTTCGGCCACATCGGCGACCGGCTCGGTCGTCGCAGGTCGCTCGTGCTCACGCTCATGCTCATGGGCATCGCGACCGTGCTCGTCGGCCTGCTGCCGACGTACTCGGACATCGGCCTCGCCGCGCCCATCCTGCTCATCGCGCTGCGCGCGCTGCAGGGCCTCGCCGTCGGCGGCGAGTGGGGCGGCGCCGTGCTCATGAGCGTCGAGCACGCGCCGGCCGACAGGAAGACCTTCTACGGCGGCTTCACGCAGCTCGGCAACCCCGCCGGAGCGCTGCTCGCCTCCGGCGTCTTCGCGATCATGTCGCGCATCGGCGACGACTTCATCATCGACGGCGGATGGCGCATCCCCTTCCTCCTGTCGATCGTGCTCGTCGGCGTCGGCCTCTGGGTGCGCTGGAAGGTGGAGGAGTCGCCCGTCTTCGAGCAGAAGGTCTCGGGCCGCAAGCAGTCGATGCCGCTCGCGTTCGCGCTGCGCGCCAACTGGCTGCCCATCCTGCTCGGCATCGGCCTGCTGCCGATCTCGACCGGCGGCTACTACCTCGCCACGACGTTCGCGACCTCGTACGCGACGAGCCCGAGCGTCGGCATCAGCGAGACCCTCATCCTCGACGCCATGACCGTCGCATCGTTCGTCGAGTTCCTCGTCACGCTGCCGATCGCATGGCTCGGCGACCGCTGGGGTCGCAAGAACGTCATGTACATCGGCCTCGTCACGAGCGTGCTCACCTTCGTGCCGTTCCTGCTCGTCATGCCCGGCAGGCTCGAGCCGCTCGTGTTCCTGCTCGCGTCGCTCGTGCGCATCGCCCTCAGCGGCACGTACGCGCCCGTCGCGGCGATCCTCGCCCAGATGTTCCGCCCCCAGGCCCGCTACACGTCGATCGCGCTCAGCTACGGCGTCGGCGCCGCCGTGTGGGCCGGATTCTCGCCGTGGTTCGCGACCCTGCTCGTGGGCTGGACGGGCAGCGTCTGGTCGGTGCTCGGCATGTTCACCGCCATGGCCGCCCTCGCCGGCGTCTGCACGCTGCTCGCGCCCCAGCACTCGGACGAGGCGCCCGTCACCGAGTCCCTCACCCCGCGCACCGACACGACGGAGCACCCGATCCGATGAGGAAGCTCGCACCCTTCGACCGATCCGAGCAGGCAGCGCCGCTGCTCGTCGTCGCAGCCGCGATCCACACGGCCGACGCTGCGGACCGCACGGCGCAGGCGATGCTGCTCGACGCCGGCCGCGTGCTCGCCGTCGGCAGCGTGGACGCCTGCCAGGCGGCCGCCCGGGAGGCGGGCATCGCGCCCGACCGCGTCGACCTCGGCGACGCGACCGTCGTGCCGGGCTTCGTCGACGCGCACGCGCATCCGCTCATGTTCGGGCAGATGATGACGTGGGTCGACTGCGGGCCCGAGCGCGCAGGCAGCATCCCCGAGATCGTCGCGCTGCTGCGCGAGGCGGCCGAACGGGCGCCCGCCGGTCGCCCCGTGCGCGGCTACGGCTACGAGCACCGCAACCTCGTCGAGCAGCGGCACCCCACGCGGTTCGAGCTCGACGAGGTCGCGACGGACCGCGAGGTCTACCTCATGAACGCGTCGGGCCACGGCGGCGTCGTGAACTCGCGCACGCTCGAGCTCGGCGGCGTCGACCGCGACACCCCGAACCCGCCCGGCGGCACGTTCTTCCGCGACGCGGACGGCGAGCTCACGGGCGAGCTGTCGGATGCGGCGTGCAACGTGCTCACGGGCGTCGGCGGCGTGAAGGTCGGCCATCACGGCCCGAACTTCCACCTCGCCGACGAGCCCGAGGAGCATCTGCGGCAGCTCGCCGCCGCCACCGAGCGCTTCCTGGCGAGCGGCGTGACGGCGATCGGCGACTGCCAGGTGTCGCGGCGCGAGCTCGACATGTACCTGCGGCTCGCGGGCACCGACGGCGGCCTGCCCGTGCGCGTGTCGATGTACCTGCTCTCGCACCTGCTCGACGAGGCGCTCGAGATGGGGCTCGTCGGCGCGTTCGGCAACGCGCACCTGTCGTTCGCCGGCATCAAGCTCTACGCCGACGGCACCCTCGGCGGCTGGACCGCGTACTTCCCCGACGGCTACGTCGGCGATCCGTGCCGCACGGGGCAGCTGTACCACGAGCCGGCCGAGTACGCGGAGCTCATCCGCCGCGCGCACGCCGCCGGGCTGCAGACGGCGACGCACGCGCAGTCGCCGACCGCGATCGGCATGGTCGTGGATGCGCTGGAGGCGGCGCTCGCCGAGCGTCCCGACCCCGACGCGCGGCACCGCATCGAGCACTGCGGCCTGCCGACGCCCGAGCAGATCGCGCGCATGGCGGCGGCCGGCATCCGGCCCGTGAACCAGCCGCAGCACTATCGCAATTGGGGCGAGGGGGTCGAGGAGGCCATCGGCACGCCCGGCGAGCGCTTCAACCCGCTCGGCGAGATGCTCGCGGCGGGCGTGCCCGTGACGATCTCGTCGGATGCGCCGGTCGCCGAGCCCATCCCGCTCGAGGCGATCGAGACGGCCGTGACGCGGCGCACGCTGCGCGGGCACCGCCTCGGGTCCGACGACCTGCGCATCTCGGCGCTCGCGGCGCTGCGCGCGCACACCATCGAGGGCGCCACCACGCTCGGCCGCGAGGACGACCTCGGCTCGCTCGAGGTCGGCAAGTGCGCCGACTTCGCCGTGCTCACGGGCGACCCGCTCGCCGTCGACCCCGAGACGATCGCGCAGATCGCCGTGCAGCAGACGTGGGTCGGCGGCGTGCGGCGCTGGGAGGCGCCGTGAGCGACGACCGCTTCGCCGACACCGCCGGCCGCGCGGTGCTCGAGACCATCCGCGGCTACGGGGTCGATGCCGTGTTCGGCATCCCCGGCACCCACAACCTCGAGCTCTACCGGCCGCTCGCCGACCTCGGCATGCGCGCGATCACGAATCGGCACGAGCAGGGCTCGGGCTACGGCGCCGACGGATGGGCGCAGCAGACGGGGCTGCCGGGCGTCGTCATCACGACCTCGGGCCCGGGCCTGCAGAACGCGATGAGCGCCGTCGGCACCGCGTTCGCGGAGTCGCGGCCGATGCTCGTGCTCTCGCCGGGCGTCGCGCTCGGCGCGGAGTTCGCCGACGTCGGCACGCTGCACGAGACGAAGGACGTCTCGGCGATGGCGGGTGCCGTCGCCGCGTGGTCCAGGCGGGTGACGAGCGCCGCGGAGGCCGTCGACGCCGTGCACGACGCCTTCGCGCTCTTCCGCACCGGCCGTCCGCGGCCCGTGCACGTCGAGATCCCGCTCGACGTGCTGGAGGCGCCCGCGGGCGTGAGCGCCGCGGCGCGCGCCCCGCGTCCCGCCCCCGCACCCGAGCGCGGCGACCCGGCTGCGGTGCGCGCCGCATCCGACCTCCTGCGTCTGGCGCGGCGGCCGGTCGTCGTCGCGGGCGGCGGCGCGACGCGTGCGAGCGCGCAGCTGCAGCGGCTCGCCGAGCGCCTCGGCGCACCCGTGCTCACGACGCTGAACGGCAAGGGCGCGCTCGACGAGCACCACCCGCTGTCGCTCGGCGCGAACCTCCGGCTCGCCGCCGCCCGCGCCGTCGCCGAGGATGCGGACGTGCTCGTCGTCGTCGGCTCGAAGCTCGGAGAGGCGGAGCTGTGGGCGCCGCGCCTCGAGGCCCGCGGCCGCGTCGTGCGCATCGACGTGTCGGCGGCGCAGCTGCATCGCAACCTCGGCGCGACCGTCGGGATCGTCGGCGACGCCGCAGCCGTGCTCGACCACCTGCTCGACGGCACGCCCGCCGACCGCATGCTGCGGCCCGCGCCCGACCTCGGCGACGTCCGCGCGGCGATCGACGTCGAGCGCCGAGGCGCGCTGCCCGAGACGGTCGCGCTCGGCGAGACCATCGCCGCAGCGCTGCCGGAAGACGCGATCGTCGCCGGCGACTCCTCGCAGATCGTCTACATGGCGCTCGCGAACGCGCTGCGGCTGTCGCGGCCGCACTCGCTGCTCTACACGCCCACCTACGCGACGCTCGGCTACGGCCTGCCGGCGGCGATCGGCGCGCGCGTCGCGTCGCCCGACCGGCCGGTCGTCGCCGTGCTCGGCGACGGCGCCCTCATGTTCAGCGTCGCCGAGCTCGTCACGGCCGTCGAGCAGCGGCTCGACCTCACGGTCGTCTGCGTCGACAACGGCGGCTACGCCGAGATCCGCCAGAACGAGGTCGACCGCGGCATCGCACCCATCGGCGTCGAGCTCGTGCAGCCCGACTGGGTCGCGCTCGCCCGCGCGTTCGGCGCGGACGCGCGTCGCGCCGAGACGCACGAGGCCGTCGCGCGCGCCATCCGCGACGCGATCGCCGCGGGCGGCGTGCAGCTCGTGCACGTGCCGCAGGCGGCGCTCGCCGCGGCCCACGCCTCGCGTCCGTCCGCTCCCGCGTCCGCATCCGCATCATCCGAGGAGCCCGCATGACCGACGACCGCACCCACGAGCCCGTCGGACCCGTCGACGCATCGATCGTGCCGCGCTACGCGGGCATCGCGACGTTCGCGCGGCTGCCGCGCATCGAGGACGTGCCGCGCGCCGACGTCGCCGTCGTCGGCATCCCGTTCGACACCGGCGTGAGCTTCCGCCCCGGCGCGCGCTTCGGACCGAGCCACGTGCGGGAGGCGTCGCGGCTGCTGCGGCCGTACAACCCCGCGCAGGACGTCTCGCCGTTCGCGGTCGCGCAGGTGGTGGATGCGGGCGACATCCCCGTGAACCCGTTCGCGATCGACGAGGCGGTCGGCGAGGTCGAGCGCGCCGTCGACGCGCTCGCGGCACGTGCGCCGCGCATCGTGACGATCGGCGGCGACCACACCATCGCGCTGCCGCTGCTGCGGTCGGTCGCGAAGCGCCACGGTCCGGTCGCGGTGCTGCACTTCGACGCGCACCTCGACACGTGGGACACCTACTTCGGCGCGCCTATCACGCACGGCACGCCCTTCCGCCGTGCGAGCGAGGAGGGGCTCATCGACCTGACTGCGAGCTGCCACGTCGGCACGCGCGGACCGCTGTACTCGAAGCAGGACCTCGTCGACGACGAGCGGCTGGGCTTCCAGGTGCTCACGAGCGAGCGCGTCGAGGAGGAGGGCGTCGCGGCGGTGATCGAGCGGATGCGGGCGCGGCTGGGCGAGCGCCCCGTCTACGTGTCGATCGACATCGACGTGCTCGATCCCGCGCACGCGCCCGGCACGGGCACGCCCGAGGCGGGCGGTCTCACGAGCCGCGAGCTGCTGCGCATGCTGCGCGCGCTGTCCGACCTGCACGTCGTCGGCGCCGACGTCGTCGAGGTCGCGCCCGCGTACGACCACGCGCAGGTCACGGGCATCGCGGCGAGCCACGTCGTCTACGAGCTCGTGACGCTGCTCGCGGCGCAGGCCGCCGCCGACCGTTGACCTGGGACCGCGGCACATCGCTCGCCCGATCGAGTCACGACGCTTGACGCCACCCCATCGTCGCGCCTACGTTGTCATCTAGTCGTCTAGACGACTAGTCCGATGGGGTGACGAAGGGAGCGACGATGGCGTCGTTGAAGGAGGCTCGCTACGAGCTGGTCGAGGTACCCGAGCGATTCGGACCCGTCGAGGTCCGCGTCGATCGTCGCTTCGTGCTCGACTACGCCTTCGCGCAGGACGACTTCGGCGACTGGTACTTCGAGGAGTCGCCGTTCGGCGGACCGATCGCGCATCCGCTCGCGCTCGCGAACGAGCTGCTCTTCCTCTTCTACCAGGGTTACGACGGCAACACGGCGCAGGGTCTGCACACGCACGAGACGCTGCGCTTCCGCTCGCCCGTGCGACGCGGCGAGACCGTGACGATCACCGGCGGCTACACCGAGAAGTACGAGCGCCGCGGCCAGGGATACGTGACGCTCGAAGCGACCGCCACGGGGGAGGACGGTCGGATCCTGGTCGAGCATGTCGGCCGCGAGATCATGCGCACGGTCGCCGGCGACGTCGTCGGAGGGCGGCGCTCCGAGGGCGAGCAGCGCCCGCGGACCGTGCAGGGCACCGTCGATGCCGACGTCCCGCCCATCGAGGTCGCCGCGTACGGCCTTCCCGAGCGCGCAGCGCTGCCGAGTCGCACCACGACCTTCTCCCAGGACCAGATGTCCGTCTTCTCCTGGGCAGGCCGAGGATTCGCGAACGTCCACACGAGCGTCGAGAAGGCCGCCGCCTCCGGCCTCGACCGCACCATCGTGCAGGCGCAGCAGCAGACCGGCCACGTCATCGCCAACCTCGTCGACGTCTTTGGCGCATCCTGGTTCACGACCGGGGACCTCGATCTTCGCTTCGTGTCGCCCGCGTTCGTCGACGAGACGCTCACGACCTCCGGTGCGGTCCTCGGCGAGATCGGCGGTCGACTCGAGGTCGAGGTCTGGGTCGAGAAGGCGGATGGCACTCGCACAGCCGTCGGCTGGGCCTCGGCGGCGATCGACGACGACCCTCGGCGACCCGCGTCGCTCCTCTGACCGGTCGCGCTCTCGACGAGCGCGACCCCACGGCCTCGGCGCGTGCTCCATGCCCCGAGATCACCCGCGCGCATGCACGCGCGTCCATCCATCAGGCGCTCCACTCGACGAAGGAGTCATCATGGCCGCCACCATCCCCACCAGTCAGGTCGAGCGCACGAGGCTCGCCCGCCGCGCAGCGGTCGCCAGCCTCGTCGGCACCGCCGTCGAGTGGTACGACTACTTCATCTTCGGCACCGCCTCGGCGCTCGTGTTCGGACGGCTGTTCTTCCCGAGCGACGGCGACCCGATCTACGGCACGCTCGCTGCCTTCGCGGTCTTCGGCGTCGGCTTCTTCGCGCGTCCGCTGGGTGGCGTCGTCTTCGGGCACTTCGGAGACCGGTTCGGTCGGAAGGCCGCGCTCGTCACGACGCTGATGATGATGGGCATCGCGACGTTCCTCATCGGCCTGCTGCCGACCACCGAGCAGATCGGCATCGCCGCGCCCATCCTGCTCGTCCTGCTGCGCCTCGTGCAGGGCTTCGGCGTCGGCGGCGAATGGGGCGGCGCGTCCCTCGTCGCGGTCGAGTACGCGCCGGACGGCAAGCGCGGCGCCTACGGCAGCTTCCCGCAGATCGGCAACGCCGTCGGCCTCGTCATGTCGACGAGCATCTTCGCGATCGTCTCCACCCTGCCGGACGAGCAACTCCTCAGCTGGGGCTGGCGACTGCCCTTCCTGCTCAGCGCCGTGCTCATCGGCGTCGGACTCTTCATCCGCTTCAAGCTCACCGAGACGCCGACGTTCCAGGCTGCGCAGGAGGCGCTCGAGGCGAAGGCGGAGGCCGATCGACCCAAGGAGCGGCTGCCGATCGCGGAGCTCCTCCGACGCTTCAAGCGCCCTCTCCTGCTGGCGATGGGCATGCGCTTCGGAGAGGCGGTCTTCGGCTACATCATCCTGACGATCGGCCTGACGTTCGCGACCAACTACACGGACATCGGCCGCACCGACATCCTGTGGGCGTCGACGATCGCGGCCGCGATCGCCATCTACACGTACTACTTCTTCGGCAGGCTCAGCGACCGCATCGGTCGACGGAAGGTCTTCATCCTGGGTGCCGTCGTCGGCGCGGTCGTCTCGTTCCCGTTCTTCTGGATCCTCGACGCCGGGAACATCCCGATGATGTACGTCATCTACGCGGTCGCCTACGCCATCGGCGTCGGCGCGGTCTATGGCGTCGAGCCCTCGTTCTTCTCCGAGCTGTTCGGCACGAAGGTCCGCTACACGGGCGTCTCGCTCGCCGCGCAGCTGCCGTCGGTGCTCATCGGCCTGTGGCCGCTCGCCTCCACCGCGATCTTCGCGGCGACCGGCGGCGACCCCTGGCCCATCGCGCTCATCACCGTCGCAGCGCTCGCACTCGGGGGTCTCTGCGCCTATCTCGCACCCGAGACCAACGCGACCGACATGAACGCGATCGGCGAGGAGGACCGATGATCCCGGCCACCCGAGACCTCACCGACCCGCGACGCGCCCTCGAGGTCGACGACCTCGAGGCCGGCCTGAAGGAGCCGGAGTTCGATCGCCTCGAGATCCCGGAGGCGCTCGGGCCCGTGACGGTCGTCGTCGACGATCACAAGATCAAGCGCTTCGCGTTCACGCAGGACGACCATCACGACTGGCACCTGCGAGCGAGCCCCTTCGGTGGGCGTCGCATCGCTCACGCGTCGCTGCTCGGGAACGACCTCGTGCAGCTCTTCACCACGGTCTACGCGGCGAGCCGCGTCGTCGGGCTGCACACGGAGGAGCAGCTGTGGTTCGACTCGCCCGCCTACCTCGACGAGGAGGTGACGCTGTCCGGCACCTACACCGAGGCGTACGAGCGACGGGGTCAGGGCTACGTCGTCATGGAGGCGAGCGCGACCGGCGCAGACGGTCGCAGCATCCTGCGCCACCGCGGCGTCGAGATCCTGCGAACTCGGCCAGGCGACGTCGCCGGGCGCGGCAGCGCGACGCCGACCGCGGTGGACGAGCGGGTGACGGGCGAGGTGGCGGACGACGCTCCTGGTCTCGACGCATCCTGTCCAGCACCCGGCCAGGTGCTGCCCGCGCTGGAGAAGACGTTCACGACCGAGCAGGCCGCCGTGTTCTCGCGCATCGGCGAGTACGTGCGGAACATCCACAACGACCTCGATCTGGCGAGGGCGGCCGGGATGCGCGTGCCGATCGTGCAGGGCCAGCAGCAGTTCGCCGCGATCGCCGAGCTGCTCACGCGCGAGTTCGGCACGGGATTCCTCGCGGGCGGATGGCTGCGCGTGAAGTTCCTCAAGACCGTCGACGTGCACGAGCCCATCCGGGTGCGCGGCGTCGTGACGTCCGTCGAGGACGGCCGCGTGCAGATGCAGGTGTGGGTGCGCAGGGCCGATGGTGCCCTGAGCGCCGCTGGATGGGCGAGCGCCGCCGCACCATCTGAGAGCAGCGTCTCGACCGAGACCGAGCAGTGAACAGGAAGACGGAGATGACGAATCAGATCACGGGCGGGAAGCTCGTCGTGCAGATGCTCGAGTCGCTGGGCATCGAGAAGGTGTTCGGCGTGGTCGGCGGGCAGACGCTCGCGATCACCGACGCCATCATCGACAGCCCGAGCATCGAGATGGTGCACACGCGCCACGAGAACGCGGCGGCGGTGATGGCGGACGCCTACGGCCGCCTGACCGGTCGACCTGCGGTCGCGATCGCGACCACGGGACCCGGTGCGACGAACCTGCTGACGGGCGTCGGTGGCGCTTTCCGCGACTCCAGCCCCGCGTTCATCATCACCTGCAACAACAATGGCGAGAACATCCACAAGGACGACGCGCAGAACGCCGACCACGTCGAGATCTTCAAGCCGTTCACGAAGTGGTCGCGGCTCGTGGCGCATCAGACGAGCATCACCCAGGCGATGGCCGAGGCGTACGTGAACGCGATGACGGGCAACCCCGGTCCCGTCCATCTCGACTTCGCACGCGACACGATCGAGCAGACGTTCGATGCTCCGGAGGTGCCGACGACGCATCCGCTGCGTTCGTGGGTCGCCTCGCGACCCGTCGCCGCTCCGGATCGCATCGCGGAGGTCGCCGCACGGGTCCTCGCCGCCCAGCGGCCCGTCATCTGGGTCGGCAACGGCGCCAACCGCGCGCAGGCGTCTCAGGATGTGCTCGCGCTCGCGGAGGCGCTCGCGATCCCCGTCATCACGACGTTCAACGGCATGGGCGCCGTGCCGACGACGCACCCGCTCGTGTTCGGCGCCCTGAGCCGGATGGGCACGAACCTCTCGACCCGCGTCATCGGCGACGCTGATCTCGTGCTCGCACTCGGCAACAGCCTGAACGCCGTGTCCACGACGCGGTGGCGGCGGCAGCTGCCGGAGGTGGTGCAGGTCGACGTGGACCCGGCCATGATCGGGCGCTACTACGCCGAGGTCACCACCGGCGTCGTCGGCGACCTCGCCGCCTTCGCTCGGGATCTCGTCGCCGCGACCGCGGACGAGGCGGCATCGGCTCGCGCGGCGCGCGAGTCGTGGATCGACGAGCTGCAGCAGGCCGAGCGCGACTGGTGGGCCATGTCCGAGGACCTCGCGCCCGCGAACCCGGGCGCGGTGTCGCCTGCCGTCGTCGTCCGCGCGCTGCGCGAGGTGACGCCGACCGACGCCGTCCTCATCCCGGATGCGGGCAACCCAGGCGTGTGGTCGTACCTGTGGGAGATGTCGAAGCCATACCGCTACATCAAGCCCGTCGGCTTCGGCAACATGGGCTTCGCCTTGCCCGCCGCCATCGCGTCCGTCGTCGACGACGCATCGCGTCCGGTGCTGGCGCTCATCGGCGACGGTTCCCTCGGCATGAGCCTCGGCGAGCTCGAGACGCTCGCGCGCGCCGGCGGTCCCGTCGTCGTCGTCGTGCTCAACGACTCGTCGTACGGGAACATCCGCCAGGAGCAGGTGCTGCACTTCGACGGCCGCACGATCGGGGTCGACTTCCTCGACGTGGACTTCGCGCAGGTCGCGCGTGGGATGGGATTGGATGCCGTGCGGGTCACGGACGTCGAGGCGCTCGTCGTCGCCGTGCGAGACGGCTTCGCGTCCGGCCGGCCGACGCTCGTCGACGTCGTGCTCGACCGTGCAGCCGACGCGTGGACCTATCCGGCCTTCATGCCGCACGACAGCTGACCGGACCAGGCGAGAGACGAAGGAGTGCGTTCGATGGAGACCGCAGGAGAGGCTACGGGCCCGCTCGAGGGTGTCAAGGTGCTCGATCTGTCGAGGTTCATCGCGGGGCCGCTGTGCGCGCAGATCCTGGGGGACTTCGGGGCCGAGGTCGTCAAGGTCGAGCGCCCGACCGGCGAGGACTCGCGCCACCACGGGCCCTACTGGCAGGGCGAGAGCATCTACATGTTCCTGTACCACCGCAACAAGCACGCGGCATCCCTCGACACGAGGCACCCGGAGGCGCTCGGCATCCTCGAGGACCTCGTGCGCTGGGCGGACGTCGTCATCGAGAACTATCGCCCCGGCACGATGGAGGCGATGGGGCTGGGCTACGAGCGGATGCGAGCCCTGAACGAGGACGTCATCCTCGTGTCGATCTCGGGATTCGGGCAGACGGGGCCCGACTCGCGTCGCGCGCTGTTCGACGCCATCTCGCAGGCGTCGTCCGGACTCATGAGCGTCACCGGCGAGCCTGACGGCAAGCCGACGCTGTCGGGGACGTACATCGCGGACTACACGACGGGCTACCAGGGCGCCATCGGCGCGATGGCGGCTCTCGCGCATCGCGAGCGCACGGGCGAGGGGCAGCTGGTGGACGTCGCCTCGTACGACACCATGTTCTCCGCGCTCGGGACGCGGCTGATCGCCGAGCTCATGCTCGGTCTCGAGCTGCCGAGATCCGGCTCGCGGGACCTGCTGACCGCGCCCGTCAACGTGTACGAGGCGGCCGACGGGCCGATCTACATCCAGGCCGGGACGGCGTCGCTGTTCCCGCGACTGTGCGCGGTCATGGGACGGCAGGATCTCGCGGACGACGAGCGGTTCCGCACCGTCGAGGGCCGGCTGGCCCAGCAGGAGCACCTCGAGAGCGTCATCCAGTCGTGGGCCGGTACGCGCACGTGCGCCGAGATCGCGACGGCGCTCGACCACGCCGGCGTGCCCTACGCGAAGGTCGCGTCGATCGCCGAGGTCGCCGCATCGCCGCAGATCGCGGCGCGCGGCATGATCGTCGAGGCCGAGCATCCCGAGCTCGGCACGATCAGGATGCCGGCGAATCCCATTCACATGGAGAAGTCGCCGCCGACCATCCGCAAGGCGCCGCCGCGCGTGGGCGAGGACAACGACCACGTCTACCGTGGCATCCTCGGGATGTCGGCCGACGACGTCGAGCGGCTGCGAGCGGAGGGCGCGATCTGATGCACCGAGCGCCGAGGTACTCGGTGATCCACGCGGACATCGTCGAGCAGATCAGCTCGGGTGCGCTCGGGCCCGGCACGCGGCTGCCGAGCGAGCAGGACCTTGCGAAGCGATACGGGGTCAGCCGCATGACCGTGCGGCAGGCGCTCGATCTGCTCGCATCGGAGGAGGTCATCGTGCGCAAGCACGGCTCCGGCACCTTCGTCCGCGAGCACTCGCGCCAAGGTCGGCACCTCGATCGCCTGCGGTCGTTCGCCGCTGAGCTCGCGGACGCCGACGTGGTGGTCGACGCCGAGATCGTCCGGTTCGAGCTCGTCGAGGCGCCGGACGACGTCGCCGAGGCGCTCGCGCTCGAGCCCGGCGACCCCGTGCACCGGCTGACACGGGTGCGTCGCGTCGACGGCATTCCCGCGGCGCTGCAGGACGCGTGGGTCCCGTCGTACGTGGCACCGAGTCTCTCCCGCGAGCCGTTGGTGGACGGTTCGCTCTACCGCACGCTCGCCGAGCGGCACGGCGTGCGCCTGCGATGGGCGGATCAGTCGATGACGGCCGAGCTGCTCGGCGAGGCGGAGGCCGCGCTGCTTCGCGTCGAGCCCGGGGGTGCGGTGCTGCGCGGCATGCGCACGACCTACTCCGACGCCGACGAGCCCGTGGAGTTCACGCACGGGTGGACGCTGCCGAGCTTCCCGCTGCTGCTGCGGATCGACGCGGAGTGAGCGGACTCGATCGCGCCGTCGTCGCCGTCGACGTCGGCACCTCGGCGGTCCGCGCCGCGCTCGTCTCCTCGGGGGAAGGAGTGCTGCGCTCGGTGCGGGTCGCTCGCGCCGACGACGTCGGCGGCGCCACCTACGACCCCGATGCGCTGCAATCCGACGTCGAGCGCGCCATCGCGGCACTCGAGGTCGACGCGCGCCCCGCGGCGTTGGCGATCGCAGCGCACATCGGCGCGGTCGCCGTCGACGAGGCGCTGCGCCCCGTCGTGCCCGCCGGCTCCTGGTCGGACGCGCGCGGCGTCGAGGCGTTGCTGCGACTCGACGATGTCGCGCGCGGGGAGCTCCTCTCGCGCGCGGGCCGCCCCACCGTCGTCGGCGGCGGGCTGGCCCTGGCCGCGAGCCTCGTCGACGACGGTTGCGACGGTGCGGTCGCGACCGTGCTCGGTCCGAAGGACCTCCTCGTCGCGAGGCTCTCGGGGCACGTCGGCATGGACCTCGTCGACGCGGCCTACACGCTCGCCCTCGACGTCGCACATCGTGCCTGGTCCCCCGCCTCGCTCGAGGCCGCACGCGTGCCGCGGGCCTGGATGCCAGCGCTCGCGCCGCCCCATGCGGTCGTCGCATCCCTCTCTGCGCACGCCGCGGTGCGATGCAGGCTCGCCGAGGGCACGCCCATCGTGTCGGGCAGCCCCGACGGCTCTGCCGGCATCGGGATCCTGCTGGGCGCGCGCTCGGATGCGATCGTCGACGTCGCGGGCACGACCGACGTGCTCGGACGCGTCATCGGAGCCATCCCCGAGGCGCCGCCTGGAGCGGTGCTGAACCCCGCGCTGGTCGCCGATCGCTGGGTCGCAGGAGGCGCGACGGGGATGACCGGCGGCGCGGTCGCGCGCTGGCGCGCGCTGGTCGGCGCCGTGGACGAGGCGGCGCTCCGTGCAGTGCCTCCGGGGGCCGGAGGGCTCCATGTGGTGCCCGGCATGTCCGGTACGCGATTTCCGCGGTGGCGGTCGGACGACGCGGGCGCGGTCGTCGGTCAGCGCCCGGAGCACGGCGCGGCCGAGGTGCTGCGCGCCGCGCAGGAGGGCGCGGCGCACGTCGTGCGGGAAGGCGTCGACCTGCTCGACCCTCAGAGGTCGCTGCCGGTGATCCTCGCTGGCGGCTCCACGCGTTCGGAGCACGTCGTGCGGATGCGTGCAGCGCTCCTCGGCAGACGAGTGCTCGTGGCCGCCGATCCTGACGTCACCCTCGCGGGCGCCGCAGGGTTGGCGCTGGTCGGAGCGGGCCTCGTGGCCGACCTGGACGAGGCCCGCGAGCGTCTCGGCATCGCACTGCGCGTCGTCGAGCCCGACTCCGGCGAGGTGGATGCCTACGACCGCATCCATCGGTCGTGGATCGACGTGCGAGACGCGATCGCGCAGGCCGCCCGGTAGCGACGGGCGGCCGCGCGGTCAGTGCGCGTCGCCGGCCTCCTTCGAGCCGATGAGCGGCCACGGCCGGTCGGGCACGCCGTCCTCGTTCATGTCGCGCTTCCGTGCCTTCGCCGCATCCCACCGCAGCTCGGCGGCGGCGAGCACGGCGCTCACGCCCGAGGCGACGAGGATCGCGAGCTTCGCGGCGTCCGTGCGCCCGTCGTCGGCGAACGACAGCTCGGAGATGAGCAGCGAGACCGTGAAGCCGATCGCCGTCAGCAGCGCGATCGGACGCAGGTCGCGGATGCCGATGCCGTCGGGCAGACGCAGCGGCGTCACCGTCGTGACGATCGTGGTGACCCCGAGCACGCCGACGAGCTTGCCGAGGATGAGGCCGGCGACGATCGCCACGGCGACGGGCTGGCCGAGCACGGCGAAGACGTCGCCCTCGATCGAGACGCCTGCGGCGAAGAAGGCGAAGATCGGCAGCGCGATCGCCGTCGACACCGGTCGCACGAGGTGCTCGTAGCGCAGGGTTCGCGGCTCGCGCTCGCCGTGGATGCGCGAGGCCGGCACCATCGCGCCGAGCGCGACGCCCGCCACCGTGGCGTGCACGCCGGACTCGTGCGTGAGCCACCACGCCACCGCGGCGACGGGCAGCAGCAGCCACCAGTGCGCCCAGGCCATGCGCACGAGCACGCCGAACGCCGCGACGGCCAGCAGCGCGAGGACGAGCGTGACGACGTCGATCGCCGCGGTGTAGAACACGGCGATGACCGTGATGGCCAGCAGGTCGTCGACGACGGCGAGCGTGAGCAGGAAGGTGCGCAGCGGCACGGGCAGCCCGCGCCCGAACACGGCGAGGATCGCGAGGGCGAACGCGATGTCGGTCGCGGTCGGGATCGCCCAGCCGGGCAGCGCGGCCTCGTCGCCGGCCACGAGCACGACGACGGTGAAGATGACGGCGGGCACGGCCATGCCGCCGATCGCGGCGAGGACGGGCACGGCCGCCTCGCGCAGGCGCCGCAGGCTGCCGGCGACGATCTCGTGCTTCAGCTCGACGCCGACGACGAAGAAGAAGATCGCGAGCAGTCCGTCGGCCGCCCAGGTCGAGAGGGACAGGTCGAGATGCAGCGCGGTCGGCCCCGCGACGGTCTCGGAGAGCCCCTGGTAGCCGTCGCGCCACGGCGAGTTCGCCCAGACGAGCGCGGCGGCCGCAGCGATGAGGAGGAGGATGCCGCTCGTCGTCTCCTGGCGGAGGGAGGAGGTCACGGCGTGCAGGCGCGTGCGCATGTGGTGTCCTTCGGTCGACGTCCGCCACGACACGCGTCGCGGCGAGCCGACCAGGCTTCCCGGCGCACCGCGACGAATCCTACCGGAGCGTCCTCGATCCCCTCCGACCAGGCGGCGATGCGCCTGCCATGGATACCGTGGAGGGTCCCCGACGCACGCCCGCGACGATGGTCGCGTCGCGTCGCCCTCGACACCGCAGGAGGAACTCGCCGCATGGCCGAGCATCAGGTCTCGCAGCTCGCTCGCGACTGGTCGCCGAAGGAGGTGTGGGCGCAGCTGAAGAAGCCGGTCTTCATCCCGGCCGTCATCCTCATCGCGGGCCTCACGATCTTCGCGATCGTCTACGCGGGCACGGGCGGCGACGCCTTCACGGTGCTCAACACGGCCATCACGAACGGCGTGGGCTGGTGGTACATCCTCGCCGCGACGGGCTTCGTGCTGTTCGCGCTCTACGTCGGCCTGTCGCGCATCGGCAGCATCCGGCTCGGCCGCGACGACGAGGAGCCCGAGTTCTCGACCGTCTCGTGGTTCACGATGCTCTTCTCGGCCGGCATGGGCATCGGGCTCGTCTTCTACTCGGTCGCCGAGCCGCTGTCGCACATGACGACGCCGCCCGAGAACGCGGGCGTCGAGCCGGGCACGGATGCCGCCGGTCGCCTCGCGATGGACCTCACGCTCTACCACTGGGGACTCCACGCCTGGGCGATCTACGTCGTGGTCGGCCTCGGCCTCGCGTACATGACGTTCCGGCGCGGTCGGCCGCTGTCGATCCGCTGGCTGCTCGAGCCGATGCTCGGTCGCCAGCGCGTCGAGGGCTGGATGGGTCACACGATCGACGTCGTGGCGATCGTCGGCACGATGTTCGGCGTCGCGACGTCGCTCGGACTCGGCGTGCAGCAGATCATGGCCGGGTTCGAGTTCCTCGGATGGTTCCAGGCGAATGCGCAGCTCTCGATCGCCCTCATCGCCGGCGTCTCCGCCCTCGCCGCGTTCTCGGTGGTCTCGGGCCTCGACAGGGGCCTCAAGTGGCTGTCGAACATCAACATGTCGCTCGCGGCGCTGCTCGCGGTCTTCGTGCTGCTGCTGGGTCCGACGCTCGTCATCCTGCAGTCGATGGTCGCGAACACCGGCTCGTACATCGCGGCGTTGCCGAGCCTCTCGCTCGAGACGTGGCCCCTCGCGAACGACGGCTGGGCCGGCGGATGGACGATCTTCTACTGGGGCTGGTGGATGAGCTGGGCTCCGTTCGTGGGCATGTTCATCGCGCGCATCTCGCGCGGCCGCACCATCCGTCAGTTCGTGTTCGGCGTGCTCCTCGCGCCCACGATCATCGGCATCCTCTGGTTCTCGATCTTCGGCGACTCCGCGATCCTGCGGCAGCTCGAGGTCGGCGACCTGCTCGTCGACGGCGCGGTCGACACGAACACGTCGCTCTTCCACCTGCTCGCGACGCTCCCCTTCGCCGAGGCGACGAGCGTGCTCGCGATCCTCATCATCGTGTTCTTCTTCGTGACCTCGGCCGACTCGGGCGCGCTCGTCGTCGACATCCTCGCCACGGGCGGCGCCACCACGACGCCCCGCCTCACGCGCCTGCTGTGGGTCGCGATCATGGCGACGACGGCCGGCGTGCTGCTCGTCGTCGGCGGGTCGGAGGCGCTCACTGCGCTGCAGACGGCCTCGATCGCGACGGCGGTGCCGTTCTCGATCATCATGGTGCTCGCATGCGTCGCGCTGCTGAAGGCGTTCCACTTCGAGGTCGCCGCGACGCCGCGGTACGTCCGCGCTCGCGTCGCGTCGGCCTCCGAGCTGTCGCCGGAGGCGCTCGCCGAGGCCGCGGCCGCCGCGGGCACCGAGCGGCGCGGCCTCTTCCGCCGTCGGCGCGAGGTGTCGTCGACGTTCGCGGGGCTCACGGCGCCGAGCGCGCCGATCGCGGGCGCCGGCGACGGGGAGGGCGTGCTCGTCGCGCTGCACCCCGTCCCGTCGGCGGCCGTCGACGTCGACGCCGACGGCGTCGCGCAGCTGGTCGAGGAGCGTCTCGCGCAGGATCCGATCGCCGACGAGGTCTTCGACACCCCGGAGTTCCAGGCCTCGCAGGCCGCGGTCGACCACGAGGCGTCGGAGGCGGCGTCGGACGACGGCTCGTCGGCGACCCGGCCGGGGGCGTAGCGCTCCTGAGCCACTAGCGGATCGACTCCGCGCTGTCGATGCCCTGTGAGCGCTCGGACTCGATGGGAGAAGGTCGGACCCGGCGCGAGGCGCGCCGGGAGGAGGGTCGTCATGCCGCAGGACGGGATCCACGAGCAGGCTTCGAGCACCGAGCAGGCTTCGAGCACCGAGCGCGACGACTTCGAGGCCGAGGTGCCCTCGGAGCCGCCGTCGCCGCACTCCGACGATGACTGGCCCGAAGGCGACCTCGACGACGACGGGCGCGGCGACGACGCGCCGGTGACGACCGACGATCCCGTGCACCCCGCGATGGGCGAGCGGTTCGCCGACGCGCACGCCGACCGGCCATGGCTGCTGCCGAGCATCGCCGCGGCCGCGGCGCTCGCGATCGTCGCGTTCGTGGTGCTGACGCGTCGCGCCTGACGCGTCGCGCGCCGGAGTCCCGGTCGCTGCGGTGAGGGGTCGTGGGCGGGCTCGCTTCGAGGCTCGCTGCGCTCGCACCTCACCGAGCGGTTGCGGGGGCGCGCTCGTCGGGCGGGCTCGCTTCGAGGCTCGCTGCGCTCGCACCTCACCGAGCGGTTGCGGGGGCGCGCTCGTCGGGTGGGCTCGCTTCGGGGCTCGCTGCGCTCGCACCTCGCCGAGCGGTTGTGGGGGCGCGCTCGTCGGGTGGGCTCGCTTCGGGGCTCGCTGCGCTCGCACCTCACCGCGTGGTTGCGGGGGCGCGCTCGTCGGGTGGGCTCGCTTCGGGGCTCGTTGCGCTCGCTCCTCGCCGAGCGGTTGTGGGGGCGCGCTCGTCGGGTGGGCTCGCTTCGGGGCTCGCTGCGCTCGCACCTCACCGCGTGGTTGCGGGGGCGCGCTCGTCGGGTGGGCTCGCTTCGAGGCTCGTTGCGCTCGCACCTCACCGAGCGGTTGCGGGGGGCGCGCGTCGGGTGGGCTCGCTTCGAGGCTCGCTGCGCTCGCACCTCACCGAGCGGTTGTGGGGGCGCGCGTCGGGTGGGCTCGCTTCGAGGCTCGCTGCGCTCGCACCTCACCGGGCGGTTGCGGGGGCGCGCTCGCAGCGAGCCTCGAAGGGGTCGCGCGTCGGCGAGCGCTCAGCCCTTCTCCGCACCCTCCGTCGTCGACATGATGCGCCGCTGGAAGATGAAGAACACGATCGCGACGGGGATCGTCATGAGCACGGCGGCGGCGAGCTTCAGGGGGAACTGGCTGCCGGAGCCGAGCTGTCCGGACACGAGCGACGCGACGCCCGTCGTCAGCGTGTTCAGCTCGGGGCTCTGCCTCGAGATGACGAAGTGCGCGAACTCGTTCCACGATCCCTGGAACGACAGGATCGTGAGCGTGATGAGCGCCGGCGCCGCCATCGGCAGCGTCACCGACCAGAAGGTGCGGAACACGCCGGCGCCGTCGATGCGCGCCGCCTCCTCGATCGAGGCCGGGATCGAGTCGAAGAACTGCTTCATGATGAAGATGCCGGCGGCGTCGACGATGAGCGGGATGATCATGCCGCCGTAGGTGTCGTAGAGGCCGAGCTCCTTCAGCACGAGGAAGCGCGGCACCATGAGCACGACCGACGGCACGGCCATGACGGCGATGAAGCCCGCGAAGACGACGCTGCGCCCCCGGAATCGCAGTCGCGAGAGCGCGTAGCCGGCGAGCGAGCAGAAGAAGACTCGCCCGAGGGTGACGCACAGCGTGACGATGACGGAGTTCACGCCCCACAGGCCGATGTCGGTGCCCGTGAAGAGCCGTTCGTACGCAGTGAACGTCGGCGTCTGCGGGATGAGCGACAGCGGCTCCGCCACCGCCTCCTGATCGGTCTTGAACGACGACGCGACCGAGATCAGGAAGGGATAGAGGTAGGCGACGGCCAGCAGGATGAGCACGACGTAGCCAGCGACGAGCCCTGCGGTGAATCGCTGCCTCATGCGCCCGTCCCCTTCTGGGTCGAGCCCGCCTGGAGGCGGGCGGTGCCCTGCGCGACGCCGCCGTCGGCGTCGGTGATCGTGCGGCGGCCGCGTCGCCGCAGCGGCCGCCAGGGCTCGTCGCGCTCGCTGAGCACGAGCCGCTGCAGCAGCGAGAACACGATGATGATGAGGAAGAGCACGAAGGCGATCGCGGCGGCGATGCCCGGCTCGTTCTCGCTGAACGCCTGGTCGTACGCCATGTACGCGGGGCTCGTGAGCGTGGCTGCCGCGGGCGTGCCGCGCGTCAGGTACACCTGGTCGAAGACCTGCCAGGTGCCGATGAGGCCGAGCGTCAGCACCGTGAAGAGCACGGGTCGCAGCATCGGCAGCGTGACCTGGAAGAACGACTGGCGGGCGTTCGCCCCGTCCATGATCGCCGCCTCCCCGACCTCGCCGCTGATCGACTGCAGGCCGGCGAGGAAGAGCAGCATGAACGTGCCGGAGGTCGTGAAGACCGCGAGGGCGATGAGCACGCACTGGGCCACCGACGGGCCCGCGATCCACTCCCACGCGCTCACCCCGAGGAAGCCGGGATCGCCCCATCCGGCGGGCTGTCCGATGCCGACTGCGCCGAGCGCGAGGTGCACGACGCCGTTCGGGTCGGCCATCCAGTTCGGTCCGTCGATCTGCAGCCAGGCGAGCACCGCGTTGACGGCGCCGGACGCCTGGAAGAGGAAGAGGAAGACGCCCGTGATCGCGATCGACGACGTGACCGACGGGAAGTAGAAGGCGGTGCGGAAGAAGCCCTTCGCCTTCAGCAGCCGCCGGTTGACCTGCACCGCGAGGAACAGCGCGAGCGCCGTCTGCAACGGCACGACGAGCAGGACGTAGAAGAGGTTGTTGCGCAGCGCGCGACCGAAGAGGTCGCGCGTGAGGCGGTCGTCGGTCGTGATCGCCGCGTAGTTGTCGAGCCCGACGACGTCGACGCGGTCGTTGAACAGCGGCGAGTTGCGGCCGTTCCAGTCGGTGAACGACACCCACAGCGCGAGCAGGATGGGCGCGACGAGGAAGACGCCGACGACGACGATCGCCGGGGAGACGAACAGCCACCCCGCTCGGGTCTCGCCGCCGCGCGTGCTCCCGCGGCGACGCACCCGCGTCGTCGCGGGAGCACGCTCGGCCATGGCTACTGCGCCTCTGCGTAGGCGTCCTCGAGCTGCCCCTGCAGCTGCGTGAGGATCGCCTGCGGGTCGGCGGTCGCGAGGGTCGGCACGACGGTGTTGAACTCGCCGACGACCTCCGAGGCGCCCGGGAAGGCGATCGGGCTCACGGCGTACTCGGCACCGGCGACGAACGCCGCGTTCTCGGGGTAGGTCTCCGCGTACGTCGCGGCGGCCGACTCCGTCGAGGGGATGACGCCGAACGCGTCCGAGAAGGCGAGCTGCTGCTCGTCGCTCGTCAGGAACTCGACGAGGCTCGTCGCGTCGTCGGCCGTGTCGGAGCCCTCGGGGATGCCCCAGCAGTTCGAGAACGTGAAGGTGCCCTGGCCGCCCGGGCCGCTCGGCAGCTCCGCGACCTGGTAGCTCACGTCGGGGAAGTCGTTCTCGAGCGCGCCCGCGATCCACGGACCCTCGATGACCATCGCGGCCTGGCCGTTGCCGAAGGCCTCGCCGCCCCAGCCGGCGCCGAGGTCGGCGGGCCATGCGAGCGAGCCGGAGGTCAGCAGGCCCTGCAGGTAGGTGAGCGCCTCGACGTTCTCGGGGCTGTCGGCCGTGACCTCGTCGTCGGTGACGAGGCCGCCGCCGGCCTGCTCCATGAAGACGCCGACGCGCGCGTACTCCGCGCCCATCGAGAGGCCGACGGTGCCGCCGGTCGTGAGCCGCTGCGCGACGGAGGCCAGCTGGTCCCAGTCGGTGGGGATGTCGGCGTCGGTGAGCCCGGCGGCCGCCCACAGGTCGGTGTTGATCACGAGGCCGAGGGTCGAGAAGTCCTTCGGGTCGCAGATGAAGTCGCCGTCGTAGGTGAACGTGTCGACGAGCGCCGGGTAGAAGTCGCCGGCGTTGTCGAGGTTCGAGGCGTACGGCTCGAGGTACTCGTCGGCCGCGTACGTCTGGAACTGGTCCCACGACATGTAGAAGAGGTCCGGGGGGATGTCGCCGGCGAAGCCCTGCGCGAGCTCCTGGCCGAGGTCGGAGGCCGCGACGACCTCGACGTCGACGCCCGACTCCTCGCTCCACGCGTCGACGGCCGCCTGCACGGCGTTCGTCTCGGCGTCGCCGGACGAGCCGATGAGCACCTGCAGCGTGCCGGCGTCGTCGCCGCCTCCGCCGCCGCCACCCGAGCAGCCCGCCAGGGCGAGCGCGGCGACGCCCGCGACGCCTGCGACCTGCAGCGCTCGGCGCTGCCTCCTGCGATCCGTCATGATGCTTCCTTCCCATCGGCCGAGGCCGTTCGCTGTGCTGGGAGCCCCCAGCGGGGATGTGCGCGCCGATGCAGGCGCGGGGTCACGAGTCGGTGGTCGGCGTCGCCGTGCAGCAGCGACAGCACCGCGGCCGCGACGTCGCCGAGACTCTGGTCGACGCTCGAGAAGCCGAGTCCGGCGGCGACGCCGGTGTCGTCGAAGCCGACGACCGGCACGGATGCGTCGGCGCGCGCGAGGGCGCCGATCGCACCGAGGGCGAGGGTGTCGGAGGCGCACACGATCGCGGTCGCGCCGGCGGCGAGCAGCTCGCTCGCGGCCTCCTGCGCCTCGCCGGGGTCGTCGGTGACGGCGCGGTCGAGGTCGGTGGCGAGGCCCGCGACGTCCATCGCCTCGCGCCATCCGGCGCGACGCTCGTCGCCGGCGCCCGAGCCGGTCGGCCAGCCGAGGAAGGCGACGCGCTCGCCGACGGCGAGGCACGCCTCGGTGGCCTCGCGCGTGCCGGCGCGCCCGTCGACGTCGACCCAGGCGTGGTCGGGGCCGTCGGCGTCCCACGAGCGCCCGAAGGCGACGAACGGGATGCCTGCCTCGACGAGCGCGGCGACGCGAGCGTCGCGGTGGTCGGTGGAGGTGAGGATGAACGCGTCGGCGAGGCTGCGCTGCGACAGCGAGCGGATGCGCGCGACCTCGTCGTCGGGGCCGTCGGCGGTGAAGACGAGCACGTGGCGGTCGAGGTCCGCGGCCTGCTCGGTGACGGCGTGCAGGAAGCGGTCGAGCAGCACGCCGTGGATGCCGTCGTGCACGGGCTCGAGGCGCACGCCGATCGTGCGGGCGGACGAGGTGCGCAGGCGCCGCGCGTGCAGGTTGGGGGAGTAGCCGAGCTCGGCGACGGCCTCCATGACGCGCTCGAGGGTGGCGGGGTGCACGATGCGCGGGGTGTTGAGCGCGTTCGACACGGTCTGCCGCGAGACGCCGGCCTTCGCGGCCACGTCGCTCAGCGTCGCTCGCACCTCGCGCACCTCCTCGTGCATCGGGTCCGCGCCGTCGCCCGGCGCGGATTCGATCGATCCATTTGATCGTTCCAAGACGGTAGCGTACGGTGGCGGGGCACGCCACCCCTACTTGGATGACGGAGGTCGACGGTGACCGCGAGCACCCACGGCAGGCAGCCGTTGCTGCACGAGGAGCTCGTCGTGCTCCGCGCCCCCACGCAGGTCTGGTCGTCGCCGACCGGAGACCTCGGCGCCATGCCCATCCACGGCGTCTTCCACGCCGACGCGCGCGTCGTCGACGAGCTCCGCATCGAGGTCGGCGGCGAGGTGCCCGAGCCGATCGGCGCGACGGCGACGGCGTCCGAGGCGCTCTTCACGAGCGTCGCGCGCGGCATCGATGACGGCCCGACGCCCGATCCCCGCGTGCGGATCGACCGGCGGCGCGTCGTCGGCGCTGGCGCGCTCGACGAGCACGTCGCGATCGCGAACGCGCTCGACGCCGCGCTCGACACGACCGTGACGTTCGTCGTGCGCGTCGACGCGCAGGACCTGCAGGCGGTGAAGTCGGGGGTGCTCGGGTCCGAGGCGCCCGCGATCGAGGAGCGCGCGGGACTCGTCGTCGCGACGCACGAGGGCCGGCGTCTCGAGCTCGACGCATCCGGAGCCGATGTCGCGGTGCTGGGTCGCACGGTCTCCCTGACCTGGCCCGTGCACGTGCCGGCGGGCGGATCCGCCGAGGTCGCGCTGCGCCTGCGCGTGTCGGACGAAGGCCAGGTCGTCGCGCCGTACGCCGGGGCGGCGGTGCTCGAGCGCGTGCCGACGACGGGCGACGCTCGACTCGACCGCTGGGCGGCCCACGCGCTCGCCGACCTCGACGCGCTCGCGATGACGCGGCCGGGGCTCGGCGACGAGCCCTTCCTCGCCGCCGGCGCGCCGTGGTTCCTGACGCTCTTCGGCCGCGACACCCTCATCGCCGCCCGGCTGCTGCTGCCGGTCGATCGCGGGCTCGCCCTCGGCACCCTGCGAGCGCTCGCGCGCCTGCAGGGCGCGCGCGACGATGCGGCGTCGGCCGAGCAGCCGGGCAAGATCCTGCACGAGATCCGCGACGGCGTGTTCACGATGCCCGGCGAGGGCATCGTGCTGCCGCCCGTCTACTACGGCACCGTCGACGCGACGCCGCTGTGGGTCGTGCTGCTCGGGCGCGCGCTCGAGGCCGGTGCCGTGTCGCTCGACGACGTGCGCACGCTGCGCGCCGAGCTCGAGGCGGCGCTGACGTGGATGCGCGACCACGGCGACCCGGCGGGCACGGGATTCCTGCACTACCGCGACGAGCTCGGCACGGGCCTCGCGAACCAGGGCTGGAAGGACTCGGGCGACTCCATCCGCTTCCACGACGGCTCCATCGCCGACGGCCCGATCGCGCTCGCCGAGGTGCAGGCGCAGGCGTACGAGGCCGCCGTGCTCGGCGCCGACCTGCTCGACGCGCTCGACGGCACGGGTGCGGGCGACGCGTGGCGCGTGTGGGCCGCCGACCTCGCCGTGCGCTTCCGCGACCGCTTCTGGGTCGAGCGCGACGGCACGCGCTTCCTCGCGATCGCGCTCGATGGCGAGGGCCGACCGGTGGACGCACGCACATCGAACATGGGGCAGTGCATCGGCACCGGCATCCTCACGCGCGAGGAGGAGGCGCTGCTCGCCGCGCAGCTCGTGGCACCCGAGATGGCCTCGCGCTGGGGTCTGCGCACGATGGCGACCGACGAGGGCGGCTACTGGCCGTTGTCGTACCACTGCGGCTCGGTGTGGCCGCACGACACGGGCGTCGTGGTCGAGGGGATGCTGCGCGCCGGGCTGCGCTCGGAGGCGGCGGCGCTCGCGACCCGGCTGCTCGACGCAGCCGAGGCGTTCGCGTGGCGCATGCCCGAGCTCTTCTCGGGCGACGACCTCGCCGCCCCGATCGCCTACCCCGCATCCTGCCGCCCGCAGGCGTGGAGCGCGGCGGCCGTCGTGCCGGTGGCGAGGGCGCTCGCGGGCTGAGGGTGCGGTCGGCGGACGACCTGGCAACCTTGCGGCGGGCATGAGCGTGGGTCGACGTCGCGTCCGCGATGCACGGGGGTGCACCCTTCGAGGCTCGCTCCGCTCGCACCTCAGGGAGCGGTGGGAGGGGAGCGTCTGGAGTCATGGCGCCCGGTCAGGGTCGAGGCCGCGCTGAGGGACGCACCCATGACCGCTCCTTGAGGTGCGAGCGCAGCGAGCCTCGAAAGGAGCCCCGACCAGAGGTCGGAGGGACCGCCGATCGGCCGATCCACATGACCGCTCCTTGAGGTGCGCCCTTCGAGACGCTCGCTGCGCTCGCTCCTCAGGACCCGCGCAGCGAGCCTCGAAAGGAGCCCGACCAGAGGTTGGTGAGATCGCCGATCGGCCGATCCACATGACCGCTCCTTGAGGTGCGCCCTTCGAGACGCTCGCTGCGCTCGCTCCTCAGGACTCGCGCAGCGAGCCTCGAAAGGAGCCGACCCGTGGGCGGCGCGCGGAGGTCAGGCGCCGAAGCGCTCGACGACCGTCAGAACGGCATGCCGTCCTGCGGCGCCGTCTCCTCGCCCCACGGGTCGCGCGCCAGCGCCTCGTCGCGTAGGGTTCGCCGCAGCTCGGCGAACGACGCGCCGGCCGGGGGTGGTCGATCGACGTAGACGTGTCCGAGGGGCGACCGCCACCGCAGCTCGCCGGCTGCAGGCTGCCGCACCGTCCAGGCCGTCGCGTGCTTGAGCGTGTGGTGGCGGCGGCAGAGGTGGGCGAGGTTGCCGAGCGACGTCGTGCCGCCCTCCTCCCACGCGATCGTGTGATCGACGTCGTCGTCGCGGGCAGCCGCGCCGCATCCCGGGAAGCGGCATCGACCGTCGCGCGCCCGCAGCAGTCGCCGCTGCGCCGCCGTGGGTGCGTAGGTGTCGACCTCGACGACCGTGCCGCCGACCGGGTCGGTGAGCAGGCGCTCCCATGTGGCGGCGACGCCCGCGAGCAGGCGTGCCGTCTCGGGGTCGACGGGCTGGGCGCCGTCGAGCACGCCGGGCGCATCGGCGGCGCCGGTGATCGTCGTGACGGGCACGGTGACCTGCACGACGGGTCTGATGCCCGCGAGCAGTCCTGCCGTGGCGTCGAGGTCGGCGCCGTCGGCCGCGCGCTCGGCACCGTGCCCGGTCAGCAGCAGCTCGCACAGCGCGTCGGCGCGCCACTGGTCGACGGTGCGCGGGTCGTCCTTCGGCTTGGCCCGCGAGCCGTGGCGGAGACGGTGATCGATGCCCTGCGCGAGCACGGCGGGCAGGTAGGCGTAGAGGTGCGCCATGCCGTCGTCGGCGGGCGTGACGCGCACGTGGCGGTCGTCGCGCGCGCGGGCGTGCCGCTCGACGAGCGGCTGGGGCACGTGCGCGTCGGCCGCGACCCGGGCGGCCTTCGCGAGCCGAGTCGGCGTCGTCGTCTCGGCGAGCGCGACCATCTGCGTCTCGTAGTCGGTGCGGGCCTCGGCGGGGACGTCGGACGACGCCAGCACGCCGCCCGCCTCGACGATCGCGCGCACGTGGCCGCGGCCGATGCGGCCCGTCGCGAAGGCGTCGAGCACGAGCGGCCAGCCGTCGACCAGCGCCATCGCATCGGCGATCTGCCGTTCGACGGTGCCGTCGGAGACGCGGGACAGCGCGCCGATCTCGGCTGCGACGGCGCGGACCTCCATCGCGGTGCGCTCGCTGCGCCCTCCCGCGCGCTCGATCGCGAGGTGCCCGAGAGCCGCGAGCAGCCGCATCCGATGCGCCTCGAGCGCCTGCACGCCGGCGTCGACCGCGGCGAGCTGCGACAGCGCGTTGGCCTGGATGGCGTCGAGCGCGGAGGGGTCGACGCCCTGCGGCTCTCGCTCCATCGCCTGCTCCATGACCCGACTTTGCCAGCGACCACCGACATGGCGGGGCAGGTGTCGTGCACCCTTCGAGGCTCGCTGCGCTCGCACCTCAGGGAGCGGTTGGGGAGGCGCGCTTCGCGGGTCCTGAGGTGCGAGCGCAGCGAGCGTCTTGAAGGGCGCACCCCAGGGAGCGGTTCGGGGAGGGTGGCCGCGTGGGTCGGGCGGCCGCGTGGGGAGGGTCGGCTGCTCCTTTCGAGGCTCGCTGCGCGGGTCCTGAGGAACGAGCGTCCCGAGGGGCGCACCTCACGGAGCGGTTCGGGGAGAGCGGCCGCGGGGGTGGGGCGGCCGCGCCCGCGGGGTCGGGTGCTCCTTTCGAGGCTCGCTGCGCGGATCCGGGGGCAGCGAGCGTGCCGGGGCGCGCCACGTGCAGCGGGTGCGCCCGCAGCATGATGGAGGCACCCGCTCCCGAGAGGACGCCCCATGGACTTCGACGTCGCCGCCTTCCGCGAGCGCTTCCCGTCCCTCGCATCCGGCATCGCGCACTTCGACGGGCCAGGCGGCACGCAGACGCCGCGCGAGGTCGGCGCCGCGATCGCCGACACCCTCACGGGGCCGCTGTCGAACCGCGGGCGCCAGGTGGCCTCCGCCCGCGCCGCCGACGACGCCGTGACGGCGTTCCGCCAGGCGTACGCAGACCTGCTGGGCGTGCCGCCGACCGGCATCGTCCACGGACGCAGCGCGACGCAGCTCACCTTCGACCTCGCGCGGGCGCTCGCGAAGACGTGGCGAGCCGGCGACGAGGTCGTCGTGTCGCGCCTCGACCACGACGCGAACGTGCGGCCCTGGATCATCGCGGCGGAGTCGGTGGGCGCGACGGTGCGCTGGATCGACTTCGACCCCGCGACCGCCGAGGTCGACGTCGACGCCGCCAGGGCGCAGCTCACCGAGCGCACCCGCCTCGTCGCCATCACGGGCGCCTCGAACGTGCTCGGCACGAAGCCGCCGGTACGCGCGATCGCGGATGCGGCGCACGCCCTGGGCGCGCTCGTGCACGTCGACGCCGTCCATCTCGCGGCGCACGCGCCGATCGACGTCGCCGAGCTCGGCGCCGACCTGCTCGTGTGCTCGCCGTACAAGCTGCTCGGCCCGCACTGCGGCGTGCTCGCCGCGGATCCCGCGCTGCTCGACACCATCCATCCCGACAAGCTCGCGCCCTCGTCGGATGCCGTGCCCGAGCGGTTCGAGCTCGGCACGCTGCCCTACGAGGTGCTCGCCGGCGCGACGGCCGCGGTCGACGTGCTCGCGAGCCTGTCGCCGACGCCGCACGCGCACCGCCGCGACCGCATCAGCGACGGCCTGCACGCGATCGATGCGCACGAGACTCGGCTGCGCGAGCGCATCGAGCGCGAGCTCACCGCGTTCGGCGACGACGTCGTGCTGCACTCGCGGGCGAGCGATCGCACCCCGACGCTCCTCGTCACCCTGCCCGGCCGCTCGACGGCGGAGGCCGCGCAGCACCTCGCGGACCGCGACGTCGCCGCTCCCTCGGGCTCGTTCTACGCGCTCGAGCCGTTCCGCCGCCTCGCGCTGCCCGGCGACGAGGCGCTGCGCGCCGGGCTCGCGCCCTACGTCGACGATCGCGACGTCGACCGTCTGCTCGAGGGCCTCG
The DNA here is from genome assembly GCF_005484985.1 of Agrococcus sp. SGAir0287. Classification (NCBI taxonomy): domain Bacteria; kingdom Bacillati; phylum Actinomycetota; class Actinomycetes; order Micrococcales; family Microbacteriaceae; genus Agrococcus; species Agrococcus sp. SGAir0287. Next base: position 165,599 of record NZ_CP027942.1, read on the forward strand.
CGGAGTTCCTCGGTCGTTGAGCGGCACCCGCTGACGCGAGCGTCGGCGCCGGCGCCGGCCGCGCCGATGCGCGAACCGACCCGGCCCTACCGCTGCTCGGCCGCCGACTCCGCCGCCTCCACCGGCACCCGCTCGCCGTCGGGGATGCCCGCCGCGCGGCGACGCTGCAGCCCGCGGCGCACGAGCGGCCAGAACAGCACGAGCGCACCCGCGGCGATGACGCTCGTCAGCACCTGCACGCGACCCGAGTCGGACAGCAGCATGATGCCGACGATGCCGATCGCCGCCGCTATGAGCACGACGTTGAGCCACGGGAACAGCCACACCTTCAGCTGCAGGCCCTCGCGCTCCTCGGCCGTCATGCGCGACCGCAGCCGCCACTGCGTCACCGCGATGAAGACGTACACGAACAGGGCGACGAGGCCCGTGGAGTTCATGATGAACTCGTAGATGCCCGACGACGGCGCGAGGAAGTTCACGAGCGTCGCGACGAGGCCGCCGATCGTCGAGGCGACGACCGCGAGCACCGGCACGCCGCGGCGCGACCGCTTCGCGACGGCGCGCGGCGCGAGGCCCTGCTCCGCGAGCGCCGCGAACATGCGCGAGGCCGAGTACGTGCCCGAGTTCAGCACCGAGATGACGGCGGTGAAGATGACGAGCTGCATGATCGTCTCCGCGCCCGGCACGCCGAACAGGTCGAAGACGTAGCTGAACGGGGCGATGACGTCGGGCGAGGGCAGCTCGTCCCACGGCACGACCGTCACGATCACGAGGATCGCGCCGACGTAGAAGAGCATGACGCGCCAGATCACGGTCTTGGCCGCCTGCTTGATGCCCTTCGCCGGATCCTCCGACTCCGCCGCCGCCATGACGGCGATCTCGGTGCCGAAGTACGAGAAGAGCACGAGCGCGACCGACGTCAGCACGACGCCGAAGCCGTTCGGCATGAAGCCGCCGTGCTCCCACAGATTGCCCACCGACATCGTGGCGCCCGGCCACAGGCCGAGCGCGAAGAGCACGCCGGCGACGAGGAAGACGACGATCGCGACGACCTTGATGCTCGCGAGCCAGAACTCGGTCTCGCCGAACGAGCGCAGCGAGATGAGGTTCGTCGTGACGAAGATCGCCAGCAGCACGAGGGATGCGAGCCATGCCGGGATCGCGGGGAACCACGCGTGCACCATGCCGCCGCCGACGACCGCCTCGTAGGCGATGACGCCGACCCAGAAGTACCAGTAGAGCCAGCCGACGACGTACGCAGCCCAGTCGCCGAGACCGACGCGGGCGTACTCCATGAACGAGCCGACCGCGGGGCGCGCCGCCGCCATCTCGCCGAGCATGCGCATGGCGAGGAAGACGAGGAGGCCGCCGATGAGGTAGGACAGCATCGCGGCGGGGCCGGTCTCGCGGATGATGTTCGCCGAGCCGACGAAGAGGCTCGCGCCGATGATGCCGCCGAGCGTGATCATCGTGACGTGGCGCGTGCGCAGCCGCTTCGTGGGCAGCGGCTCGCCACCGGCGACGGCGGCGGCGTCGCCGCGTGATCCGAGCGGGCGGTCGGTGGTTGGATCCGTGGCCACGGTGCTCCTTCTGACGCGGGAACGAGCGACATCGCTCTCAGCGATTGCTCATCGTATGCATGGGCGCATGTCGGTTCGATGACGTAGGGCCCAGGATTCCCGACCGGGATGCGTCGGCTGCGCCGACGGATCTACGCTGCAACCATGCTCGACCTCCCGCGCCTCGTCATCCTGCGCGCGGTGCAGCTGCACGGTGGCATCACCGCCGCCGCGCGCGAGCTGCAGTACAGCCACTCGGCGGTGTCGCAGCAGCTGTCGGTGCTCGAGCGCGAGGTGGGCGTGCCGCTGCTCGAGCGTCGCGGACGCACCGTCGGCCTCACGGCGGCCGGCATCGAGCTCGTGCGCAGCACCGAGGCCATCCTCGCGGCGGTCGAGCGCGCGGAGGCCGACCTCGCGAGGTCGCAGCGCGAGCCGCGCGGCGTCGTCACCATCGCCGCGTTCGCGTCGATCGCGCGCAGCGTGCTGCCGCTCGCGCTGCGCCGGCTCGCGGTCGACGCCCCGCACCTCGAGGTGCACGTCGAGCTGCACGTGCCCGAGGAGGCGGCCGTGCGGCTCGCCGCGAGGCAGGTCGACGCCGTGCTCACCGACGCCTTCCCGGGCACCGAGGTGCCGGAGGCCGACGGCATCCACGCGACGCCCCTGACGTCGGATCGCGTGCGCGGCTACCTCCCGGCCGGCACCGACGCCGCCGACCTCGCGGCGTTGCGCGAGGTGCCGTGGGTGCTCGAGCCCGTGGGCGCGGCGTCGCGGCAGTGGGCGCTGCGCGTGTGCCGCGAGCAGGGCTTCGAGCCGCGGATCGCGCACGTGTCGAGCGACATCCTCTTCCACCTGCGCATGGCGGAGGCGGGGCTCGCGGCCGCGTTCGTGCCCGACCTGGTGGTGCGGGAGGCGGCGAGCGACGCGGTCTGGAGCGACGCGCTGCCCTCGGGCGATCGCGGCATCCTCTTCCTCGTGCGCTCGGGTGCGGAGGCGCATCCCGCGCTCGTCGCGATCAGGGATGCGGTGCGCGCGGCGATCGGCGAGTTCGAAGCGTAAGCAGAACCGACGGTCGCTGGTCGGTATCGGTCGCTTTGCGTGACCGATGCGTCGCCCCTACCGTGAAGGCATGCCGCGCGCCCGAGCGCGGACGAGCCGACGGAGGTGGCCGACCATGACCCTCACCGATCCCACGACCAGCAGCGACGCCGGTGCCGTGCTCGACGGCCCCGCCCTCTGGTCCGCCCAGGCCCACATGCCCACCGTGCTCGGCAGGCAGCTCGTCATCGACCGCGGCGAGGGCGCCTACGTCGTGACGACCGAGGGCCAGCGGCTCTTCGACGGCACCGCGGGCCTCTGGCACGCCAACGTCGGGCACGCGCATCCCGAGCTCGCGCAGGCGGCGTACGACCAGATGCGCAGGCTCGAGACGTACCACGTGTTCGCGCGGTACGCGAACGACAAGGCCATCGCGCTCGGCGAGCGGCTCGCGGCCATCGCCCCCATGGAGCGTGCGAAGGTCATCCTCAACTCCGGCGGCTCCGACTCGATCGACGTCGCCGCGAAGCTCGCCCGCCGCCACTGGCAGCGCGAGGGCCGCGCCGAGAAGACGATCGTGCTGAGCCGCGACCTGTCGTACCACGGCCTCCACGCCTTCGGCACGAGCATCGCGGGCCTCCCCTTCAACCGCGAGGGCTACGGGTCCGACTCGCTCGTGCCCGAGACCGCGCGCGTCGCGCAGCACGATCTCGCCGACGTCGAGCGCACGATCCTCGAGCTCGGCCCCGAGCGCATCGCCGCGATCGTCACCGAGCCCGTCCAGGGCACCGGAGGCGTCCACCCGCCCGCTCCCGGCTACCTCGAGGGCCTGCAGCGACTGTGCCGCGAGCACGACATCCTGCTCGTGCTCGACGAGGTCATCACGGGCTTCGGCCGCACCGGCACGATGTTCGCCGCCCAGCGCTACGGCGTCGAGCCCGACCTCGTGACCTTCGCGAAGGGCGTCACCTCCGGCTACGCCCCGCTCGGCGGCGTGCTCGTGAGCCCGAGGATCTGGGAGCCGTTCTACGTCGACTCGGTCGAGACGCCGATCTTCCGCCACGGGGTCACCTACGCGGGCCACGCCACGGCGTCCGCCGTCGCGCTCGCCCACCTCGACGTGCTCGAGCGCGACGGGCTCGTCGCCCGCGTCGGCGAGCTCGAGGCGGTGCTGCGGCAGCAGCTCGACGGCCTCGCCGCGCGGCAGGCGGGGGTCGTCGACGTGCGCGTCGCCGGCCTCCTCGGTGGCGTCGAGCTCGCGCCCGAGCTCGACGCGGTGCGCGTCACCGACGCGCTCGTCGACCTCGGCTTCATCTCGCGCCCGCTGCGCGGCAACACGCTGCAGCTGAGCCCGCCGTTCATCATCGCCGACGAGGAGCTCGTCTCGTTCGTCGCCGCCATCGAGCACGCGATCATCCAGGAAGGCAACCGATGACCATCGCAGACACCACCCGCCGCGAGCTGCTCGCCGGCGACCCCGAGCGCATCGCCCGCGCCGACCGCGTCATCGCCGGCCTCGGGCTGCCGAGCACCGGCATCGCCGTCGCCGATCCCGCGACCGGCGAGACGATCGCGACCGTCGCCGACCAGGATGCGTCGGCCGCGCTCGCCGCCGTCGGCACCGCCGACGCCGCGGGCCGCTCGTGGGCGCGCACGACGCCGCGGCAGCGCGCCGACGTGCTGCACGCCTGGTACGACCTGCTGATCGCGCACCGCGACGACCTCGCGCACCTCATCGTGCGCGAGATGGGCAAGCCGCTCGCCGAGGCCTACGGCGAGGTGCAGTACGGCGCCGACTTCGTGCGCTGGTACGCCGAGGAGGCCGTCCGTCCCCGCGGCGACTACCGCGAGTCGCCGAACGGCGGGGCGCAGATCATCACGCGCCGCAGCCCCGTGGGCCTCTCGGTGCTCATCACGCCGTGGAACTTCCCCCTCGCCATGGCCACCCGCAAGATCGCGCCCGCGCTCGCCGCCGGCAACCCCGCGATCGTGAAGCCCGCCGCGCTCACGCCGCTCACGACGATCTTCGCCGTGCAGCTCGCCGTGCAGGCGGGCGTGCCCGCCGACCTCGTGCAGGTCGTCACGACCTCCTCGGCCTCGGCCTTCAGCACCGCCGTCCTGCGCGACCCGCGCGTGCGCAAGGTGTCGTTCACCGGCTCGACGCCCGTGGGCCGCACGCTGCTGGAGCTCGCCTCCGTCAACGTGCTGCGCTCGTCGATGGAGCTCGGCGGCAACGCGCCGCTGCTCGTCTTCGACGACGCCGACCTCGAGCGCGCCGTCGACGGCGCGTACGCGGCGAAGATGCGCAACGTCGGCCAGTCGTGCATCGGCGCCAACCGCATCTACGTGCAGGACGGCATCGCCGACGCGTTCGTCGAGGGGCTCACCGAGCGCCTCGCCGCCGCGACGGTCGGCAGCGGCTTCGGGGAGGCGGCCGTCGGCCCCGTCATCGACGACCGCGCCGCGACGCAGATGCAGCAGTACGTCGACGACGCCCTCGAGCACGGCGCGACGCTGCGCACCGGTGGCCACGGCTTCGACGGCGCCGGCCACTTCTACGCGCCGACGCTGCTCGACCACGTGGATCCGACGAGCCTCGTCGCCCGCAGCGAGATCTTCGGCCCCATCGCGGCGATCCAGCGCTTCGGCACGCAGGCCGAGGGCGTCGAGCGCGCGAACGACACCGAGTTCGGCCTCGCGGGCTACGTCTTCACCGAGAGCCTCGACCGCGCGTTCGACGTCGCGGATGCGCTGCAGACGGGCATCGTCGGCATCAACCAGGGCGTGCCCTCGAACGCCGCGGCGCCATTCGGCGGCGTCAAGCAGTCCGGCCTCGGCCGCGAGGGCAGCGCGGAGGGCCTGGAGGAGTACGAGAGCATCCGCTACTTCAGCCTCGCCCGCCGCGCCACGAGCTGACGTGCCCCGGGCCGCTGACGACCGCCGGGTCGCGCTCGTCACGGGCGCGACCTCCGGCATCGGCGCCGAGATCGCGCGCCGGCTCGTCGGCGACGGCTGGCACGTCGTCGTGCACGGGCGCTCGGCCGAGCGCGGCACGGCGCTCGTCGCCGAGCTCGCGCCCCACGCGACGCTGGTCGTCGCCGACCTGCGCGACGACGGCGCTGCCGACGAGATCGTCGCCGAGGTGCTCGCCGAGCGCGGGCGCCTCGACGCGCTCGTGTCGAACGCCGCCGTCGACCACGCCGCACCGCTGCTCGACGTGCCGGCCGCCGACGTGCGCGCGACGTTCGCGACGAACGCGCTCGCCGCGATCGCCATGCTGCAGGCCGCGGGGCGCGCCATGCGCGACGCCGGCCGCGGCGGCTCGATCGTGCAGATCACGTCGCGCCTCGCGTCGATCGGCGTGCCGACGATGGGCATCTACTCGGCGACGAAGGGCGCGCTGCAGTCGCTCACGACGGCGGCTGCCGTCGAGCTCGCGCCGCACGGCATCCGCGTGAACGCCGTCGCTCCCGGCATGACGCGGACGCCGCTGTACGACGAGTGGGTCGCGCGCCAGAGCGATCCCGCCGCGACCGAGCACCGCGTCGCCGCCGCCATCCCCCTCGGCCGCATCGCGACGCCCGCCGACGTCGCCGCCGCCGTCGCGTACCTCGTGCGCGACGACGCCGCCTACGTCACCGGGGTCACGATCCCCGTCGACGGCGGCTACCTCGCCCAGTAGCGCATCCAGGACCCTCCCCGACGAACGGACCGACATGACGACCACGTACCGCATCGACACCATCCCCGGCGACGGCATCGGCGTCGACGTGACCGAGGCGGCGGTGCGCTGCGTCGACGCCGTGGGCGCCGCGCACGGGTTCGCAATCGACTGGCGCGTGCGCGACTGGTCGTCGGACCGCTACCGCGCCACGGGGCGGATGATGCCGGTCGACGGCATCGAGCAGCTCTCCGACGGCGACGGCATCTACCTCGGCGCCGTCGGCACGCCGGACGTGCCCGACGACGTCACGCTGTGGGGCCTGCTCATCCCCATCCGCCGCGCCTTCGACCAGTACGTCAACCTGCGGCCCATGCGGCTGCTGCCGGGCGTGCAGGGCTCGATGCCCGGGCTCGAGGGGCTCGACGTGCTCGTCGTGCGCGAGAACGTCGAGGGGGAGTACTCGACGATCGGCGGTCGCTTCGGCTCGGGGGAGTCGGAGACGGCGATCCAGGAGGCCGTGTTCACGCGGAAGGGCATCGCACGCGTCACGCGCTTCGCCGCGGCGCACGCGCGCTCGCGCGGCGGCACCCTCGTGTCGGCCACGAAGTCGAACGGCATCATCCACACGATGCCGTTCTGGGACGAGGTCGTCGCCGAGACGGTCGCCGCCGAGGCGCCGGAGGTCGTCGTCGAGAAGGTGCTCATCGACGCGCTCGCCGCCCGGCTCGTGATGAAGCCGACGAGCGTGTCGACCCTCGTCGCCTCGAACCTGTTCGGCGACATCCTCTCCGACCTCGTCGCCGGCGTCGCGGGCTCGATCGGCATCGCACCCTCGGCGAACCTCGACCCCGAGCGCCGCTTCCCGTCGATGTTCGAGCCCGTGCACGGATCGGCGCCCGACATCGCCGGCAAGGGCATCGCGAACCCCGTCGGCGCCCTGTGGGCCGCCGCGATGATGCTCGAGCACCTGGGGGAGACGGCGGGCGCCGCCGCGCTCACGAGCGCCTTCGAGCAGGTGCTCGCCGACGGCACGGCGACGCCCGACCTGGGCGGCTCTGCGACGACGACGTCGTTCACGGATGCGGTGGTCGCGCGCCTCGGATGACGTCGATGGGCGATCGCGACACGCCGATCGTCCAAGATGAAGATTGTCAACAATCCGCAATCCGTCTATCGTCGGTCCCATGAGTGCGGGACACGACCACCACGACCACGGCCACGACCACGACCACGGTCACGCGTTCCCGGCGACGCACCCGGCCAGGCCCGAGGCGGACGGCGGCCACGGCGGCCACGGCCACAGCCACGGGCTCGACGGCCACGCGACCGCGACGGGCAAGCACCGCATGAAGCTCGTCGTCGTGCTCTGCATCACGGCGTCGATCTTCGTCGTGCAGCTCATCGGCGCGTTCATCGCGAACTCCCTCGCGCTGCTCGCCGACGCCGGCCACATGCTCACGGACGCGACCGGCGTGCTCATCGCCCTCATCGCGAGCCTGCTCGCGACGCTCGCGCCGACGTCGAAGCGCACCTTCGGCCTCATGCGGGTCGAGGTGCTCGCCGCGCTCGCGAACGGCATCATCCTCGGCGTCATCGCCGTCGTCATCGTCATCGAGGGCATCAAGCGCTTCGGCACCGAGGTCGAGGTCGCGGCGGGCCCCATGCTCATCGCGGCGATCATCGGCGCCGCCGCGAACCTCGTCTGCCTCCTCATCCTGCAGTCGGGGCAGAAGGAGAGCCTCAACGTGCGCGGCGCCTACCTCGAGGTGCTCGGCGACCTGCTCGGCTCCGTCGCGGTCATCGTCGCCGGCATCATCATCCTCATCACCGAGTGGTACGTCGTCGACCAGCTGGCCTCCTTCGCGATCGCCGCGATGATCGCGCCGCGCGCCTACAGCCTCCTGCGCGACGTGCTGCGCGTGCTGCTCGAGGCGACGCCGAAGGACGTCGACCTCGACGCGACGCGCACCCACATGCTCTCGGTGCCCGGCGTCGTCGACGTGCACGACCTGCACGCATGGACGATCACCTCGGGCGTCAACGCCCTCTCGGCCCACGTGGTGCTCGCCGACGAGATCGGCACGGACGAGTTCCACTCGATCCTCGACGAGCTGCACGCCTGCATCGGCGCGCACTTCGACACCGACCACTGCACGCTGCAGCTCGAGCCGCTCCGACACGTCTCGCACGAGGGGCTGCAGCATGCGTGACGCGGGCCGTGCGGCGCTGCTCGGAGCGTCGCTCGGCGTCGCGCGCGACGACGCGATCTCGCTCGCGTTTCGATCATGTGACAAAGGGCGCGGATTGTTGACAATCTGCATTCGGCGCGGATAGCGTCCAGACCACGTCCTCCTGCAATGGCGCAGACCACGACAACGGCTCACGAGGTGAACATGCACAAGCTCGACGTCACCGATCTCCGGATCGCGATCGGCGGTCGCACGATCGTGGATCGGATCTCGTTCTCGGTCGCCCCCGGCCAGCGCGTCTGCCTCCTCGGCGAGTCCGGCTCCGGCAAGTCTCTCACCGCGGGCGCCGTCATCGGCCGCCTCCCCTCGCACGCCGTCGTCGACGGCAGCATCACCGTCGGCGGCACCGAGGTGCTCGGCGTCGCAGCCTCCCGCCGCCCCGACCACGCGCGCGTCGCCACCGTATTCCAGGACTCCGCCGTCGCCCTCAACCCGCTCGTGCGCATCAAGGACCAGCTCGTCGAGCCCCTGCGCCGGCACCGCGGCCTGACGCGCAAGGAGGCGACGCAGGCGGCGATCGACCTCGCGGAGTCCGTCGGCCTGCCCGACCCCGCCCGCACCGTCGAGCTCTTCTCGGCCGAGCTGAGCGGCGGCCAGCGCCAGCGCGTCTGCATCGCCCTCGCCCTCGCCTGCGACACCGGCCTCCTCGTCGCCGACGAGCCGACGACCGCGCTCGACGTCGTCACGCAGAAGCGCGTGCTCGACGTGCTGCAGACCTACACCGCCGGTGAGCGCACGCCGTCGCTCCTCTTCATCACCCACGACTTCGGCGTCGCCGCCGAGCTGTGCACCGACGCCGTCGTGATGCGCTCCGGCGAGGTCGTTGAGCAGGGGCCGCTCTCGACGCTCTTCACCGCGCCTCGTCACGAGTACACGCGCTCGCTCGTCGCCGCCGCGCGCGCCGCGACGCTCGAGCCCGCGACCGCCCGGCTCCGCGAGGAGCCCGCCGTCGCCGCCGAGCCCGAGCGCGCGACCTTCCTCGACGTCCAGGGCGTCGGCAAGACGTACGTCGTCCCCGGACGCCGCCTCTTCAGCTCGCCCGAGGAGCGCGTCGCGCTCGAGCCCACGAGCCTCACGATCGAGGCGGGGGAGCGCGTCGGCATCGTCGGCGTCTCCGGCTCGGGCAAGACGACGCTGCTGCGCCTCATGCTCGCCATCGAGTCGGCCACCACCGGCGAGATCCGCTGCGAGGGCACCGACGTGCGCCCCGGCCCCGTGCGCTCGCTCGCCTGGTACCGGCGCAAGGTGCAGTACGTGCCGCAGGACCCCGCGAGCACGCTCGACCCGCTCATGACGGTCGAGGCGCTGCTGCAGGAGCCGCTCGTGCGCCTGCGCGTCCCGGGCGACCACGCCGCCATGGCCGCCGAGGCCCTCGAGTCGGTCGGCCTCGACGAGGGCTACCGCCGCCGCCGCGTGCACGAGCTCTCCGGCGGTCAGGCGCAGCGCGTCGCCATCGCCCGCGCCATCGCCACGCACCCCGACCTGCTGCTCGCCGACGAGCCCGTCAGCGGCCTCGACCTCCCGATGCGCGAGTCGATCGTCGGCCTGCTGCAGGAGATCTCCCGCACGCGCGGCACCGGCATCGTCGTCGTCTCCCACGACCTCTCGATGGTCGCGAGCCTCTGCGAGCGCACCATCGTCATGCACGGCGGCGCCGTCATCGAGGACCAGCCCACGCTGCAGGTGCTCACGGCGCCGCAGCACGAGCGCACCCGCGACCTGCTCGCATCCATCCCCTCCCTCGATCGCGCGACGCCGCAGCTGGTCGGCGCCGAGTAGGCACGCGAAGGAGACAGCACCATGGCACTCTCGACCTCCCCCAGCCTCGTCGGCCCCGTCGGACGCCGCCTGCGGCTGCCGCTCGGCACGGGCTCCGCCCTCATCTCGGGCGCCTCGCGACTCGTGACGATCCTCGCCGTCGTCTTCCTCCTCGGCGTGCTGCCGCTGCTCTCGGGCCGCGACGTCGCCGTCTCCGTCTTCCGCTCGCGCTACGCGGAGGGCGAGATGACGCCGGAGGCGCTCGAGTCGATCCGCCGCGAGCTCGGGCTCGAGGGCGGCGTCCTCAGCGCCTTCCTCACCTGGCTCGGCAACGCGCTGCAGGGCGACCTCGGCAACTCGTGGACGACGCGGCAGCCCGTGCTGCCCGCGGTGCTCGAGGCGCTCGGCAACTCGCTCATCCTCATGCTCGCGGCGCTCGTCGTCGCGACGATCCTCGCGACGCTGCTCACGATCCCCACGATCCGACGCGGTCTGCAGGGCAAGCCGGCGCGCACCGGCGGAGGCGTCGCCGCCGTGTTCACGGCGCTGCCCGAGTTCCTGCTCGCCGCCGTGCTGCTCGTCGTCTTCGCGGTCTACCTCGGCTGGCTGCCGCCGTTCGGCTGGCGCGGGCCGCAGTACGTGGTGCTGCCGGCGCTCGCGATGGGTCTCACGGCGGGCGGATTCCTCGGCCGCCTCCTCTCCGACGCGCTCGCGAGCACCTTCAGCGAGCGCTGGGTCGCCACGTGGCAGGTCGCCGGCTACTCGACGCCGCGCATCGTGCTCGCGGCGCTGCGGCGCACGATCCCGGGCGTCGCGGCGCCCATGTCACTCATCCTCGTCGGCATCACGGCGGGCGCCGTCGTCGTCGAGGAGGTCTTCGCGATCCCCGGCATCGGCCAGACGACGCTCGCGGCGGCCCAGGCGCAGGACATCCCCTCGCTGCAGGCGGGCGTCATCGTGCTCATGCTGCTCGCCGTCGCGTTCGGCATCGGCGCGGCGCTGCTGCGCCGGCTCCTGCTCGGGCCGGCCCTGCGCTCGAGCTCGATGCCGACGCCCGTGCCACCCGCGCCGAGCAGCCGCTGGGCGTTCGTGCTGCCTGCCGTCATGCTCGCGCTCCTCGTGCTCGTCGCCGTCGCCGGCCTGCCGCGCGACCCGTTCTCCGTCGCGTTCGACCGGCTGCAGGCGCCCAGCTGGGAGCTGCCGCTCGGCGCCGACTCCAGCGGCCGCGACCTGCTCGCGCGCATCTCGCACGGCGCGCTCTCGACGCTCGGCACCGGCGCGATCGTCGCTGCCGTGTGCTTCGTCATCGGCATCGTCGTCGGACTCTTCCCGCGCATCGGCGTCGGTCCCATCGAGGTCACGAACGCCGCCCCGCCCATCCTCGCCGGCCTCATCACCGCCGCGATCGTCGGCCCCTCGGCGCTTGGCGCCGCCATCGCCGTCACGGCGGTGAGCTGGTCGCCGCTCGCGGCGCACACGGCGGCGCTCGTCGCCGAGGTGAAGGCGCAGCCGCACGTGCGCATCGCGCCCGTGCTCGGCGTCGGCCGCGTCAGGCTCATGCTGCGCTACGTGCTGCCGAGCGTCGTCGGCCCCGTCTTCCGCCACGCGTGCCTGCGCCTGCCGGGCATCGCCCTCGCGCTCGCCGCCCTCGGCTTCCTCGGGCTCGGCCCGCAGCCGCCGGAGTCCGACTGGGGCCTCGTGCTCGCCGAGGGCATGCCGTACGTCGAGCGCTCGCCGCTCCTCGTGCTCGTGCCCGCAGGCAGCCTCGTGCTGCTGTCGGTGTTCGCGGTGTCGCTCTCGAGCATCACGGTCGACCTGCGCCGCGGTCGCCCGCGCATCAGCCGTCGCCGCCGTGCGCTGCGCTCGCGCGTCCACACCGGACCGGCGCCCACCGTCGTCGTCCCGACCTCCGTCTCCTGATCCTCGCCACCGAAAGGCCGTGTCCATGACCGTTCAGCTGCCCCGCCCGACGTACATCTCCTTCGACGTGATCGGGACTCTCATCCACTGGGAGATGCGCAAGACCGTCGAGCCGATGGTGGCGGATCTGCTGCCTGCCGACCGCATCGAGGCGTTCTTCGACCGCTTCCGGCTCGATCGGTACGACGAGATCATGGAGTACCGCCCCTACGGCGAGATCATCGACCGCTCGTTCCGCCGCACGTGCGCGCGCTTCGGCATCGAGGTGCAGGACGGCTGGGTCGAGACGATCCTGCGCGACCTCATGACGTGGGGCCCGCACGCCGACGTGCCGGCGCCGCTGAAGACGATGTCCGAGCACTTCCCGCTCGTCGCGCTGTCGAACGCCGACGACCTGTACGTGAACACGTTCGTCTCCCGACTCGGCGCCCCGTTCCACCGCGTGCTCACCGCCGAGCAGTGCCGCGCCTACAAGCCCCGCCACCACGCGTTCGACTTCATGCTCGAGCAGCTCGACGCGACGCCCGACCAGTTCCTCCACATCTCGTCGCACCAGCTCTACGACCACGTGCCGATGGCCGAGCTCGGCTTCACGAACAAGGTCTTCCTCGACCGGGGCTACGACCCCGACCTGCCCCACTACGGCGCCGTGCGCATGACCTCGCTCGACGAGGTCAACCGCGCCCTCGGCATCGCCTGATCCCTCCCCACGCACCGCACAGCACCGAAAGGCTCGATCCGTGACCAAGCTCCGAGGCCGAAGGGCCACCGCCATCGTCGCCATCGCGACGTCCGTCGCGCTCGCCGCGACCGCCTGCGCCACCGACGCAGGCGCCGAGGGCGACGACCGCATCTCCGTCGCCATGATGCAGCCGCCCAAGGCCAGCATGAACCCCTTCAGCGACGACGCCTTCAAGCTCTCGCGCTGGAGCGTCGGCGAGACGCTCGTGCAGCTGAACGACGAGCTCGGCATCGACCCGATGCTCGCGACCGACTGGGAGCAGGTCGACGACCTCACCTGGACGTTCGAGCTGCGCGAGGACGTCGTCTTCCACGACGGCACGGCGATGGATGCGGAGGCCGTGGTGAACACGCTCGACCGCGCCGCCGCCTACTCGCCGCCGCCGCGCGTGCTCAACGGCATCACGATCGACGCGGAGGCGACGGGCGAGTACGAGGTCACCATCACGACCGACTCCCTCGACGCGCTCCTGCCGAACCGCCTCGCGAGCCCCCAGCTGTCGATCCTCGCCGCCTCGGCGTACCTCGACGACGGCTCGGTGACGCCCGTCGGCACCGCCACGGGCCCGTTCGTGCTCACCGACTTCAGCAGCACGGAGGCGACGCTCGACCGCTTCGACGACTACTGGGGCGAGCCCGCCGCCATCGCCGGCATCGACGCCTACTTCGTGCCCGACGGCACGGCGCGCGCCGGCTCGCTGCGCGCAGGCGAGGTCGACCTCGCCGAGAGCATCCCGGTCTCGCAGGTCGAGCTGCTCGACCCCGCGATGGTCAACGAGGTGCTGCAGCCCCGCACGACGTTCCTGACGCTCAACAGCGCCAGCGGACCGTTCACCGACCCGGCGGTGCGCGCCGCCGCTCGCGATGCCATCGACACGGACTCCATCGTCGAGGGCGTCTACGAGGGCTACGCCGACCCGGCCGTCGGCCTCATGGGCCCGGCCATCCCGTGGGCGGCGGAGCTGCGCGGCGACGTCGAGTCGGGCATCGAGCCCGCGGCGATCGAGGGCACGCCCATCACGCTCGCGACGTACACCGACCGCGCCGAGCTGCCCGAGATCGCCGTGCGCCTCGAGCAGCAGCTCGAGGACGCCGGGTTCGACGTCACGCAGGACGTGCGCGAGTACGTGAACATCGAGGCCGACCTGCTGGCAGGCAGCTTCGACGCCGCGATCGTCTCGCGCAACAGCCTCCTCGACATGGGCGACCCGCTGTCGTTCATGGCGCAGGACTTCACGTGCGACGGCGGCTTCAACATCTCCCAGCTGTGCGACCCCGCCGTCGACGCCCTCGTCGACACGGCCCTCGGCCTCCCCATCGGCGAGGAGCGGCAGGAGGCGACGATGGCCGTCGAGGCCGCGATCATGCAGCTCGACGTCGTCGTGCCGCTCGTCCACGACCGCGTGGTGCAGGGCGAGGCGAACACCTACGTCGACATCCTGCGCGACCCGATCGAGCGCCGGCTCATCACGGTGGAGACGCACCCCGCATGAGCACCCACGACGCCACCATCCCCAGCTCGCCGACCTCGAAGGACCCCGGCACCGTGAAGATGCACTCCTACTGGCTCGACACCGCGACCCCCAGCGGCGACTACACGCAGACGCCGCTGCCGAAGGAGGTCGACGTCGCCGTCGTCGGCGCGGGCTTCACCGGGCTGTCGACCGCGTACCACGCCGCGAAGGCCGGCAAGTCGGTCGCCGTGCTCGAGACGAACACCGTCAACTGGGGCGCGTCGGGCCGCAACGGCGGCATGGCGACGACCGGCCTCGCGATCGGCTTCCGCACCGCGATCAAGCGGTACGGCGAGCAGCGCGCGATCGGGTACTTCCGCGAGTACAACGCGGCGATCGACCTCATCGAGGACCTCGTGCGCGAGCACGACCTCGACGTCGACTACGCGCGCACCGGCAAGATGAACCTCGCGTGGAAGCCCTCGCACCTCGAGGGCCTCAAGCAGACGGCCGAGGCGCTGCACCGGCTCGTCGACCAGCCCGTGCGGATCGTCGAGCGCGACGACATCCGCTCGGAGATCGGCTCGGACGTCTACCACGGCGCCATGGTCGACCCGCTCGGCGCCGGCATGCACGTGGGCAAGTTCGGGCACGCGCTCGCCGGCCTCGCGGTCGACGAGGGCGCGACGATCCACGAGCACGCCGAGGTCGTGGGGCTCGAGCGCAAGGGCAGCACGACCGTGCACGACATCCAGACGTCGCGCGGCACGCTGCGCGCCGGCAGCGTCGTCGTCGGCACGAGCGGCTACACGGGCAAGCCCTTCGGCTGGCAGCAGCGGCGCATCATCCCCGTCGGCAGCTTCATCGTCGTCACGGAGCCGCTGCCGCAGGAGGTCGTCGACGAGCTGCTGCCCAACCGTCGCATGGCGTCGGACACGAAGAACTTCATCTACTACTTCCGGATCACGCCCGACAACCGCCTCCTCTTCGGCGGCCGTGCGCGCTTCGCGCTCTCGGACCCGTCGCAGGACCGCGAGAGCGGCGAGATCCTGAAGAAGGCGATGCACCGGATCTTCCCGCAGGTGCGGCAGGCGCGCATCGACTACATGTGGGGCGGCCTCGTCGACATCTCCATGGACCAGATGGTCCACGCGGGCGAGCGGAACGGCGTCTTCTACTCGACGAACTACTCCGGTCACGGCGTGCAGATGGCGAACTACATGGGCAAGGTCATGGCCGACGTCGTCGCGGGCGAGACGCACCGCAACATCTGGCGCGACCTGAAGCACCCGTGGATCCCCGGCTACTTCGGCAAGCCGTGGCTGCATCTGCGTGCGGGTGGCGCGTACTACGCGCTGCAGGATCGGCTGAGCTGACGTGCTCGCCACCACGACGCACGCGCCGCCCGCGGTGCGCGCGCCCCGGGATGCCGAGGACGCCCTGCGCGCCCTCGGCATCCCGGGGGGCGGGTACGCCGAGGGCGCCTGGATCCGCCAGCCGCTGACGCTCGAGGTCGCCGACCCCGAGGACGACACGGTCGTCGCCGCCGTGCACGAGGCCGACGAGGCCACGATGCTCCGTGCGATCGCCGCCGTCGACCGCAGCGTCCGCGACGACGCGTGGCCGCTGTGGCAGCGGCGCGAGACGCTCGAGCGTGCCGCGCACCTCGTGCGCGAGGAGGCCTCGCGCATCGCGGGGATCGTCTCGCGCGAGAGCAGCAAGACCATCCGCGAGGCGACGCGAGAGGTCGCGCGCGCCGCCGAGACGCTGCGACTGTCGGCCGCCGCGTCGCACCTGCTCGAAGGCGAGACGCTCGCATTCGAGGACACGGCTCGCGGCGCCGGCCGCGTCGGCTGGAACCGCCGCGTGCCGCTCGGCGTCGTCGCCGCGATCACGCCGTTCAACGATCCGCTCAACCTCGTCGCGCACAAGGTGGGCCCTGCGCTCATCGCGGGCGACGGCGTCGTGCTGAAGCCCGCGCGCGTCACGCCGCTGTCGGCGCTCGCGCTGCTCGACGTCCTGCTGCGCGCCGGCATGCCGCCGCAGCGCATGGCGGTGCTCGTGGCCGACCGCGCGGCGAGCACCGTGCTCGTCGCCGACCGACGCGTCGCGGCGGTCTCGTTCACCGGCGGACCCGCGACGGGCGACGCCATCGCGCGCGCCGCGGGCGCGCGCCCCATGCTCATGGAGCTCGGCGGCAACAACGCCGTGATCGTCGCGGCCGACGGCGATGCTGCCGCCGCTGCCGCCGGCATCGTCGACGGTGCGTTCGGCGTCGCCGGCCAGAACTGCCTGTCGGTGCAGCGCGTCTTCGTGCACGCATCCCACCACGAGCGCCTCGTCGCCGACGTCGTCGCGCGCACCCGCGCGCTCGTCGTCGGCTCGAAGCGCGACGCGGCGACCGACGTGGGGCCGATGATCTCCCGCCGCGAGGCGGAGCGCGTCGAGCGCTGGATCGACGAGGCCGTCGACGCCGGCGCCCACGTCGCGGTCGGCGGGGAGCGCGACGGCGCCTTCCTGTCGCCGACCGTGCTGCTCGACGTGCCGCGCGACGCGCGCGTGCAGCGCGAGGAGGTCTTCGGGCCCGTCGTGACGATCACGCCGTTCGAGGACGTCGAGGACGCGCTCGCGCAGGTCGACGACACCGAGTACGGGCTGCAGGCGGGCATCTTCACCGCGTCGATGTCGCTCGCGATGCGCGCGGTCGAGCGGCTGCAGGTCGGCAGCGTGCTCGTGAACGAGACGAGCGACTTCCGCATCGACTCGATGCCGTTCGGCGGATCCAAGCGCTCGGGCGTGGGCCGCGAGGGGGTCGCCGACGCCGTGCTGGCGCTCAGCGAGCCGCGCAACGTCATCCTCACGCTCGTCGATCCGGTCGCCGGCTCGTCGACGCAGGGCGACGTCGGCGGTGCGGATGCGTGACTTCCCCCGCCAGCTGCGTGCGCTCGGCACGAGCGTGAGCACGCCGGCGCCCGTGGTGGTGCGCGACGTGCTGATCGCGAACGTCGAGCGCATGCAGGCGTTCGCCGACGGGCACGGCAAGCGGCTGCGCCCGCACGTCAAGACGCACAAGAGCGTCGCGATCGGCCGCATCCAGCTCGAGGCCGGCGCGATCGGGCTCACGGCGGGCACGCTCGCCGAGGCCGAGATCTTCGCCGACGCGGGCTGCGACGACATCCTGCTCGCCTACCCCGTGTGGGCCGTCGGCACGAAGGCCGACCGCATCCGCGCGCTCGCGGGCCGCATCCGGCTCACGGTCGGCGTGGAGAGCGTCGGCGCCGTCGACCGGCTCGCGGAGGCCATGGGCGACGCCGCGGGCTCGCTCGGCATCGTCGTCGAGATCGACTGCGGCGCGCGCCGTTCGGGCGTGCAGCCGCACGAGGCCGGAGCGCTCGCGGTGCACGCGCGCGCAGCGGGTCTCGACGTGCGCGGCATCTACACCTACCCCGGGCAGGGCGGCACGGTCGGAGCGCCGGAAGGTGCTGCGATCGAGCAGGCGGACGCGCTGCGCGCGGCGGTGGCGTCGCTCGCCGAGCACGGCGTCGAGGCGACCATCGTGAGCGCGGGCTCGACCCCGACCTTCCAGTTCTCGACCGATCCCGTCATCACGGAGCTGCGACCCGGCGAGTACGTCTTCAACGACTGGGACAACGTGCGCATCGGCGACTGCACAGCCGACGACATCGCCCTGTTCGTGGCGTCGACGGTCGTGAGCGACCAGGGCCACCCGCACGTCATCGTCGACGCCGGCACGAAGGCGCTCGCCCGCGAGGGCAACCCCGAGCGCGGCTACGGCCAGGTGCCGTCGCACGACGGATGCCTGCGCAGCCTCAACGAGTACCACGGGTACCTCGCGCTGCCCGAGGGCGGCGAGCGGCCGGCGATCGGCGAGCCCGTCGCGATCGTGCCGCACCACGTGTGCCCCGTCGTGAACAGCTTCGAGGAGCTCGTCGTCATCGACGCCGACGGCACGATCGTCGACCGCTGGCAGGTCGACGCCCGCGCCCAGCTCAACTGACCCGCGTCGTCCGGGCGACGACGCACCCACCGCACGGCGAGCCGCGCGACGCGGCCGAGAGAGGAGCCACGCATGAGCGTGCACACCTACGCAGACCTCGAGACCGACCCGAACGCCGCGCTCGCGGCGCTCGGCCTCGACCTGCCGGTCGTCGACGACGACCCGAGGTACACGAGCTGGCGCGCGCAGCGCGACGGCACGATCTGGATCGCCGGCCAGCTGCCCTACCGCGACGGCGCGCTGCCGCTGACGGGCACGGTCGGCGCCGAGGTCTCGGTCGACGACGCGCGCGCGATGATGCGGCAGGCGACGCTCAACGCGCTGTCGGTCGCCGCGGGCGCGGTCGGCGGGCTCGACCGGCTGCGCATCGCGCAGATCCTCGTCTTCGTCAACAGCGCCGACGGCTTCGGCGAGCAGTCGAACGTCGCCGACGCGGGCAGCGAGCTGCTCGTGCAGGTGCTCGGCGAGCACGGCCGCCACGCCCGCACCGCGATCGGCGTCGCCGGCCTGCCGCGCGACAGCTGCGTCGAGGTGCAGATGGTGTGCGAGGCGCGCGCGTGACGGCACCCGAGGCCGACGAGGGCCTCGCGGTCGTCGTCACGGGTGCGACGAGCGGCATCGGCGAGGCGGTCGCGGCGCGGTTCCGCGCGGGCGGCGCGCGGCTGCTCCTCACGGGCCGCCGAGAGCGGGCACCTGCGGGCATGGGACCCGACGAGCACTACCTCGCCGGCGACCTCGGCGACGAGGCGTTCGCGGCCGAGCTGATCGCGACGGCCGCGCGCATCCTCGGCCCCATCGACACGCTCGTGCTGTGCCACGGGCTGCAGGGCGACGGCGCCATCGAGGCGATGGATCTGCAGCGCGCGTCCGCGCTGCTCGACGCGAACGTGCTCAGCGTCTTCTCGGTGCTGCAGCACGCCGTGCCCGCGATGCGCGAGGGCGCCTCGCAGGTCGTGCTCGTGAGCTCGCGGCTCGGCATGGTCGGCATCGCGGGGCAGGTGATGTACACGGCCGCGAAGGGCGGGCTCATCATGCTCGGCAAGGGTGCGGCGATCGAGCTCGCGCCGCGCGGCATCCGCGTCAACGTCGCGGCGCCCGGCCTCACGTCCACGGCGGCGATCGAGGCGGGCTTCGACCGGCAGCCCGATCCGGATGCGGCGCGCCGCGCCCGGGCGGCGACGATCCCGATGGGGCGGCTCGCCCGCCCGGAGGAGGTCGCCGAGGCGATCCACTTCCTCGGCACGCCGGCGTCGTCGTACGTCACGGGCGCCGTGCTGCCGATCGACGGCGGGTACACGGCCGCCTGACGCGGGCTGCGGCGCCTGCCCTCGAGGTCAGGGCGCCGAGCCGGCGGTCAGGCGATCGTGTCGTGCTCCGGGCGGCCGTGGCGGAAGTCGCCGGCGCCCTCGTCGTCGTGGGTGTGCAGCTCGTGGCCGTCGAACGACAGGTGCTGGTGCAGCGTGTGGTGCAGGCGCTCCATGTCGCCGTCGCGCAGCTGCTGCACGATCTCGCGGTGGTCGGGCAGCACGCGGTCGCGCGACGGGTACGCGCCGGGGAAGTGCGTGAGGCAGATGAGCGCCTCGGTCGCGAGCGTCTCGTAGGCGCGCACCATGCGCGTGTTGCCAGCCGCGCCGACGAGCGCGGTGTGGAACTGGAGGTCCTCGCGGCCGAGCTGCGGCCAGTCGTCGTGCTCGAGGGCCGCCGACATGCGGTCGAGGAGGGCGTCGAGCTCGTCGGCGGTGACGTCGCGCTCGGACTGCGGGCGCTCGGTGATGCGCTCGGAGGCGGCGCACTCGATGATCTCGCGCGCCTCGAACACCTCGGCGACGTCGCGGGGCGTGAGGTCGCGCACGAACACGCCGCGGTTGGGGCGCGAGATGAGCAGGCCCTCCTGCACGAGCCGATGCAGCGCCTCGCGCACCGGGCCGCGACTCACGTTCAGCCGCGTCGCGACCTGCGCCTCGTTGACCTGGTCGCCGGGGGAGAAGGCTCCCTCGATGATGCCCTCGCGCAGCTGGTCGGCGATGATGACCGCCGTGGGCTTGCTCGCGATCGCGGACAGCGCTTCGACTCCTCGCACGGCAACGTCCCCCTCTCGTGACGCCGCTCGTGGCGGGTCCGCTCCCGATCGTAGACAGTTCTGCTGAGGATCGACAGGAGAAATGCCGAAATCCAGATTGTTGACAATCATTCTATCTGACGCGACGATCGATCTATGACCGACACGACCGTCTCGCCCCTCGCCATCGTCCTGCAGGACGCCGTCACCGCCGATCCCGGCGAGCACCGCCCGAAGGCGACCGCCGAGCAGGACGGGCAGACCGAGGCGTCGACGACCGTGTGGGAGTCGGCCGAGGGCATCCGCGCCGGCGTCTGGGAGGTCACCCCCGGCTCGTTCCGCAGCACGCGGCCCGGCTACCACGAGATGTGCCAGATCGTGTCGGGTCGCGCGACGATCACCGAGGAGGACGGCTCGACGTTCGAGATCGGCCCCGGCTCGCTCTTCGTCACGCCCGAGGGCTGGCGCGGGCACTGGACGGTCCACGAGACCCTCCGCAAGGTGTGGTGCATCGTGCCCTTCGCAGCCCTCGCCGCGCACCAGGCGCCCACCGACGCGGCCTGATCCCGCGACGCGCTCGGCCGGGCGCGAACGCCCGCTCGCCACCACGCGCATCCGAGGCAGACTGGATGCGCACGGCACGAGTCGAGGGAGCGATGGCGATGGCGCAGCAGATCCAGTACACCGAGTTCGGCGAGCCGGAGGTCATGCACCTCGTCGACGTGCCCGACCCCACCGCGGGTCCCGGCGAGGTCGTCGTCGCGGTGCGCGCCGCGGGCGTGAACCCGCTCGACTCGAAGCTGCGCTCCGGCTCGCGCCCCTCCGGCGAGATCACGACGCCGCGCGTGCCCGGCGGCGACGCCGCGGGCGAGATCGTCGAGGTCGGCGCGGGCGTCGAGGGCTGGCGCGTCGGCGACCGCGTCGTCGTGCAGAACGCGAAGGGCGCCTACGCGACCCACACGGTCGCCACGCCCGAGCAGCTGCACGCGCTGCCCGACGGCGTGACCTTCGAGCAGGGGGCCGCGATGGGCATCCCCGCCTCCACGGCGTACCAGGGGCTCGTCGAGCTCGAGCTGCGCGCGGGCGAGACGCTGCTGATCCACGCCGGCTCCGGCGCCGTCGGGCAGGCCGCGATCCAGCTCGCGGTGCTGCAGGGCGCGACGGTCGTCGCGACGGGCAGCGAGGCCAACCACCCGCGCATGCGCGAGCTCGGCGCGACCCCGGTCACGTACGGTCCGGGCCTGCTCGAGCGCGTGCGCGAGGCGGCGCCCGACGGCGTGGACGTCGTCTACGACTGCGTCGGCACGGAGGAGTCGATGGCCGTCTCCGCGCAGCTCGTCGCCGATCCGCACCGCATCGGCACGATCGTGTGGAGCGACGCCGCGGCGGCGCTCGGCGTGCAGGGGTGGATGGGCGGCAAGCCCGAGCCGCTCTCCGAGCGCAGCATCGCGCTGCGGCACGAGGCGTACGACGTCGTCCTCGGCCGCATGGCCTCGGGCTCGTTCGACGTCGAGATCGCGCGCACGATGACGCTCGCCGACGCTGCGGAGGCGCAGCGCCTCAACGTCGCGAACGCCGTGCGCGGCAAGATCCTGCTCGTGCCGTAGCGCGCGCGGGTCGCGGGAGCGCGAGCCGCCTCAGTCGCCGTCGGCCGCGCCCGCCGACGCGTCGCCCGCCTCTGCGGCCGTGGGGTCGGGCGCCTGCCCGAGCTCGTCCTGCGTCTCGAGCGCGCCGCCCGCGCCGAGGCCCGCGCTCATGAGCGCGCGCTCGATCGCATCCTCGAGGGGATCCGCCCCGGGCTCCGAAGGGGTTCCGAACGGCAGCGCTTCCTGACCCATGCCCCGCACGGTAGTCGCGCGACCGCTGTGGCGCCAGCGGAGGTGGCAGGATCGAGGGGCACCGGATCCACGACACGGATGGGAGGCATCCGCTCGTGGACGTCGAGAACATGGCGGACGCCGCCCTCGCGTTCGGCGGCGTCGCGCTCGTCATCGCGATCGGCTACCTCGTGCGCAGGATCGGAGTCGTCGGCCCCGAGGCCGAGCGCATCCTCAACCGGCTCACGCTGCTCGTGGGCATGCCGGGCCTCACGTTCGTCGTGCTCGCCCGGGCCGACCCGAGCGTCTTCCTGTCGACGTTCTCGCTCGCGACGGTCGCGCCGATCGTGCTCACGATGCTCGTGACGGCGGGAGCGCTGCTCACCCGTGCGCGCATGCGCCGCTCGACGACGGCCGTGGCAGTGCTCGCGACGACGACGGGCTTCACGAACTCGGGCAACATCGGCATCCCGCTCGCGACGTCGATCCTCGGCACGACGTCCTTCCTCGCGCCCAGCATCCTGCTGCAGGTGCTCGTGCTCGCGCCCGTCCTGATGGGCATCGCCACCGCCTCCGCGCACGAGGGGGCAGCGCAGCCCGCGTGGCGTCGGGCGCTGCGCCCGTTCGCGACGCCCGTCGTGCCCGCCGCGATCCTCGGAGCCGTCGTCATGCTGACGGGCGTCGAGATCCCGGATGCCGTGCTCATGCCGGCGGATCTGCTCGCGGACGCATCGATTCCCATGCTGCTGCTGGCGTTCGGCATGTCGCTGCGGGGCGCCCGTCCCCTCGAGCCGCTGCGCCGCGAGACGACGGTCGTGCTCATCCCGCTGCTCGGCAAGCTCGTGCTGCTGCCGCTGGCGACGCTCGGGTTCGGGCTGCTGCTCGGCTTCGGCGGCCTCGAGCTGCTGGCGCTCGTCGTCATCGCGTGCCTGCCGTCGGCGCAGAACATGTACGCCATCGCGTCGTCCTACACGTCGGTGGGCGCCGTGACGCGCACGATCGTGCTCACGACGACGGTGCTGGCGTGCCCGCTCGCGGTGCTCGCGGCCGGCCTGCTGGGCTGACGGACCGCGCCCGCGAGCGCTCCTAGGCTGGATGCGCGTCGGCGACCGCGCGACGCCCCCACCCACCGCCGCATGGAGGCCGCATGCTCGCGCCCGCCCGCCTCCGCGCCGCATCCGGCGTCGGCATGGGCGTGGTCGCCTCGATCGGCGCGTCGGTGCTCTTCGGTGCGCTCTTCCTCCTGCCGCCGCTGCTCGCACCGCTCACGGGACTCGAGATCGTCGCGTGGCGGGTCGTCGTCATGCTTCCGGTGCTCGTCGCGCTCTTCGCCGCGACCGTCGGCCTGCGCGACGTCGGCCGCGTGCTCGCCCGCATCCGCCGTCGACCCGTGCTCGCGCTCGTCCTGGTGGCCGACGCGGCGCTGCTGTCCGTGCAGCTGTGGCTCTTCGGATGGGCGCCGATCGCCGGCCACGGCCTCGACACCGCGACCGGCTACCTGCTGCTGCCGCTGGCCATGGTGCTCGTCGGCGTCGTGCTGCACGGCGAGCGGATGTCGCGCCTGCGCGTGGTGGCCGTGGTGGCTGCGCTGGTCGGCGTGGGCGCCGCGCTCGCGATCGGGGGCTCGGTGGGGTTCGCGACCGCCCTCGTGGCGTTCGGCTACCCGGTCTACTTCGACCTGCGGCGTCGGTTCGGCCTCGACGGGCCGGGGGCGACGGTGCTGGAGCAGCTGGTGCTGCTGCCCGTCGCCGTGGTGGTGCTCGTCGTCCACGCCGCGACCGGCGCGGGCGCGGCGTCCTGGGGCCATGCGCCGATGCTCGCGCTGCTCGGCGTCGTGAGCGGGGCTGCGCTCTGGATGTACCTGTCGGCGAGCCGCCTGCTGCCGTTCGGGCTCTTCGGGCTGCTCACGTACGTCGAGCCCGTGCTGCTCGTCGTCGTCTCGACCGTGCTGCTGGGGGAGGCCGTCGGCGTCGTCGACGCGCTCGTCTACGGCCCGATCGCCGTCGCGCTGGTCGTGCTGGCGCTGGAGCCGTGGGCTGCGCGACGCCGCGGCGAGCCGACGACGACGACGCAGCCCATCCCGCACTGAGGGCGCGCCGCATCGCCTCGCCTGCGGCGCGAGGGCACGCGCGAGCGCAGCCGGGCGGTCCTCCGCCCGGCCGCGCCGACCTGCGCTAGCGCCCGTCGATCAGGGCGAGCCATCGACCGAACGTCGGCTCGAGCTCCTCGTCCTCCGGCGAGCGCGGCGCCTCCGCGTCACGCATCCGCGCCGACCTCCTGCGTCGACGGCGCCTGGCTGATCGCACGGTCGCCGCCGGCGTGCTCGACCGCGATCTTGCGCGGCTTGGAGCGCTCGGCCACCGGGATCGTGAGCGTCAGGACGCCGTGCTCGTACGACGCGTGGATGGCGTCGAGGTCGATGTCGGCGCCGAGGCTCAGCTGTCGCGTGAAGCGGCCGGCCGCGCGCTCCTGCGCGAGCCAGTGCGCGCCCTCGGCGGCGCCGAGCGTGCGCTCGGCCTGGATCGTGAGCGTCTGCGCGTCGACGTCGAGGTCGATCGAGCCCGGGTCGACGC
Source organism: Agrococcus sp. SGAir0287 (assembly GCF_005484985.1). Lineage (NCBI taxonomy): Bacteria > Bacillati > Actinomycetota > Actinomycetes > Micrococcales > Microbacteriaceae > Agrococcus > Agrococcus sp. SGAir0287. The sequence goes on from NZ_CP027942.1 coordinate 190,446, forward strand.
CCGGCAGGTCGACGTGCACGACGTAGTGGTCGTCGGCGCGGTAGAGGTCCATGGGCATCCACGGGCCGCCGCGCCGCGTGCCTCCGTTGGTCAGCAGAGCCGCCGCCATGCGATCCATCTCGCGGAACGGGTCGAAGGTCAGAGCCATGACAACCACCTCCTTGCAACGCGGTCCGCGCCCTGCGCGCGAGACCGGGTGTCGTGGCGATCGCCCTCGGGGACCACCCCGAGAGGCTGCGCCCAGATTAGCACTCTGCCCGTGAGAGTGCCAATGGTGCGACCTTGGAATCCGCTGGGATGCGGGCACTCGCGACGGTGCGGCTCGCCCAGCCCGGCGCGCCCTCCGGTATGCTGGTCGCAGCAAGGGGAGTACTCCCGACCGCGACGAGCCCGTCAGTTCGAGCATCCGCTCCGGGTCGTCGGTCTCACGGCATCGCCGTGAGATGGAGGAGACCTTGGTGTCCGATTCGCACACCGAGCCCTGGAGCTGCCATGCAGGTGACACCCCTGGTCTGGATCGTCACGATCCTCGTCACGATCGCGTTCTTCGTCTACGAGTTCTTCGCGCATGTGCGCAAGCCGCACGAGCCCTCCCTCGGGGAGGCGGCGCGCTGGTCGGCGTTCTACATCGGCCTCGCGCTGCTCTTCGGCGTCGGCATCGGCGTCACGAACGGCTGGACCTTCGGCGGCGAGTACTTCGCCGGCTACCTCACCGAGAAGGCGCTGTCGCTCGACAACCTGTTCCTCTTCATCGTCATCATGACCGGCTTCGCGGTGCCGAGGATCTACCAGCAGAAGGTGCTGATGATCGGCATCGTCATCGCCCTCATCATGCGCGGCGCGTTCATCGCGGTCGGCGCGGCCCTCATCGAGAACTTCTCGTGGGTGTTCTACCTCTTCGGCGCGTTGCTGCTCGTCCTCGCCATCCAGCAGCTGAAGGGCGACCACGGCGACCCCTCGGACGGCCGCTTCATGCGGCTCGTCCGCCGCATCCTGCCCGTGACGGACGAGTACCACGAGGACCGACTCGTCGTGCGGAAGGACGGACGGCGCTTCGTGACGCCGATGCTGCTCACGATCGTCGCGATCGGGTTCATCGACCTCCTCTTCGCCCTCGACTCAATCCCGGCCATCTACGGCCTCACCGAGGAGGCGTACATCGTGTTCACCGCGAACGCGTTCGCGCTCATGGGCCTGCGCCAGCTCTACTTCCTCATCGGCGGGCTCCTCGAGCGCCTCGTCTACCTCGGGCAGGGCCTCGCGGCCATCCTCGGCTTCATCGCCGTGAAGCTCGTGCTCCACGCCCTCCACGTCAACGAGGTGCCGTTCATCAACGGCGGCGAGCCCGTGCCGTGGGCGTTCGACATCCCCATCTGGTTCTCCCTGACCTTCATCGCGGGCACGATCGCGATCGCGACGGTCGCGAGCCTCGTGAAGACGCGCGCGGACCGCTCGCGCGCCGTCGAGGAGGCCGCGCAGCGCTGAGTCCGTGGCGTCGCTGCGCCCGCCTCGCGTGCATGCGGGGTGGGCGCGGCGACGCGCTGCGGCGTCCGGCGCGCGGTGCGACCGTCCGCCCGTCGGTCGCCGACTCGACACGCCGCAGATTTGAGTCGTTCACGATAGGGCGGCAGGATGGGGGACATGCACCTCGTCGAGACGCCGCCGGACGACGGCATCGACGCCGCCCTCGAGCGTCGTGTCGCGCACGAGGGCATGCTGCGCACGCGGGGCCTGCGCGTGACGCGCGGACGCCTCGCCGTGCTCGCGGTGCTCGCCGACCATCCGCACGCCGACGCGGACGCCATCCATCGGCGCGTGGGCGACCTCGAGCCCGGCATCTCGCTGCAGTCGGTGCACAACGTGCTCGGCGCCCTGCACGAGGCCGGCGTGCTGCGCCGCTTCGAGCCCGCGCGCTCCGCCGCGCGCTTCGAGCTGCGCGTCGACGACAACCACCACCACGCCGTGTGCTCGCGGTGCGGACGCGTCGAGGACGTCGACTGCGTGACGGGCGAGGCCCCATGCCTGCACGCGCCCGCGCCCGCCGGCTTCGCCGTCGTGCAGGCCGAGGTGACCTTCTGGGGGCTCTGCGCCGACTGCGCGCGCTCCGAGCGCTGACCGCGGCGCACGTCCCGACGACCGTCGGGCGCTGCACCGACCCTCCGACCGAACCGACCCGCCCCATGACCCGACCGAGGAAGCAGAGGACACCATGACCCAGCGGACCACCACCAACTCCGGAGCGCCGGTCGCGAGCGACCAGCACTCGCAGTCGGTCGGCGCCGACGGCGCCATCGCGCTCACCGACCACTACCTCGTCGAGAAGCTCGCGCAGTTCAACCGGGAGCGCGTCCCCGAGCGCGTCGTGCACGCCAAGGGTGGCGGCGCGTTCGGCACCTTCACGGTGACGAGCGACGTCTCGCAGTACACGCGCGCCGCCGTCTTCCAGCCCGGCGTCGAGACCGAGATGCTCGCGCGCTTCTCGTCGGTCGCCGGCGAGCAGGGCAGCCCCGACACATGGCGCGACCCGCGCGGCTTCGCGCTGAAGTTCTACACGACCGAGGGCAACTACGACCTCGTCGGCAACAACACCCCCGTCTTCTTCATCAAGGACGGCATCAAGTTCCCCGACTTCATCCGCTCGCAGAAGCGCCTGCCGGGCTCGAACCTGCGCGACCACGACATGCAGTGGGACTTCTGGACGCTGCAGCCCGAGTCGGCGCACCAGGTCACGTGGCTCATGGGCGACCGCGGGCTGCCCGCGACGTGGCGGCACATGGACGGCTTCGGCTCGCACACCTACCAGTGGATCAACGCCGCAGGCGAGCGCTTCTGGGTGAAGTACCACTTCGAGACCGACCAGGGCAACGAGTTCATGCCGCAGGACGTCGCCGACCAGCTCGCAGGCTCGGACGCCGACTACTACATCCGCGACCTCTACGAGGCGATCGACCGCCGCGACTTCCCGTCCTGGACGCTGTACGTGCAGATCATGCCGTACGCGGATGCCGCGTCGTACCGCTTCAACCCGTTCGACCTGACGAAGGTGTGGCCCAAGGGCGACTACCCGCTCGTCGAGGTCGGCCGCATGGAGCTGAACCGGAACCCCGAGAACTACTTCGCCGAGATCGAGCAGGCGACGTTCGCGCCGTCGAACTTCGTGCCCGGCATCGCCGCGAGCCCCGACAAGATGCTGCAGGCGCGCATCTTCAGCTACGCGGACGCGCACCGCTACCGCGTGGGCACGAACCACGCCGAGCTGCCCGTCAACCGCCCCCACGCGGCGGAGGTGCACTCGTACTCGAAGGACGGCGCGATGCGGCACGGCTACCGGCCGGCGTCGACGCCCGTCTACGCGCCGAACTCGTTCGGCGGCCCGCACGCGGACCCCGCGGCGCACGGCGACGACCGCGGCTGGGAGTCCGACGGCGAGCTCATCCGCTCGGCCGCCACCCTGCACCCCGAGGACGACGACTTCGGCCAGGCGCGCACGCTCGTGCGCGACGTGCTCGACGACGCTGCGCGCGAGCGGCTCGTCGGCAACATCGTCGGCCACGTCTCGAAGACGCGCGTCCCCGAGATCCGCGAGCGCGCGATCGCGTACTGGAGGAACGTCGACGCGTGGCTCGGCGACCAGGTCGCGGCGCGCCTGCCCGAGATCGACGACCCGAAGTCGACGCTCGTCGAGCCGCCGGCCACGGCGCCCGTCGGCTGACCGACCGCCCCACGCACGACGGCCCCGCATCCCACGTGGATGCGGGGCCGTCGGCGTGCGGTCAGGCCGTGTGCGGTCGATCGAGGACCGGTTGCTCCTGCTGCCGCCTGCCCAGCACCTCGAGCCCGACGACGAGGATCCACGGCGCTGCCGCGACGAGCGCGATGTCCAGGGCGAACGGCGAGCCGGTGTCCGACAGCAGCACGGCGACGACGAGCGCGGCGATCGCCGCGACGAGGAGCGCGAGGTGCCCCGGGCGGACGCGACCGGCGAGGATGTCCGCGATGCCGACGAGCGCGACGAGGTACACGGCCACCGGGATCGCGACGGCACGCGCCGCCTCCGAGAACCCGACGCTCGCCGAGCCCTCGACGACGTACGCGCCGACGTGGAGCCCCGCACCCACGGCCGCGATCCCGGCGAAGACGAGGATGTGGAGGTAGCCGAACGCGAACGACCCGCGGCGATCGCGATGCAGCAGATCGCCGAACGGGATCGCGAAGTACGCCCACCACATGCCGAACGTGAGTGCGACCCCCGCCGCGACGAGGACGATCGCGTCGGTCGACCAGCCCTGCTCGGCGATGACGGGTTGCACGGCGGCGACGGTGCCGAGCACGCCCTCGCCGAGGGCGATGATCGCGAGCAGCCCGTAGCGCTCGGCGATGTGGTGCGCGTGCCACGGCGTGGGCGTGCGGCGTTCCGCCACCACGGGGCCGCCGAGCTCGACGACGTAGAGCAGCCCCGCGACCGCGATCGTCGGCAGCAGCTCGAGGTGCGCGACCGCGAGCGCCACCCATCCGACCTGCGCGATCGCGATGGCCGTCGCGTACGTGAGCGCGGCGAGGCGATGCTCGGGCGACTGCGCCGCGAGGCGCAGCCACTGCGCGAGCATCGCGACGCGCATGACGACGTAGCCGGCGACGAGCACGGCGTTGTCGACCCCGTGCCCCTCCTCGAGCGAGTGGAAGACGTCGGAGAGGCCGAGCGCGAGCACCACGACGCCGACCATCTGCACCATCGTCGTCAGGCGGTACACCCAGTCGTCGGTGTCGAACGCCGACGCGAACCACGAGAAGTTGATCCACGCCCACGTGATCGCGAAGACGCCGAAGGCGAATCCGCCGATGGCGACCGCGACGTGGCCCTCGGCGAGCGCGTGCGCCATCTCGTTGCCCGCGATGCCGAACGCGGCGACGAACGCGAGGTCGAAGAGCAGCTCGAGCGGCGTCGCCGCGCGGCCGCCCTCGTGCGGGTCGCGTCCGAGCATGCGGCGCACGCGGCGGATCGCCAACGGGGGTGGGGCTGCGACGTCGGCGCTCATGGGTGGATCCTCATCTGCTTCGCTCGCGGTCAGCATGCCACGCTGCGACGCCGGCGGCGCGCCGCGGATCCGTGACGGATGCGCCGCTGGTGACGTCTCCAGGGTGAGCCCACTCACGGGCTCGCGGCGCATCCGCCGCCCGTTCCAGGAAGGACGCCATGCTGCCCCGCATCCTCTCGCTCGTCGCCGCCTTCGTGGCGAAGCGCATCCTCGGCCGCCGCCGACGCGGCGACGACGGCCAGACCCCGAGCCGGCGCCGTGGCTGAGCGCGAGGGGCGCAGGACGCCGATCGACGTCGTGCGCGACCTGCCGCGCCAGCTGCGCGCCATCGTGCGCGAGCAGCTCGACGAGCTGCGGCGCGACGTCATGGATCGCACGCGTGACGCCCGAATGGGGGTCGCGCTGCTGGCCGCTGCCGGCGGCCTCGCGCTCGCCACGGTCACGACCCTCGCGGTGACGGTGGTCGTCGCGCTCGCCGAGGTGCTGCCCTGGTGGGGCGCGATCCTCGTCGTCGTCGGGCCGCTGGCGATCGTGACGGGCATCCTCGCCGCGCTGGGCATGCGGCGGCTCTCGAGCGGCGGCGCGGACGATGCCGTCGGTCGGGACGTGCGGGTGCGCGACGAGACGCGCCGCTAGCCGGATCGACGTCGCGCGGGGCCTGCGGACCGGTCCGCGCGCGATCGGGCCGTAGGCTCGTGCGGTGACGATGGACTCCGGCGGCGACCCCACGACGGGGCGCGTGCCGATCGTCCCGGGCCGAGCGGCCGACGCCGAGCACGACGCGGAGTCGCCCGACACGGCAGCGCCCGAGCGTCAGGAGGCCGGCCTTCAGGCCACCTCCGACGCGATCGCCCAGCCCGGCCCCGTGCAGCCGACCGACGCCGCGCCGGTCGGCCGCCGACGATTCGTCGACCTCGAGCCGCTGCGCGCGTCGCCCGCGTTCGCGCGCCTGTGGATCGCCAACGCGATCTCCGGCATCGGCTCGATGGTGACGGTCGTCGCCGTCGGCCTGCAGATCTACGACATCACGCAGTCGACGCTCGCGGTGTCGCTCGTCGGCCCCATCGGCCTCCTGCCGATGATCGTCGCCGGGCTCTGGGGCGGCATGCTCGCCGACGCGTTCGACCGCAAGCGCGTGCTGCTCGCCTCCGCGACGCTCGGCTGGATCACGGTGCTCGGCATCGTGGCGATGTCGGCGTACGACGCGTGGGCCATGGCCGAGGGGCAGCGCGTCGAGGTCTGGCCGTTCTACGTGCTCGCCACGATCAACGCCGTCGCCACGACGATCTCGGGCGCGACGCGCAGCGCGATCACGCCCCGCATCGTGCCCGCGCACCTCCTCTCGCGCGCCGCCGCGCTCAACGGCATCGCGATCGGCGCGATGGTCACGATCGGCCCCGCGCTCGCGGGCGTCCTCGCCGCGACCGTGGGGCTGCCGCTGACCTTCGCCGTCGACGCGGTGCTCTTCTCCGTCGCGTTCGTCGGCATCCTCGGCCTGCCCGCCATGCCGCCGCAGGGGCGCGTCGCGAAGCCGGGACTGGAGTCGCTGCGCGACGGGATGCGATTCCTCCGCCGGGCGCCGAACATCCGCATGTCGTTCGTCGTCGACATCGTCGCGATGGTCTTCGGCAGGCCCAACGTGCTCTTCCCCGCCGTCGGCGCGCTCGTCATCGGCGGCGGCCCCATCACGGTCGGCGTGCTCACGGCGGCCGGCGCGGTCGGCACGCTGCTGGCGAGCCTGCTGTCGGGTCCCGTCGCGCACGTGCACCGGCACGGTCTCGCCGTCCAGCGGGCCATCATGCTCTACGGCACGGCCGGCGCGCTGCTCGGCGTCGTGCTGCTCGTCACGACGCTGTCGGGCGTCTCCGTGACCGACGAGCTGAGCGGCGTCGCCTGGCCGGCGCTCGCGCTGGCGTGCCTCGCGATGACGGGCATGGGAGCGAGCGACGAGATCAGCGCCATCTTCCGCTCGACGATGCTGCTGCAGGCCTCACCCGACGAGATGCGCGGCAGGCTGCAGGGCGTCTTCACGGTCGTCGTCGCCGGTGGTCCTCGCCTCGGCGACCTCTACGCGGGCCTCACGGCGTCGCTCGTCGCGCTCTGGTTCCCGCCGCTGCTCGGTGGCCTCTGCATCGTGGCGCTCGTGCTGCTCGTCACGCGGATGCAGGGCTCGTTCCTGCGCTACGACGCCCGCACCCCGACGCCGTAGCCCTCGCGGGTGCCACGACTGGTCGCAGTCGCACCGGACCGGTCAGGGGCGAGCTGCGGCCGGTCGGACGGAGGCAGCGACCAGCCGGGCGGGCTCGCGACCGATCAGACGAAGCCCTCCATCGCGTGCGGCACGTAGTGCTCCTCGAGCCGTCGCAGCTCGTCGTCGGTGAGCGTCAGCTCGGTCGCGGCGACGGCGTCGTCGAGGTGCTGCATCTTGGTGGCTCCGACGATCGGCGACGACACGACGGGCTGCGCGAGCACCCAGGCGAGCGCCACCTGCGCCGGTCGCACCTCCCGCTCGGCGGCGATCGCGAGCACCGCATCCACGATCCGCCGATCCGAGTCCTCGGCCTGCTGGTACAGGTTCGCCGCGATGGCGTCCGTGGCGAACCGCGACGTCTGCGCATCCCAGGGACGCGTGAGCTTGCCGCGGGCGAGCGGGCTCCACGGCAGCGCGCCGACCCCCTGGTCGAGGCACAGCGGGTACAGCTCGCGCTCGTCCTCGCGGGTGATGAGGTTGTACTGCGCCTGCATCGAGATGAAGCGCGTCCACCCGTGCAGCTCGGCCGCGTGCTGCAGCTTCGCGAACTGCCACGCCCACATCGACGAGGCGCCGATGTACCGCACCTTGCCCGAGCGCACGACGTCGTCGAGCGTCTGCAGGGTCTCCTCGACCGGCACCGTCGGGTCGAAGCGGTGGATCTGCAGCAGGTCGACGTAGTCGGTGCCGAGCCGTCGCAGGCTCGCCTCCACGGACTCGAGGATGTGCCCGCGCGAGAGCCCACGGCCGTTGACGCCCTCGCGCATGGGGAAGTAGACCTTCGTCGCGATCACGACGTCCTCGCGCCTCGCGAAGTCGGCGAGCGCCTTGCCGACGATCTCCTCGGAGCGGCCGGCGGAGTAGGAGTTCGCGGTGTCGAACGTCGTGAGGCCGAGCTCGAGCGCGTGCCGGATGAAGCCGCGCGACTCCTCCTCGGGGAGCGTCCAGCCGTGGTTGCCGACGTCGGGCTCCCCGAAGCTCATGCACCCGACGATGACCCGGGAGACCTCGAGGCCGCTGCGGCCGATCCTGGTGCGCTGCATCGCGAATGCTCCTCGTGCTCGTCGTCGCGCCGCGTCCTCCGCGGGACGCGATGCCTGACGTCGATCCTCGCAGAGCGGATGCGGACGGGCTCGGGGCGTCTCGCGGGCCGGACGCAAGCCGGTGCGCCTGCCGGCGCGCCGGGTGAGCATGGATGGGACCGCGCGCCCGCGCGGCAGGAAGGACGTCCATGGGACCGCACGTCGCAGATCTGACCATCACGAGCGAGGACTACGAGGCCGGCGGCCGCATGCCCGACCGGCTCGCGAAGGACGGCGGCAACGAGGCGCCGCGCTTCGCGGTGTCGGGCGTGCCGGAGGACGCCGTCGAGCTCGCGCTCGTCGTGCACGACCCCGACGCGCCGATGGCGCGGGGCTTCACGCACTGGGTCGTGTACGGCCTGCCGGCCGTCGACGGACCCATCGACCCGTCCGTGGGTCGCGCCGCCCCCACCAGCGCCGGCGAGCCCGGCTGGTACGGCCCGCAGCCGCCGCAGGGCCACGGCGACCATCACTACTACGCCTGGGTCTACGCGCTGTCCGAGCCCGTGACGGGCGAGCCCACGCGCGAGGCCTTCCTCGATCGGAACGCGGGCTCGATCCTCGAGCAGAACCGCATCGTCGGCACCTACTCGCGCTGACCGACGAGCGGATGCCCCGGCCGCTCGGGCCGGGGCATCCGCTCGTCCGCCTGCGTCAGACGGCGCCGGAGCGGGAGCGCGCGCGGCGACGATGCCACACGATCGCCGCGAGCCCGAGCGCCAGGGTCGCCGCGCCACCGACGGCGAGCGCGCCGTCGAGGTCGGCACCCGTCTGCGGCAGCGGCTCGGGCTCCGGTCGGCCCCTGCTCCGCAGCGGCGGGTCGCTCACGGGAGCGGGCGGCGCCGCCTCCGTGGTCGGCGTCGGCGTGGGCTCGAGCGGCGTGCCCACCGAGTCGCAGCGGTCGTCGTCGGCCTCGAGGCCCTCATTCGGGATGCACGAGCCGGTCGGTGGCGGCAGCTGCGGACCGGTGACGCGAGCGACGTTCACCACGGTCGCGGCCGTTCCCGGCGTCGTCGAGACGGTGCCCTGCAGGCTGACCGATGCCGTGGCACCCGGCGGGAGCGTTCCGACCGTCCACGTGCCCGACGCGAGGTCGATCGCTCCCTGCGTCGGGCCGGCGACGACCTGCAGCGATGCGGGATCGAGCGCAGCCGGGTAGCCGTCGACCACCGAGAGGTCCGTCGCGGCGACCAGTCCGAGGTTGCCGACCTCGATCGTCCAGACGACGGTCGCGGCGCTGCCGTCGCCGGCGACGACGGCCTCCGCGTCGACGCGCTTGTCGATGCGCACGTCGGGCAGCGCCTCGACGGCGATCGTCGCCTCCGCGTGGTCGACGATGGATGCCCAGTCGTCGATCGAGCGCAGGTCGCCCCACGATCCGCCGACGCCGTCGTTCTGGTTCGGGTGCTCGCCACCGGCCTCCCAGCCGTGCACGCCGCCCGCCGACGTCGTCGCCGGATCGCTGCCCATGAGCGGATCCGTACGCGTCCAGCGCGCGTCGCTCGAGGCGACGAGCGCCGTGTCGTCCCAGTGCAGCGTCGCGACGCCGGGCTGCGGCCCCGTCAGCGCCTCCACCTCGATGCCGCCCGCGCTCGTCTCCGCATCGATCCGCAGGAAGTGGATGGGCGAGACCTGCGCCATGGACGCGCGGATCGTGAGGCGCGTCGCGCTCGTGGGCACCGGGGAGCCCGCCGCATCGTGCCCGTCCCAACGCCACGAGAACGCACCGGGCTCGAGCACCGCCACCTCGTCGACGACGTCGCGCGGGCCGTCGAACGCGCCGTCGCCGTCCGCATCCACCTCGACGCGCACGACGCCGGGCTGGCCGCGCAGCTCGCCCGACACGACGCCCGCGTTCGCGCCCGGACCGTCGCGCACGAAGGCGAGCCCGGCGATCGTCGGCGAGACGTACTCGGCCGACAGCCACGTCTCCTCCGTGCGGCCGTCGGCCCACGCGGTCGTCGATGCAGGCAGGTCGGCGGCGGGTGCGTCGAGGAAGAGGCGGAAGTCGGTGAGGTCGTCGCAGTCGTCGCTCGTGGGCTGCCACCAGGCGGTCCCCGCACCACCCGCCTCGGGCGAGTGCGACATGGGCACGGACCGGTGCGCGGGCTCGCACGCGCCGGCGGCGGCGTTGCCGACGTCGTTCATGCGCAGCGTCGAGTCCACGCCGTCGTAGCCGTCGAGCGTGACCCGGTAGATCGCGCCGTCGGGTGCCGCCGCGTGGACGGCGATCGTGGTCGGCTCGGGGGTGTGGATCGCGAGCGACTCGGTCCAGACACGGCCGGCGATCGGGCCGACGGCGCCCTCGACCGCGACGTCCCACGTGAGGCCCGCCTGCCTGCCCGGCCCGTCGTGCACCGCGATCGACCAGACGCCGTCGACCTGCGCGGTCCACGCGCCGCCGAGCTCGGTGCCGATCGGCGCGCCCGCCTCGAGGCGTGCGTCGTGCACGACGGTGCCCGCTGGATCGCGGACGACGACCCGCGCGCCGGTCCCCGAGCGATCGCTCGTCGCGAGCGCCGCCACGACGCGCTCGCCGGCCGTGGCGTAGGCGTGGAGCGTCGAGACGCCGCCGTCGCTCCAGCCGCCCAGCAGCAGCGTGCCGGGCAGCGTCGTGGACGCGGCGCTCTCGGCGGCGAGCACGGCGGGCGTGGCCCACGCAGGCGCTGCGCCGATGCCGAGCAGGGTCGCGCCGAGCGTCACGCAGGCGCCGAGCGCGCTCGCGCCTCGTCGTCGCCACCGACGACGTCGGTCGGGGTGGATGGGATGGGTGCGTGCTCGTCGCGGTCGCATGGTGCCTCCTGGTCGTGCCGCGGCGACGCTAGGTCGCGCGGCCCACGGATGCCGACGGCGAGGGATGCGCTGTGGAGGGATCGCCTGTCCACAGACGACCCGGGGAGTCGTGCAGCGCACCCCCCCGCGAGGGCGCGCGCCATCCGACTCGCGACGGGCGAAGTTCGGCGGCGTCGAGCCGCGCGCGGTCGTGCGCATGGGATGCGGCGGGCGACCACCGTCGTCAGGCTCGATCCAGACGCTGCAAGCAGGATCGTGGCATGCGCTCCATCGCCTCCGCCGCCGTCTCGTCCGCCGCCCTCCTCGCCCTCGCGGCGTGCTCGTCGACGACCGTGGCCGTGCCCGAACCGGTCACGACCACGGACGGGTCGCCCACGCTGGTCGTCGATGGCCGGCAGATCGCCGGCGACGTCTCGTGCACCATCGTCGACCGCGCCGACGGCGAGGGCATCGGCGCCCTCGTGAGCGCCACGGAAGGGTCGTTCACGGCGACCCTCGAGCAGCGCGAGGGCGAGACCGTCGTGACGGCCGTGATGCTCGAGTCCGACTCCGGCGAGCACGTCCTCGCCGAGGAGACGCGTGCCGGCACCATCAGCGGCCGCACCGTCTCCTTCGAGGTCGTCGTGCCCGGCCTCGACGGCGCCGCGGACGTCGGCGTCGCCTTCGCGGGGGAGTGCATGCGGCTCTAGCGCTGCGCCCGCGCACGCCCCGACACGACCGTCTCCGCCGAGGAGACCACGCCGGTCCGCGTGCGATGCGCGGCGAGCTCGCCCCGCCCACGCGGAAGGGGGCCGCCGGCGGGCGACCCCCTTCCATCCGCTCCCGCAGCATGCGCCGCGGGGCGAGCGGTCATCCCTTCGCCGACCCCGCCAGGAGGCCGCGCACGAAGAACCGCTGCAGCCCGAAGAAGACGAGCAGCGGCACGACGAGCGAGATGAACGCACCCGCCGTCAGGCGCTCCCAGTCCTCGCCGCGGGATCCCGCGAGCTCGGCCAGGCGTTGCGTCAACGGCGCGGTGTCCGGCTGGCCCGTCGAGAACACGAGTGCGACGAGCAGGTCGTTCCACACCCACAGGAACTGGAAGATGCCGAACGAGGCGATCGCCGGCATCGCGAGCGGCAGCACGATGCGCAGGAAGATCTGCCCGTGACCGGCGCCGTCGACGCGCGCCGCCTCGATGACCTCGCCCGGGATCTCCGAGATGAAGTTGTGCAGCAGGAAGATCGCCAGCGGCAGCGCGAAGATCGAGTGCGCGATCCACACGGACACGAACTGCCGGTCCGGGATGACGGGAAAGACGTCGCTCGTCCACACCATCGCCGGCTGCACGAACGTCACGAACAGCTGCAGCAGCGGGATGAGCGCCATCTGCAGCGGCACGATCTGCAGCGCGAAGATCACGACGAAGAGCGTCGACGAGCCCTTGAACTTGATCCACGCGAACGCGTACGCCGCGAGCGCGGCGAGCACGAGCGGGATGAGCGTGCCCGGGATCGCGATCGCGAGCGAGTTCACGAAGTACTCGCCCAGCTGCGGCGCCGTGCCCGACGAGGAGAACAGCACCTCGGCGTAGTTGTCGAGCGTGAAGCCCGGGTTCTGGAAGATCGTCCACCAGCCGGTCGTCTCGATGAGCTCCGCGGGGCGGAACGACGAGACGAGCAGGCCGAAGGTGGGGATCGTCCACAGCACGGCGATGACGAGCGCGACGACGGTCGCGATCGGCGACGTGAGGCGTCGCTTCACGCGCGAGGCGCGTCCGCCGCCCGTGTTCAGCGCGTCGTCGACCGACGCGATCTCGGGGTCGGGGGTCGTGGCGACGGTGGTCATCGGATCTCCCTCTGCCTGCGCAGCACGCGCACGTTGTAGATGACGATCGGCAGCACGAGCAGGAAGAGGATGAGCGCGAGCGCCGCACCCCGTCCGGGCTCGCCGGCGCGGAACGCCTGCGTGTACATCTCGTTGGCGACGACCGAGGTGTCGAAGTTGCCCGCCGTCATCGTGCGGACGATGTCGAAGACCTTGAGCGTCGCGATCGAGATCGTCGTGACGACCACGACGAGCGACGATCGGATGCCCGGCACCGTGACGTTCCAGAACCGCTGCCACGGGCTCGCGCCGTCGAGCTCCGCCGCCTCGAGCTGCTCGACCGCGATGCCCTTGATCGCCGCCGACAGCACCGTCATGGCGAAGCCCGTCTGGATCCAGATCATCACGATGATGAGCGCGAGCGTGTTCCACGGCGCGTTCTGCAGCAGCTGCTGCGGCTCGCCGCCGAACCAGACGATGATCTGGTTGACGAGGCCGAACTGCTCCCGGTCTCCGCCGCGGAACGCGTACATGAAGCGCCAGATGATGCCCGCGCCCACGAACGAGATCGCCATCGGCAGGAAGACGAGCATCTTGTAGACCTTCTCGCCGGCGCTCTTGTCGATGAAGACGGCGTAGGCGAGGCCGATGACCGTCGACACGAGCGGCACGAGGATGACCCACGCGACCGTGTTGCCGAGCGTCACGAGCGCGTCGCGCTGCGTGAACATCCACACGAAGTTGTCGAGCCCGATGAACGCGCCGGTGCGGTCGGTGAACGCGAGCATCGTCGTGCGGATGGCCGGGTAGAGCAGGCCGATCGCGAGCAGCGCCGCCGCGGGCACGAGGAACGGCACCATGGGCCGCGACTCGTCGTCGCCCGAGGCGAGGTAGAGCAGCACGCCGACGACCGCGACGAGCATGGCTGCGGCGTAGGGCCACGCGCCGAGCTCGGGGATCGTGAGCGTCAGCACCGCGAGGACCGCGGCGAGCGCGAGCATCGCGACGAGGCGCACGTGCCGTGCGATGCGGCCCGGCGCGGCCAGCTCGACCGCGGCCGAGAGCACGCCGACGACGATGCCGCCGACGCCGATGATGAGGGCCGCCTGCGGCGTGAGCCACCGGTCGACGTCCTCCCCGTAGAGCGTCGGGAAGAGCAGCATCGCGACGCCCGCGAGCACGAGCGGCACGCCGCCCGACAGCGCCCGACCGATGCGCCCGGGCATGAGCTTGGCGACCGCCGTGGTCGCGGCGAGCGCGATCAGCAGGAGGCCGAACGTCGTCGTGACCATGGGCGAGATCCACTCGCCGATGCCGCTCGAGACGTAGCCCGGCAGCACGAGGATCGCGATCGCGACGACGAGGATCGGGCCGCCGGCGCGGATGGCGGCGCCGAGCCGCTCGGGACGCACGAGGTCGCCGACGAGGAGCACGCCGGCGATGGCGAGGATCGTCACGCCCAGCAGCACCGGCACGCGCGCGCTCGACACGAGGCTCGGGATGAGCATCGGCGCGACGAGCACGAGGCAGCCGAGGAGGCCGAGCACGAGGGTGCGGATGATGGCGCCGCGTCGCTCGGACGGCTTCGTGTCGAGCGACACGAGCAGCAGTCCGACGAGTGCGCCGAAGGCGGCGAGCCCTGCGACCACCTGCAGGATCTTGCCGATGAGGTCGAGCGTCGTCATGGACGTCCCTTCGTCAGCGGGTATGGGAGACGCCGGGGGCGGGCGAGCCCACCCCCGGCGTCGTCCGTCAGGTCAGGACGGCCAGCTCGCCTCGACGGTGGCGAGCACCGTCTGCGAGTCGGTCCCGCCGATCCAGTCGACCATGCCGGTCCAGAACGATCCCGCGCCCACGGCGCCCGGCATGAGGTCCGAGCCGTCGAAGCGGAAGGTCGTGTTCGGGTCCTGCAGGATCTCGACGGCCTGCTGCAGCAGCGGGCTCTGCGCGTTCGCCGGGTCGAGGCCGGTGTTGGCGCTCGTCACGCCACCGATCGAGACGCGGATGTTCGCCCAGGTGTCGCTCGAGAGGAACGTCTGCACGGCCACGGTCTCGTCCGAGTCCGAGAACGCGCCGACGATCTCGCCACCGCCGGTCACGGCGTTGGCGTCGGCCTCGACGCCCGGCGTCAGGAACGCCCACACGTCGCCGTCCTCCGCGACCTCGGTGCCCTCGGGCCACTGGGCCGAGTAGAACGAGGCCTGGTGGTGCATGGCGCACTCGCCGTCGAGGATGGGCAGGCCCGCCTCGCCGAAGTCCGTCGAGACGATCGTGTCGACGCCGCCGAAGCCGCCGTTCACGTAGTCCGGGTTCTTCAGGATGTCGCCGACGCGGTCGAGCGCCTCGACGATGCGCGGGTCGTCGAAGGGGATCTCGTGCGCGACCCACTGGTCGTACACGTCCGGGCCGTGCAGGCGGAGGATGTAGTCCTCGAGCCAGTCGGTGCCCGGCCAGCCGGTGGCCTCGCCGGAGGCGAAGCCGGCGCACCACGGGGTGGCAGCGCCGGACTCGGCGATGGTCGCCGTCAGGGCGTCCATCTCGTCGAGCGTCGTCGGGATCTCCCAGCCGTTCTCCTCGAACATGCTGGGCGAATACCAGACGAATCCCTTGACGCTCGCCATGAGCGGTGCGCCGTAGAGCGTGCCGTCGACGGTGCCGTAGGCCTGCCAGTCCTCGCTCCAGAACTCCTGCGCGTTCTCGGCGACCGAGTCGGGCGCGGGCAGCAGCGGCGAGGCGACGCCGTCCTGCGCCGCGATCGACGCCAGGAGGCCCGGCTGCGGGAAGATCGCGAGGTCGGGCGGGTTGCCGCCCTGCACGCGCACGTTGATCTGGGCCTCGAACTCCGTCGAGCCCTCGTAGACGACGTCGATGCCGGTGCAGTCCTCGAAGTCGGCCCACGACTCCTCGAGCTGCTCCTGCTCGGTGTCGACGATGGTGCCGTAGACGTTGACCTCGGCGCCCGAGTCGAACGTGCCGTAGGTCTCGTAGTCGCTGCAGTCTCCGCTGCCGCCGCCGGCGTCGCCGCCGGAGCCGCCGCCGGTCGGCTCGTCGCCGACGCAGCCGGTGAGTGCGAGCGCGGTGATGCCCACGATGCCGAGGGGCATCAGCAGGCGGCGCTGGGAGCGCTTCATCGGAACTCCTGTCTCCATCTGGTGCGAGTGCTGCGGGACGACCGGAGACAGTGCGGGACGCCCGCTGAGGCGTCCTCGCCCGAACCGGAACCGGTTCCACAGCACTGCGACCGTAACCGACGCATCCTCGACGCCGCAACGATGCAGGGGCTCCGCTTCCACTTCGTTGTCCATCCGTGATAGTCGTTGGAACCGGTTGCGGTCCGTTCGTCCGCAGCCGGGGATCGGATGCGCGAGGGAGCGCCATGGCCGTCATCGACGACGTCGCGAGGCTCGCGGGCGTGTCGAAGGCGACGGCGTCGCGCGCGCTGTCCGGTCGCGGATCCGTGGCGGATGCGACGCGCAGGCGCGTGCTCGACGCCGCCGCGGCCCTCGACTTCCGCGCCTCGCCCGCCGCGGTCTCGCTCGCCACGGGGCGCACGGGCGCCATCGGCGTCCTCGCCCCCGCGATCGACTCCTGGTACGTCTCGACGCTGCTGCGCGGCATCGCCGAGGCGGCGCTCGCGCACGATCTCGACGTCGTGCTGTACGACCTCGGCCGGGGGGCGCAGATGCGCGAGCGGGTCTTCGAGCGCTTCCTGCAGCGGCACCACATCGACGCGCTCATCTCGACGACCTTCGCGCTCACGCATCGCGAGGTGTCCAGGCTCGCGTCGATCGGCATCCCTGCCGTCGCGCTCGGCGACGGCGCCGCGGGGGTGCGCTCGTGGTGCCTCGACGACGAGCGGGTCGGCACGCTCGCGACCGAGCATCTCCTGGATCTTGGGCACCGGCGCATCGTGCACGTGGGCGGCTCGACGGTGCTCGACGAGTCGCTCTTCGCCGCCGAGCGCCTGCGCGAGCGCGGCTACCAGCGGGCGATGCGCGCCGCGGGGCTGCAGCCCGAGCCGACCCTGCTGCACGACCCGACGGCCGACGCCTCCTACCGGCACGCGCTCGACCTGCTGCGGTCGGCGGATCCGCCGACCGCGGTGTTCGCCGCGACGGACGAGATCGCGATGGGCATCCTGCTCGCAGCGCGCACGCTCGGCGTCCGCGTGCCGGAGGAGCTCTCGGTGGTCGGCGTCGACGACCACGCCTACGCGGGGGCCTTCGAGCTCACGACGGTGCGGCAGGATCCGCGCGAGCACGGCGAGCGCGTCGTCGACTGGCTCGTCGCCGACCTCGCCGCGCCCTCGGGCGACACGTCGCACACGCTCATCGAGCCGGAGCTCGTCGTGCGGGGGTCGACGGCGCGCGTCTGACCGGCCGCGCCGGGCGCAGCATCGGCCACGAGGGGCGCGCATCGGCCACGAAGGGCCTGACGTCGGCCACGAAGGGCGAGGATCGGCCACGAAGGGCAGCCCTTCGTGGCCACTCGGAGGGCTGCTGCGACACGACCCTGCACGCACGCAAGCCCCCGCGACCCCTGGCAGCGGAGGCCGTGCGGATGGTTGGCTGGGGCGATGCGTCCCGCGGGGCGCGACCGCGCACGAGCCGAGCCGAGCGAGAGGACCGCGCATGTCGTTCACCGCACCCATCCCCGTGATCGGCGGCAGCCACGTGCCCGGGCTGCAGCTCGATCCCGACTGGCACCGCAAGTCGGTCTTCTACGAGGTGATGGTGCGGTCGTTCGTCGACTCGAACGGCGACGGCTTCGGCGACTTCCAGGGCCTCACCTCGAAGCTCGACTACCTGCAGTGGCTCGGGATCGACGGCATCTGGGTGCCGCCGTTCTTCCAGTCGCCCCTCAAGGACGGCGGCTACGACGTCTCCGACTACGAGGCGGTGCTGCCCGAGTACGGCACGATCGACGACTTCAAGCACTTCGTGTCGGAGGCGCACGCGCGCAACATGCGCATCATGATCGACCTCCCGATCAACCACACCTCCGACCAGCACCCGTGGTTCCTCGCCTCCCGCGAGGATCCCGAGGGCCCGTACGGCGACTTCTACGTCTGGCGCGACACCGACGAGGGCTACCCGAACGTCCGCATCATCTTCGTCGACACCGAGACGTCGAACTGGGCGTTCGACAGCCAGCGGCGGCAGTTCTACTGGCACCGCTTCTTCTCCCACCAGCCCGACCTGAACTTCGAGAACCCCGCCGTGCACGAGGCCGTGCGCGACATCCTCCGCTTCTGGCTCGACATCGGCGTCGACGGCATCCGCCTCGACGCCATCCCGTACCTGTACGAGTCGGAGGAGGGCAACGGCGAGTCGGAGCCGGCGACGCACCAGTTCGTGCGCGAGCTGCGCACGATGGTCGACACCGAGTACCCGGGCCGCGTGCTCATCGCCGAGGCCAACCAGTGGCCGGCCGAGACCGCCGAGTACTTCGGCACCGCCGAGGAGCCCGAGTGCCACATGGCCTTCGACTTCCCGACGATGCCGCGCATCTTCTACAGCCTGCGCGCGCAGAACGCCTCCGAGCTGAAGCGCGTGCTCTCCGAGCAGATCGAGGTGCCGCCGGGCTCGGCGTGGGGCGTGTTCCTGCGCAACCACGACGAGCTGACGCTCGAGATGGTGAGCGAGGAGTACCGGCAGGCGATGTACGGCTGGTACGCGTACGACCCGCGGATGCGCTCGAACGTCGGCATCCGGCGCCGGCTCGCGTCGCTGCTCGACAACTCGCGCGCCGAGCTCGAGCTCGCGAACGCGCTGCTCATGTCCCTGCCCGGATCACCGTTCCTCTACTACGGCGACGAGATCGGGATGGGCGACAACATCTGGCTCGACGACCGCGACGCGAGCCGCACGCCCATGCAGTGGACGCCCGACCGCAACGCCGGCTTCTCGTCGGCCGACCCCGGCAAGCTGTTCCTGCCCGTGGTGCAGTCGCTCGTCTACCACTACACCTCGGTGAACGTGGAGGCGCAGATGGCGCAGGCGTCGAGCCTGCTCAACTGGATGCGCTCCGTCATCCACGTGCGGAGGCAGCATCCCGTCTTCGGCATGGGCTCGATCCGCGTGCTCGAGACCGACAACGAGTCGGTGCTCGCGTTCGTGCGCTCGTACGAGGGCGACGGCACGTACCACGGGCCGAAGGAGGAGCACGTGCTGTGCGTCTTCTCGTTCAGCCACAACCCGGTGCACGTGACGATCGACGCTCCGGACTGGTCGGGCTCCGAGCTCCATGATCTCTTCGGCGGCGGCCAGTTCCCGACGATCGCCGACGACGGCCGCTTCTCGCTGACGTTCGGCACGCAGTCGTTCTACTGGCTGCACATCTCGCCGCCGCGCTGAGCGCCGGGATGGCTCGGCCCGCCTCAGCGCGGATCAGCGCTGCGAGACGGCGGCGAGCCAGGCGGCGGGATCGCTCGCGGTGAGGCTCGTGCCGCTGACGAGCCACGAGGCACCCGCCGCCACGAGCGCGCGTCCGCGCTCGTCGGTCACGCTCCCGTCGACGCCGACGAGCGCACGGCCCTGGGCGCGCGCCGCGTGGACGACCTCGACCGCGCGCTCGTCGAACCGCGAGCCGGCATGCCCGGGCGCGACGGCCATCACGAGCACCCCAACGTCGGGTGGAAGGTCCGCGGCGACGAGCTCCGCCGCGCTCGCGACGGCGAGCGCAGGGGTCGCGCCCGCCGCGCGGATGCGATCGATTGCGGCGCGCCAGCCGTCGCCGACGGCATGGACCGCGATGGTGTCGCACAGCGGCAGCCAGTCGTCGAGGTCACGGAGCGGGTCGATCGTCATGAGATGGGCCTCGCCCGCGCAGCCCCTCGGCGTCAGGCGCCGCGCCTCGTCCGCCGTGAAGCCGCCCGCCGGTCCGATCGTGCCGTCGGCCGCATCCCAGTGGAAGCGGCGCACCCCGGCGTCGGCGAGCCTGGTCGCGACGGCATGCTGCTCGCCTGGCGCCACCGACCACAGCGACGCGGCGACGCGCGTCATGCCGCGCGTCCGGCGTGCTCGATCGCGGCGTCGGCCAGCGCGACGTCGACGACGAGCTCGGTGACGAGGCCGGCTCGCGCGAGGGCGACGGTGGCGACGGCCTTCTCGGCGCCGGCGGCCACGCCGATGACGCGCGGGATCGCCCGCAGCTGCTGCGAGGTGACGGCGACGCCGCGCTCGGCGAAGTCCGGGGCGATCTCCGCGCCGGTCGCGTCGACGAGGGTGATGCCGATCTCGGCCACGACGCCGCGCGCCAGCAGGTCGTCGCGGAACGCGGGATCGAGGTTCGCGCAGAGCTGGGACGCACGCGAGTCCCAGCCGCCGATGGACATGACCGCGGTCGTGACGCGGTCGTGCATCGCGAGCGCCCTCGCGATGTCGGACTGCCTGCGGAACGCCCGAGCGGTCTCCGCGTCGTCCGCCACGAGCGGCGCGAACACGGGCACGACCTCGCCCCCGGAGCGCAGCCCGATGCGGCGCACGATCTCGACGGGCGAGAGGTCGCGCGACGCCTCGGTGGCGCCCGTCATCTGCACGACGGAGACGCGGGGGAGTCGCTCGATGGCGACGGCGGTCGCTGCGAGCGTGCGCCCCCATCCCATGCCCAGCACCTCGCCGTCCTCGAGGCTGTCGGTCAGCAGCCTCGCGGCGGCGGCGCCGACGATGCGTCGCGCGTCGTCGCCGCCTCCGTGCGTCGACACGACGACGGCGCGTCCGAGGCCGAGCAGCTCGCGCAGTCGCTCGGCGCGCTCGTCGTCGACGAACCCCTCGTCGTCGATCGCGATGCGCACGATGCCGGTCTCGCGCGCCAGCTCGAGGAGGCGCGCCACCTTGAAGCGCGAGACGCCCAGCTCCTGCGCGATCTCCACCTTGCTGCGGTCGTCGAGGTAGAAGCGTCGCGCGGCTCGGATGGCGAGCTCGCGCTCGAGGCGGGCGTCGTCGCCGAGCGTCGGCTCGACCGCTGGGTTCGGCATCGTGCTCCTTCGGCGGCGCTTGCATCGTGCCGCATCGTGTGCCTAGTATCGCCTCCGACAGATGAGCGCACAAGACGCTCATATGAGCGCAGACAGCGCGGTGGTGCGAGGAGGCACGATGATCCGGCGGATCCCCAACGAGGTCGGCATCGCGGTGGTCGTGGTGCTGGTCGCGGGTGCACTGGCGCTGCTGTCGCCGCGCTTCCTGACCCTCGGCAACCTCGAGATCCTGCTGCTCAACGGCGCGGTCATCGCCTTCCTCGCCCTCGGCCAGACGTTCGTGCTGCTGACTGGCGGCATCGACCTCTCGACGGGCTCGAACATCGCGCTCACGGGGATGTCCGCCGCGCTCGCGATGCAGGCGGGGCTGCCCTGGTACCTCGCGGCGCTCGTGGCGATCGCGCTCGGCCTCCTCGTCGGCGCGATCAACGGCGCGCTCGTCGCCTTCCTGCACCTGCCGCCGTTCATCGTCACCTTCGCGACCTTCGGCGTCGCGGCGAGCATCCCGCTGATCCTCACGGGATCGAGCTCGGTCAACGTCGCCGACCCGCTCTTCGCGATCATCGGCCGCGGCGGCCTGTTCGGCATCCCGATGCCCATCGTGCTCGTGGCCATCGCCGCGATCGCGTTCACGATCCTGCTGCGCCTCACGGCGACGGGCGTGCACCTGTACGCCGTCGGCGGCAACGCCGAGACGAGCAGGCTCGCGGGCGTGCGCAGCGCCAACGTCATCGTCTTCGCGTACGCGACGAGCGGCCTGTGCGCCGCGATGGGCGGGCTCATCACGACGAGCAGGCTCATGGTCGGCTATCCGAGCGCCGGCAGCGGCAACGAGCTGTTCTACTCCATCGCCGCGGCGGTCGTCGGCGGCGTGAGCCTCTTCGGCGGCATCGGCTCGATCGGCGGCGCGCTGCTCGGCGCCGTGCTCATCGCCACCGTCTCCAACGGCATGAACGTCGTCGGCGTCGAGAGCTACTGGCAGCCGCTCGTCATCGGCGTCATCATCCTCGGCGGCGTCATCCTCGACACCCACCGCCGCAACCTGTCGCTCGGCGCGCTCCTGCGACGGATGCGCGGACCGGGACGCCCCGCGCCCGAGCCGGCCACGACCTGACCCTCCCTCCCTCACCGATCCCTCTCGACAAGGAGCACCCACCCATGCGACGCACCATCCTCGGCACCGCCGCGGCCACGGCAGCGATGCTGCTGCTCGCCGGCTGCAGCGGCGCCATCGACACCGGCACGGGCACGCCCGACGCATCCTCCGGCGACATCCCCCGGCCCGCCGCGTGCGATGCGGACAGCCCGTTCATCGCGGTCTCGCTGCCCAACCTCACGAACCCGTACTACGTCGCGATGCAGACGGGCTTCCAGGAGGCCGGTGAGGAGGCCGGCTTCGAGGTCCAGGTGCAGATCGCCAACGACGACGACGCGCAGCAGCTCGCGCAGGTCGAGGCGATGCTGCAGCAGGAGCCGTGCGCGCTCGCGCTCAACGCCGTGAAGTCCGGCCCGGGCGCTGCGATCGTCGCAGCCGCGAACGCCGCGGGTGTGCCGGTCTTCACCGTCAACGTCGGCATCGACCCCGACGCGCTCGAGGCGCAGGGTGCGTCGATCGTGCAGTACCTCGGCGCTGACAACTACGCAGGTGGCGAGCAGATGGCCGAGCAGGTGCTCGCCGACATGGGCGAGGACGCCGAGCTGAACATCGGCTTCGTCACCGAGCCCGACGAGACGCCGACGGTCACGCGCGACCAGGGCTTCGAGGACACGATCTCCGCGAATCCGAACGCCACGATCGTCGCGAGCGTCGACGGCAACGTCAAGCCGGACGACAGCCTCGAGGCCACCACGGAGATGCTCTCGGGCAACCCCGACATCAACGTCATCTTCGCCAGCACCGGCCCCGCCACCTACGGCGCGCTCCAGGCGCTCGCGGGTCGCACCGACGTCGCCCTCTACGGCTTCTGCGCCTCCGAGGAGCCCATCGTCGCGCCCTACGCGGGCTGCGTCGCCCAGGAGCCGGAGTCGTACGGCGCGCAGGTGATCGAGCAGATCGGCGCATGGATCGACGGCGCCGAGCCCGAGGCGGAGATCCTGCTGCCGCTCAAGGTGTTCACGGCAGGCGAGACGCCCGCCCCCGGCGAGGTCGGCTGACATGGCGGCGACCGAGATGCCTCAGGCGCAGCGCGGACTCGTCGTCGACGGGATCGTGAAGGCGTACGCCGGCACGGTCGTGCTGCGCGGCATCTCGGTCGCCGTCGCACCCGGCGAGGTCGTCGGCCTCGTCGGACACAACGGCGCGGGCAAGTCGACGCTCATGAAGTCGATCTCCGGTGCCGTCCGCCCCGACGAGGGCAGCGTGCGCGTCGACGGGGTCGAGGTGCCGCGGGGCGAGCCGAAGGCGGCGATCGCCGCCGGCGTCTCGACCGTCTACCAGGAGCTCTCGCTGCTGCCGAACCTCACGGTCACGCAGAACGTGTTCCTCGGTCGCGAGGAGCGCCGCGCGGGCGTGCTCGGTCGAGCGGCGATGCGTGCCAGCGCACGCGCGCTCATCGACGAGTTCCACCTCGACGTAGACCCTGACGCGCTCGTCGGCTCGATCCCGGTCGCGACCAGGCAGCTGCTCGAGGTCGCCATCGCGACGCATCGCGACGCCCGCTACCTCCTGCTCGACGAGCCCACGACGGCCCTCGAGGGCCGACAGGTGGATCGCTTCCTCGAGACCGTGCGCGGGCTCGCGGACCGTGGCCTCGGCATCGTGCTCGTCGACCACAAGCTCGAGGAGCTGTACGCGGTGTGCGACCGCATCGTCGCGCTCGTCGACGGCGAGGTCCGCATCGACGGCAGCGTCGACACCGTCCATCGGGCGGACGTCGTGCACGCGATCGCCGGCGATGACGTCACGCACGAGCCCACCGACGCGACGGCGAGCGGCGGTCGGGAGGACGCCGAGATCACGGTCGACGTGCGCGGACTCGCGACCGCACGACTCGAGGACGTCACGCTGCAGGCTCGCGCCGGACGCGTGCTCGGCATCTACGGCCTCGTCGGCGCCGGACGCACCGAGCTCCTCCACGCCCTCGCAGGCATGGACCGCATCCTCGGCGGCGAGGTCGTCGTCCACGGCAGGCGTCACGCGCCGCGCAGCCCGCGCGCCGCCATCCGCGGCGGCGTCGTCTACGTCACCGAGGAGCGCAAGCACGACGGCATCGTCCCGCAGCTCGACTCCATCGTGAACCTCATGCTGCCCGTGCTGCATCAGACCCGCCGCGCCGGCCTGCTGTCGCGGCGTCGCATGCGGGCGCGCGCCATGGAGCTCATGGATGCCCTGCGCGTGCGCGGCGACCGCGACGCCCCGATCGAGCGGCTCTCGGGCGGCAACCAGCAGAAGGTGGTCATCGCTCGCGCGCTCGCGCTCGAGCCGCGCGTCCTGCTGCTCGACGAGCCGACGAAGGGCGTGGACCTCGGGGTGAAGGCCGAGATCCACCGCCTCGTCCGCTCCCTCGCCCACGAGCGCGGCATCACCGTGATCCTCGTCTCGAGCGAGGAGGACGAGGTCGTCGACGTCGCCGACGACGTCATCGTCATGAGCGGACGCCGCACCGACGGCACGCTCGTCCCCGACGCCGATCGCACCCCGCAGGCGCTCCGGCGCATCGCGTGGGACGCCGCCTGACGCGTCTGCCGACGCCACCCATCCCGCCTCGCTCGCCCCGACCCAGGAGCCGCACCATGCACGCATCGCCATCGCCGATCCTCGCCGCCGCCAGGCAGGCAGTCCTCGACGAGGCCGCCGCCGTCGCGGCGGTCGCCGACGACCTCGACGACTCGTTCGTCGAGGTGCTCGAGGTGCTGCTCGCGTGCCGCGGCAAGGTGTTCGTGACGGGCTCCGGCACCTCTGGGGCGATCGCGCGACGGCTCGCGCACCTCCTGTCGGTGTGCGGCACGCCCGCCGCATTCCTGCACCCCATGGATGCGCTGCACGGCACGATGGGCGTGCTCACAGCCGCCGACGTGCTGCTCGCCATCTCGAAGGGCGGCGAGTCCAGCGAGATCAACGAGCTCATCACGATCGCGACCCGTCGCGACGTGCGCATCGTCGCCCTCACCTCCGCGCCCGATTCGACGATGGCGCAGCGCGCGCACGTCGTCGTGACGCTCGACCTCGGCGCGGGCGACCCGGGCGGCGTCATCGCGATGGGCTCGACCCTCGCGACGGCCGCGTGGGGCGACGCGCTCGCGATCCTCCTCATGCGGCAGCGCGGCTACACCTGGGAGCAGATGCTCGAGACGCACCCCGGCGGTGCGGTCGGCAAGCGGCAGGACGCCGTCCCCAGCGCGCTGGGTCGCATCGGCGACGACGGCTAGCGTCGACCCGCACCCTGCACCCCGCACCCCTCCGAGAGGTCCCTGCATGCCCATCGTCGCCGGCGTCGACACCTCGACGCAGTCCACGACCGTCGAGCTCCGCGATGCGACCTCCGGCGTGCTCCTCGGCAGCGGCCGCGCACCGCATCCCGTCACGCATCCGCCCGTGAGCGAGCAGGATCCGCGGGCATGGTGGGCGGCGTTCGAGGTCGCGCTCGTCGAGGCGACGTCGGCCGCCGACGTCGCACCGACCGAGATCCGGGCGATCGCGGTCGCGGGGCAGTGCCACGGGCTCGTGCTGCTCGACGACGCGGGCGAGCCGCTGCGACCCGCGAAGCTCTGGAACGACACCACCTCGGCGCCGCAGGCGCAGCGCATCGTCGCCGAGCTCGGCGGCGACGCGTGGGCGCGCGCGGTCGGCTCGGTGCCGATCCCGGCCTTCACGATCACGAAGCTCGCCTGGGTCGCCGAGCACGAGCCGGCCCTCCTCGATCGCGCGCGGCACGTGCTGCTGCCGCACGACTACATGACCTGGCGGCTCACGGGGCGCGCGGCGACCGATCGCTCGGAAGCGTCGGGCACGGGATACTTCGCCGCGCACGAGGGGCGGTATCGGACCGATCTGCTCGACCAATTCGTCGGTCGGCGCGACTGGCTGCCCCTCCTGCCCGAGGTGCTGGGGCCCGACGAGGTCGTCGGCACGGTCCGTCGGGACGTCTCCGACCGGCTCGGACTCGCCGCCGACGTCGTCGTGAGCGTCGGCGGCGGCGACCAGCACCTCGGCGTCGTCGGACTCGGGCTCGGCATCGGCGAGGTCGCGTACAGCCTCGGCACGTCCGGCGTCGTCATCGCCGTCGCCGATGCCCCGGTGTTCGATGGATCAGGCGTCGTCACGGGCGTCGCCGACGCCACCGGGGGCTACCTGCCGCTCGCCTGCACCCTCAACGCGACGAAGGTCACCGACTGGACGGCGCGGATGCTCGGCGTCGACGTGCGTGCGCTCGGGGACCTCGCCCTCGCCGCCGATGCGAGCGACGACCGGCCGGTGCTCGCCGCCTTCCTCGACGGCGAGCGCACGCCGGATCGCCCCGACGCCACCGGCGTGCTGGCGGGGATCACCACCGCGACGACGCGGGAGCAGCTCGCGCGCGCCGCGTTCGAGGGCGTGCTGCTGGGGCTCGTCGCAGCGCACGCGCGCATCCGCGAGGTCGGCGCGCCGTGCGACGGAGCCGTCACCGTCATGGGCGGCGGCGCGCGCTCGGGCGCCTACCGTCAGCTGCTCGCCGACCTCCTGGATGCCCCTGTGCACGTGCGCGACGCGGACGAGTCGACGGCGAGGGGCGCCGCGATCCAGGCTGCCGCGGCGCTGCACGGTCGTCGTGTCGCCGACCTCGCTGCGGAGCTGCGCCCAGCGACGACGCAGACGATCGAGCCGCGAGCTCGCATCGCCGACGTCGTCCGCGACCGCTACGCGAGCGTCGCCGCCTGGACGGGCGCCGACCGGCGCGCCCGACGCCCGTCCCCGACGACACCGAAGGAGCACGCACCATGACCCGCCGCATCCGCCTCTACGCCGACTCCGCCGACGACGCCGCCGTCCGCTCGCTGCTCGACGAGGGCCTCGTCGTCGGCGTCACGACCAATCCGGAGATCCTGCGCGCGAGCGGCGCACGGCTCGCCGACCTGCCCGCGCTGGTGTCGGGATGGATCGCCGCCGGCGCGCAGGAGGTCTTCCTGCAGACGTGGGGCGAGACACGGGACGCGATGCTCGACCACGCGCGGATGCTGCGCGACATCGCCCCACAGGTCGCCGTCAAGGTGCCTGCGACGGAGGTCGGGCTGGGCGTCGCCGCCGCGCTCGTCGCCGACCGCGCGACCGTGCTCGTCACCGCCGTCTACGAGGAGCACCAGGCTCTCGCCGCCGCCAGCGTCGGGGCGCGCTGGATCGCCCCGTACCTCGGCCGCCTCGACGACGCCGGGCACGACGGCGCCGCACGGATCGGCGGGATGGCGAGGATCGTCGCAGGCACGGACACGTCGGTGCTCGCCGCGAGCATCCGATCGCCCCAGCGCCTCGTGGACCTCGCGCTGCACGGCGTGGATGCGTGCACCGCGCGCCCCGACGTGGTGCGCGCCGCGCTGCGATCCGAGCCGTCCGACGCGGCCACCGCCGCGTTCGAGGAGGCGATGCGCGCCGTCGTCTGACGCCGCGGCCGCCGCGCGGATGCGCTGCGAGCGGGGCCTCGGGTCGACTCCATCCCCGAGGCTCCGCTCGGGGCGCATCCGCGTCGCGAGGTCGCTACGCCGTCGCGAGCTGCACGACGCCCGTCACGATGACGGCGACGCCGCCGAGCGTCGCGACGGTGACGCAGGCGATGCGGCCGGCGCGCGGATCGATGCGGCGCGCCGCCCACGCGCCGACGACCGCGCCGACGCCGAGGGCCGCGACCGCCACGATCCACTCGGGCAGCGTGAGCGCGGGCAGCTCGCCGCGCATGACGAGCGAGACGACGCACACGATCACGAGGTACGCCTGCATGCTCGTGACGAACGCCTTGTGCTCCCACCGCGCGGCGATCGCGTAGGCGGTGACGGCCGGTCCGCCGACGCCGGCCAGCACGTTCATGACCCCACCCGCGGCGCCGGCGGTCACGAGGCCCGGCCAGCGGTCGAGCCCGCGGATGCGCCTGGCGGCGACGCTGATGGACAGCGCGACGAGCACGAGGCAGCCCGCGAGGATCGACAGCTGCGGCCCCTGCAGCGAGCGCGCCAGCAGCGCGCCGGGCACGATCGCGACGACCGCCGCGGCCGCGATGGGGAGGATGCGCCGGTACTCCACCTGCCGCACGACGCCGAGGTACGCGACGAGCGCCGTGCCGAGCCCGAAGACGTTCGCGACGACCACCCCCTGCAGCGGTCCGAGCAGCAGCATGAGCATCGGCGAGGCGACGAGCCCGAAGCCGATGCCGGCGACGCGCTGCGTCGTCGAGCCGAGCAGGACGATGCCGCCGATCGCGGCCGCGACGAGCACCGTCAGCCGCGCACGACGGCGGTCTTCGCCAGCTTGTCGTGGATGGCCTGGCGGCGCGGATCCCACAGCGGCCACAGGCCGTCGACGATCGGGAAGGCGGCGCCGAGGAAGGCGAGCCCGGGCACGCCCGACAGCAGGGTGGGCAGCCCGTAGTGCACGAGCCAGCGCGAGAGCGCGGCGCGCCACATCGGCAGCCCCTCGCGCTCGCGGAGGCGCACGCGGATGCCGAGCATGCGCTTGCCGATCGTGCGGCCCCGCGTCGCGACGAGCACGACGTGGTAGGCGCCGCTGATGAGGATCTGCAGCAGCGAGAACGCGAGCAGGGCGCCCGAGTGCTGGGCGACGAAGGCCTCCACCTGCGGCGTGAGGTCGGTCGCGGTCGGGTCGATCGACTCGGCGAGGTCCGTGAACGCCGACCAGAGCCCCAGCACGCCGCCGAGCACCGCGAACGCGACGCCGAGCACGATCGCGTCGACGACGTAGGCGGCGAGCCGTCGACCCCACGACGCGAGCTCGACGCCGTCCGGCGTGCGGATGCGGTCCTCGGGCGACGCCGGCTGCCCCCAGCCGAGCGGCGCGGCGGGTGGCGGGTCGTACGTCTTGCCCTGCTGGTCGAAGGGCTGGCCCGTCTGCGGCTGCTGCGGCATCGGCGGCGCGGGCTGCGCGGGCGCGCCCGGTGCCTCGAACGCCACGGGCTGCGTCTGCTGCACCGCGAGCCACGTCTCGCCATCCCAGTAGCGACGATCCTCGGGGCCGGTGCCGAACGGATCCTGGTACCAGCCGGGCTCCCGGGACTGCTCGCTCATGCCTTCCAGGGTACGGCGACGGCGGATGCGGTGCCGCCCGTGGGCGCGACCTCGAGGCGCCTGGGGCCGTGCGGGTGGGGCGCGGCTACGCGAGGACGACGTTCGTGCGCGCGACCTTGTCGTGGATCGCCTGGCGGCGCCGATCCCAGATGGGCCACAGTCCGTCGACCATCGTCCACAGGTTCGTGATGCCCGCGACGCTCGGCACCTGTCCGAGCGCGCCGGGCGCGAGCGCCACCGCCCAGCGCGCGGCGGCCTCGCCGAGCGTCGGCAACCGCTCGCGGTCGCGATGCCGCACGCGAATGCCGAGCGCGCGCTTGCCGAGCGTCCACCCCAGTCGCGACGTCATGAGGATCGAGTACGCGCCGCCGATGACGAGCAGGAGGGCGGCGGTGACGAGCTGGCCGACGATCAGGCGCGCGTCGAGGGTGACGAGCATGTCGAGGACCCTCCCCGACTGCACGGTCCCGAGCCACACGTCGGGGCGAGCGATCTGCAGCGGGACCGTGACGATCGATGCGGCGACGCCGATCAGGAGAGCGTCGAGCAGGCAGGCGAAGAGACGGCGCCACCAGCCGGAGAGCGGGACGCCGTCGGGCGTCACGGATCGGTCGCGCTCGCCGAGCGGATGGATGAGGGGCTCGGGCGCGCGTGGGATGCCGTCGTGCCCGACGCTCCGATGCTCGCTCATGCGACGAACCGTAGCGGCGCATCCTGGTCGTCCGCCCCTCCCCGGCGCACGATCGCCATCGCGGCGTAGCCTCGTGCCATGAGCAACGACGAGGCCGCGCCGGT
Source organism: Agrococcus sp. SGAir0287 (assembly GCF_005484985.1). Lineage (NCBI taxonomy): Bacteria > Bacillati > Actinomycetota > Actinomycetes > Micrococcales > Microbacteriaceae > Agrococcus > Agrococcus sp. SGAir0287. Next base: position 220,392 of record NZ_CP027942.1, read on the forward strand.
CGTCGAGTCGGAGCGCGCGTGCATCGACGAGGCGCAGCGCGCCGGCGTCGAGCTGCTGCTGCCGCGCGAGGTGCCGCTCGGCGGACCCCGCGCGATGCCCGTGCTGCGCGTGCTGCCGAACAAGCATCGGCACATGGTGGGCGCGTGGTGCTTCGCGGATGCGTTCGGCCCCGAGGACGTGACGACGCATGGCGGCATGGACGTGCCGCCGCATCCGCACACCGGCCTCCAGACCGTCTCCTGGCTCGTCGCGGGCAGCATCGAGCACCGCGACTCCGTGGGCTCGGTGCACACCGTCTCGCCGGGGGGCGTCAACGTCATGACCGCCGGTCGCGGCATCGCCCACTCGGAGCACTCGACGCCCGACACCGTCGCGCTGCACGGCGTGCAGCTCTGGGTCGCGCTGCCCGAGGCCGAGCGCTGGATCGACCCGCACTTCGCTGGACTCGACGCCGTGCCGACGCTGCGCGTCGGGGACGCGACGGTGCAGGTGTTCGCCGGCTCGCTCGGCACGCTGCGCGCGGAGGTGCCGGTGCACTCGCCGCTGCTCGGCGCCGAGGTGCGGCTGCCCGCCGGCGGCGTCGCCGAGGTACCCGTCGGTGCGACGTTCGAGCACGGCGTCCTCGCGCTCACCGACGGCCTCGTGATCGGCGGCGTGCCCGTGCCGGTCGGCGGCATGGCGGTGCTCGCGCCGGGCGACGACCTCGTTCGCGTCGAGACGGACGCCGCGGCGAGCGGCGACGTGGTCGCGATCCTCCTGGGCGGCGAGCCGTTCGCCGAGGAGATCGTCATGTTCTGGAACTTCGTCGGCACGCGGCACGACGACGTCGCCGCCGCGCGCGAGGCGTGGATGCGCGAGCGCGACGCGGCCGAGGACGATCGCGAGCGCTTCGGCGTCGTCCCGGGCGGCGAGCCGACGCTGCCGTCCCCGCGCCTGCCCGACGTCGAGCTGCTGCCGCGCGGCCGCGCTCGCCGTCGCTGACGCGCAGTCGGCGAGGCGCTGGCGCTCGCGGCGCGTCACCGCAGCCGCGGCACAGGAATCGAGGATCTTCTCGATCCGGCAAGGACCGCCCACATCTCCCGTCGAATGGGCGGATCGGGCGCTCCTCGCGCGGCTAGCGTCGAAGCGTGCTCTCTCGCACGTGATCGACGGTCGCACCGTTCTCCGCTTCGTCGGGGGCCAGCCAACCTCGGTGCGACCGTCGATCAAGATCCGTGGATCCTCTGCGCGCTGCGGTGTGCACCCTCGAGCCCTCGCTCCCGCGACGTCAGCGCGCGCCAGCGCCCTCGGGTGCGGCTCCCGTGCGTGCTGCCAGCCGTCGCTCGGCGTCTCGCCGCCGTACGCGTCCTCCTCGGAGCATCCGCGGCGTGATCGCGCATCCGTCGCCGCACGAGGAAGCGGTGCGGACTGGCGCTGGGAGCTCGCTATCGCGAGGTGAGTGAAGGCTCCTGGTCGGTCCGCACCGCTTGGCTTGGCCACGAGGGTAGCCCCGGGCGCGGCGGGCTCACAAGACCCTCAGGCGTCGTCCGGCGTGCCGGATGCGGTCGCCGCCCGCTCCTCGGGCGCGCGCGGATGCCGGATGCCGGGGTGCCCGTGCGGGATGGAGCGGACGAGGACGACGCCCGAGACGACGAGGCACGCGGCGACGAGCGGGTAGGTCAGGACGGCCTGGAAGAAGGCGAGCGCGCCGGGCAGGTCGAGCAACCACAGCGGCACGAACACCGCGAGCCGCACGACGTACTGCAGCACCCAGATCCACGATGCCCGCTGGTAGGCGCGCAGCAGCACCGGGTCGCGGCGCCAGCGCGTGCGCGTGCCGACGACGGCGCCGACGATGAGGCCGAGCAGCGGCCAGCGCACGACGATCGATCCCGCCCATGCGAGGGCGCTCGCAGCGTTCGAGAGCAGGCGGATGAGGAAGAAGTCGCGCGCCTCGCCGGTGTGCGCGGCGACGAGGGCGGCGACGACGACCGCGAGGAGGCCGACGACGACGGCTCGCGGGCGTCGGCCCTGCGCGAGGCCGACGATCGCGATGACGAGGGATGCGAGCACCGCGGCGCCGCAGCCGAGCCAGAGTGTCAGGGATCCGGGCAGCGCGCCGCCGGCGAGCCAGCCCACGAGGAATGCGGCGGGCGGGATGCTCGCCTCGATCGCCGAGCGGCGTCCGCCGAGCAGGTCCGGCAGGGAGTCGCGCGTCGCGGTCGCTCGGAGCGCGTGCTCCTCCTGACGCTGCGACATGAGGCAAGCCTAACCTCGCCTGCTGCGCGCGCCGGTGCGGCGGCGATCGGCTGCCGCCGTCGGCACTGGCCACGAACGGTCGGGACTGGCCACGCACGGTCGAACGCTGGCCACGAACGGTCGGCATCGGCCACGAAGGGCAGCCCTTCGTGGCCAGTCCCGACCCGCGCGCGGCATCCATCGACCGGCGGATGCCGCGGCCGACGCGTGCGTCGAAGGGATGACGCGGGCCGAGGCGCGCGTCCGTAGCGTCGCCGGCATGGGACGGACGAAGCCGGGGGACGGACGAGCGCTGCGGCCGATGCGGCACGTGCAGTTCCTGTGGCGTACGCAGCTCGGCATCGACCACGACGGATCGCGTTGGGTCGTCGAGCAGGACTCGGCGGACGGCGAGGAGCGCATCGAGCTCTACCGCGACGGCGTGCAGGTGGCGAAGGCGACGAGCCCCGCGCGCTTCGAGCTGCCGGGCGCTCGCATCGAGGCGAGGATCGCCTCCGGTCGGGTGCGCCGCGCACGGCTCGTGACGTCGTCGGGCGCGCGTCGCATGACGCCGGAGCGCGGGACCGCCGAGCACGGTCGCGCACGGTTCGCCGAGCGCTTCCCCGTCGCGAGCGCCGTCGTCGCGGCCGTCTCGTTCACCATCGTCGTCGGCGCGGCGATCCTCGAGCTGCCGCAGCTCGTCGAGCTCGTCACGAACCTCGAGCCCGTCCGCGATCGGCTCGGATGGTCGTTCGTCTCGCCCATCCGCCTGCCGGCCGACTGGAACGTCGGCATCACGATCGCCGGCGTCGTCGCGTCCATCGAGCGAGGCTGGCGCTTCAAGCACATCCCCTTCGTCGACGAGTAGGGGCGGCGCTGGGTCTGCACCCCCAGCTGGTCGAGGAGGCCGCAGCCGCAGGCCGCAGCCGTCGCGAGACCACGTGACGTGCCTGCTCGACGCGACCGCGCGGGTGGCTGGGCGGGTGCGGCGGTCGCGTGGTTTCGTGACGCGTGCTCGCCTGGCGGCTCGCGCGCTCCTCGACCGGCTGCGTGGGCCCCCCGAGCACCGGCCCCTGAGGTGCGAGCGAAGCGAGCCTCGAAGGGTCGAGCGCATCGAGATGCGCCACCTCCAGCTGGTCGAGCCGTCGCGAGACTCCGTGACGTGCTCGCCCGGAGAGACCCGAGCGACTACTCCTTCGACGGGCCGTTCGACGCCCAGCCGCGCGGTCCCGTGCCCCCGGCGCGGTACTCGGCGAGCGGCACCTCGTCGCGCTTCCACGCGCGCAGCACGGGCTCGACGATCCGCCAGCACTCCTCCGCGGCGTCCGCGCGCACCGCGAGCCGCGGATCCCCGTCGAGGATCGACGCGAGCACCTCGCCGTACGGCTCGAGCTGACCGCCGCCGAGCTCGCCGCGCAGCACCGACTGCTCGAGCGTGAACGGATCGCCCTTGCCGTTCGTCGTGAGGTGGATCGCGAAGGAGTCGGGGCGGAAGTCGAGCACGAGCCGGTCGCCCTCGCGTCGCCCGCCGAACCCGTGCGGCACGTGCGCCGGCTCGCGGAAGTGGATGACCGCCTGCTTGCGGATCCGCCCCATCGCCTTGCCGCTGCGCAGCACGAACGGCACGCCGGCCCATCGCTGGTTCTCGACGTGCACCGTGACCTCGGCGAGGGTCTCGGTGCCGCGGGCGGCATCCACGCTCTCCTCCTCGACGTAGTCGGGCACGTGGCGCTCGCCGATGCGGCCGGCCGTGTACCGCGCGCGGCGCGCATCCCTCGTCGGATCCTCGACGCGTGCGGCGCGCAGCACCTGCCCGATGGCGTCGCGCAGGTCGCGGGCGTCGACCGTCGCAGGCGGCTCGATCGCCACGAGCGCCAGCACCTGCAGCAGGTGGCTCTGGATCATGTCGCGCAGCGCGCCCGCCGAGTCGTAGTAGCCGGCGCGGCCCTCGAGGGCGACGGTCTCGTCGTAGACGATCTCGACCCGCTCGATCGACTCGCGATCCCACAGCGGCGCGAGGATGCGGTTCGCGAAGCGCATGCCGAGCAGGTTGAGCACGGTGTAGAGCCCGAGGAAGTGGTCGATGCGGAAGATCTGGTCCTCGGGCACGATGCGCTGCACGAGCGCGTTGAGGTCGCGCGCATCGGCGAGGCTCGAGCCGAAGGGCTTCTCGATCGCGAGGATCGCGCCTTTGGGCGCGCCGACCTCGACGAGCGCCTCGCAGACCTTCCTGCTGATCTGCGGCGGCAGCGCGAAGTACAGCACGAGCCGGTCGCAGTCGACGCCGTCGAGCAGCGCGCGCAGCGCGGTCGCGTCGGTGGCGTCCCCGGCGACGTAGCGCGTCGTCTCGACCACCTGGCGCGCGCCGGCGCCGAGCTCGGCGTCGTCGCCCGCGCCGTGCGCGAGCGTCATCGCCGTGCGCACGCGCTCGCGCCACTCGTCCTGCCCGAGGTCGCGCAGGTCGGCGCCCACGATCTCGAGCGAGCGCGATGGCTGGGCGCGCAGCAGCGTCGCGATGCCGGGCAGCAGCAGCCGGGACGTGAGGTCTCCGGATGCGCCGAGGATGACGAGGGTCGTGCGATCTGCCGCCATGCCGACACTCTTCCACGCCCGTCGCATCCGCTCGGGGCGCTTGCGCCGCGCACATGGCTCGCGCTCGCGATGTGACGATCGTGTGACGAGCCTGGCGCGCTCGCGAAGTGGGCTATACCATTTCGGGACCAGCACCGAGAGGGGACCCCATGGGCGTCTTCGAGGACATCGTCCGCACCATCACCGACAACCTGTTCAGCCAGGTCGCGATCCTCATCGGGCTCATCGCCCTCGTCGGGCTCGCCCTGCAGCGCAAGCCGATCGAGGAGGTCGTCGGCGGCGCGATGCGCGCGACGATCGGCGTGGTCATCCTCAACATCGGCATCGATCTGTTCGTCGGCGGCCTCGTCGCCTTCCAGGCCATCGTCTCGAGCGCCATGGGCCTGGAGCCGCCGGCCGCCGAGTCGACCCTCGCCGAGTTCAACGAGGGGCCGGGATCCGTCGTGCCGCTCATCATCGCCGGCGGCTTCGTCGTGCACCTGCTCATCGTGCGCGTCTTCCCGGCCGCGCGGTTCGTGTACCTCACGGGTCACCTCATGTACTGGATGGCCGTCGTGCTCGCCGCGACGATCGTCGAGGCCTTCGGCGAGGTCGACCGCTGGATCGTCGCGGGCGCCGGCGCCGTCATCATCGCCTGCTACTGGGTGCTGCAGCCGCTCTGGACGCAGCCGCTCATGCGCAAGGTCATGGGCGACGACTCCGTCGGACTCGCGCACACGACGTCGACGCTCGCGCTCGCAGCCGGCTACGGCGCCCGCGCGCTGCGTCTCGGCGACCCCGTGCGCCACGACTCCGAGCGGCTGCGGCTGCCGAAGGCGCTGTCGTTCTTCAAGGACATCACCGTCTCGACCGCGTTCGTGACGGGCATCATCATGCTCGTCGCCATCGCGTTCGCGGATGCCGCGATCGTCGAGGAGCAGATGGCCGGCTCCGCCGTGCTGCCGTGGGTGTGGGGGCTGCTGCAGGCGCTGCGCTTCGCCGCCGGCATCGCGATCCTGCTGTTCGGCGTGCGCATGTTCCTCGCCGAGATCGTGCCCGCGTTCCGCGGCCTGTCGGAGAAGGTGCTGCCGGGCACGAAGCCTGCCCTCGACATCCCCGTCACGTTCACGAAGGGGCCGACGTCGGTCATGGTGGGCTTCATCACCTCGACCGTCGTCTTCCTCGTGCTCATGGGCGTCTTCGCGCTCGCAGGCTGGTTCGTGCTCGTGCCGCCGATGATCATGCTGTTCTTCGGCGGTGGCGCGGGCGGCGTCTTCGGCAACGCCGTCGCGGGCTGGCGCGGGGCGGTCTTCGGCGGCCTGCTGAACGGCGTCGTGCTCGCGTTCGGCCAGTGGATCGGCTGGGGCCTGTACGGCTCGACGGCGCCCGAGCTCGCCACGCTCGCCGACCCCGACTGGTACGCCGTCGGCTGGATCCTGCTCGGGCTCGGCTCGCTGCTCGCGCCGCTGGGTGCCGGCGGCGTGTGGGTCATCGCGGGCGTCGTGCTCGCGATCACGGTCGTCGTGCTCGTCGTGCTCGGCCGTCGCGGCGGCGGCCGCGAGGTGCTCGAGTCGGTCGAGGAGCCCGAGCCCGTGCTCGTCGGCGCCGACGGAGCACCCGCGGGCGGCGACGGTGCCGCCGTCGCGCAGCGCAGCGCCGCGGCGGATGCGGCCAGGCCCGCCGAGCTGCGCGTGCTCGCGGTGTGCGGCGCGGGCATGGGATCGAGCCTCATCCTGCGCACGACGGCCGAGGCGGCGCTCGCCGACCTCGGGGTCGCCGCGCGCCTCGACCACACCGACGTCTCGTCGGCCCGCAGCGCCACGGCCGACGTCGTCGTGGCGCAGGCGACGTACCTCGACGAGCTCGGCGACCTCGCACCCGTCATGGTGCCGATCGACTCGTTCGTCGACCGACGCCACGTCGAGCAGCGGATCGCGGATGCGCTGCGCGCGAAGGGCTGGCTGTGATCGACGACGTGCTCGACGGGCTGCGGGCGGTCGTCGCCGACGCGGAGGGCGACATCCATGCCGCGGCGGACGCGATCGTCGCGACCGGGCGGGCCGGCGGGCTCGTGCGGCCGGCCGGGGCGGGCCACTCGCTCGCCGCGGTCATGGAGGCGTTCTTCCGCGCAGGCGGCCTCGCGTTCGTGCAGCCGCTGTGGCACGAGCGGGTGCTGCCCTTCGCCGGGGCGTCGTCGGCGACGGCGGCGGAGCGCGAGCCCGGGCTCGGCCGCAGCGTCGCCGAGGCCGCCGCCATCGAGGCGCGCGACGTCGTGCTCGTGATCTCGAACTCGGGCGCGAATCCCTACCCGGTCGAGATCGCGCAGGTCGGCGCCGAGGCGGGGGCGACGGTCATCGCGCTCACGTCGCGCGCCGCGAACGCCGCTGCTCCGACGGATCGTGCGCCGGTGCGGCTCGTCGACGTCGCGAGCATCGTGCTCGACACGCAGGTGCGCGCCGGCGACGCGTCGTGGCCGTTCGACGCGCCCGTCACGGCGCCCACGTCGAGCCTCGTGACGACGGCGCTGTGGACGGCGATCCTGCGCGCGGTGCACGACCGCTGGCCGGAGGCGCCGCGCTGGCGGTCGGCGAACGTCGTCGGCTCCGACGGCGCGAACCAGGCGCTCTTCGACGCCCTGTCCCCGCGCATCCCCGAGCTGCGCTGACCCCGCGCCGTCCGCGCACCCCCTTCGCAGCGTCGAGGGCGTCGACCGGATGCGACCGCACCTGAGGCCGAGGGCCTCGACTCCGCGAGGGTGCGGCGGGTCAGCGGGCGCGAAGGGCGCTGCGCACCGAGCCGTCGGCCGTGACGGGGGCGATGCTCGCCGACAGCTCGAAGCGGTCGCCGGGGTAGGTCGAGACGGTGTGCTCGACGACGACGCCCGCCGCGATCGACGTGCGCACGAGCTCGAGCACCGCATCGCCCGAGCCGAGCTCGAGGATCGCCGCGTCGTCCGCGCGCACGATCGCCGCGCGGATGCTCTGCCGGCCGGCGTCGAACCGGATGCCGTGCTCGCGATCGAGCAGCTCGTAGAGCGACGCATGCGCGAGGTCGGCGTCGAGCAGGCCGGGCACCGCGCTCTCGAGCAGCGTGCTGCGCTCGATCGCGAACGGCACGCCGTCCGCGAGCCGCAGCCGGTCGACGCGCACGAGCGGCTCGCCGACCGCGACGTCGAACACGGCGGCGAGCTCGGCGTCCGCTGCGAGGCTGGAGGCGTCGAGCAGCCGCGACGAGGGCTCGAGGCCGCGCGCACGCATGTCCTCGCTGAAGCTCGTCAGCATGAGCGGCAGGCTCACCGCCGGCCGGGAGACGAAGGTGCCGCGGCCCACCTCGCGCCGCAGCAGCCCCTCCGCCTCGAGTGCGTCGAGCGCCTTGCGTGCCGTCATGCGCGAGACGCCGGCGTCGTCGGCCAGCGCTCGCTCGCTCGGCACCGACGCGCCGACCGGCATGTCGGCGATGGTGCTGCGGAGTCGGTCGACGAGGCGCTGGTACTTGGGTCGCGCGTCGGCCATGCCTCGATCCTTCCACCCGCCACCTCCCCGCGCGCCGAGGAGTAGCCTCGTGCGCATGCATGACTCGCTCGCGATGCCCATCGGGTGGATGGAGGTCGTCGGCGGCGCACCCGCCGACCTCGGGTAGGCGCGCGTCGCCGCGTGCGGCGACCCGCGCGCGAGCCTCCCGCTCGCGCATCCACCCATCCACGGTCCGCGACCGCGGACCCTCCTCGAACAGGATCGTCATGCAGCCCATCGACGGCGCGCTCGTGCGCGCCTCCTTCGTCAACGTCTCCAAGAAGGAGCGGACGAGCATCCCCCTGCCGGACCTCGACCTCGACTGGTCGCGCCTCGAGTACCTCGGCTGGCGCGACGCCCGTCGACCCCGCGTCGGCTTCGTGATCGCCCAGGTCGACGGCGAGCACCTCGGCGTCGCCCTCCAGCGCACGGAGGCCGCCACGCGCGTGCGGCCGCAGTGCTCGTGGTGCGAGGACGTCACCCTGCCGAACGACGTCGTGTCGTTCAACGCGCGCCGGGCAGGCGCGGCGGGCCGGAAGGGCGACTCGATGTCGACGCTCGTCTGCGCCGCGTTCGAGTGCAGCGTCAACGTGCGCACGCTGCCGACCGCCCGCTCCGTCGGCTTCGACGTGGAGGCGGCGATGGAGCGTCGGATCGCCGCGCTCGCCGAGCACGTGCAGGGCTTCGTGCGCGCCGTGCGCGACGGCGCCTGAGCGATGCGCGATCCCGGGTCCTGCGTCCCGGGCCCCGCGCATCGCAGGCGATCCCGGCTCACGAGGGCGATGCTCCCTCGTGGGCCGGGATCGCCTGCGGAACGCGAGCGCCGACGCGCAGGTCGCCGCGCGAGCGCGGGCCTACGCCCCGGCGCCGACGTCGAACCGCGGCTGCTGGTCGAGCAGCCACGACACGTCGCCGGCGACCTCGCGCGGCGCCGCGTCGCGCGAGAGCACGATGGCGGGGCCGGGTGCGGCGAGCGACACCGCGGTGCCGCCGATCGCTGCGGCATCGCCGGCGACCGACAGCCATGTGCCCTCGCGCAGGCCGAGCACCGTCGCGTCGTTCTCCTCGAGGAACTCGGCGAGCCGCTGCTCGCGCGTCTCGCCCTGGTGCGTCGAGGTCGGGTCGGCGTCGAGGTAGTGCGGGTTCAGCTGCAGCGGCACGAGGCCGAGCGCCTCGAAGCCGTCGGGCTCGACGATCGGCATGTCGTTCGTCGTGCGGATGCTGGCGCCCGCGACGTTCGTGCCCGCGCTCGCGCCCATGTACGGCATGCCGGCGCGCACGCGCTCGACGAGCGGGGCGACGAGCCCCAGGCGCTGCAGCGTGCGCAGCAGTCGGAACGTGTTGCCGCCACCGACGAACACGGCCTCGGCATCCGCGATCGCCGCCACGGGATCCGCGGCGCGATGCAGGCCGCGAACCGCGACGCCGCGCGGTGCGAGGGCGCCCGCGACCTTCGCCTCGTAGGCGTCGTGGTCGGCGAGCGCGTACGGCACGAACGTCAGCGCCGCGCCGCCGAGGTGCTCGAGCACGACGTCCATCGCGTGCTCGAGATAGCCCGAGCCGTGGTTCGTGGAGTTGGACAGCAGCAGCAGTCGCATGGACGCCTCTCGATCGGGATGCATCAGGTCGTCGCCACGCGCGAGCGCCCGCGCCGCCAGTCGCGCTGCGCGGGCGGAGGCTGGCGGTTGGAGAGCAGGTTCGCGAGCGTCGCCGCCGCGTCCTGCAGCGCGCCGACGTGCTCGTCGAGCTCGTCGGGGAAGTCGAGCACCTTCGGCTCGACGAGCGACATGGATCCGACGGGCGTCGTGCCGATGCGCACGGGCACGGCGATCGCGCGCGTCGTCGCGTCGTACTCGCCCTCGGAGCGGGCCCATCCCTGCCGCACGGCCTCGTCGAAGCGCCGCTCGAGCTCGACCTCGTCGACGGCCGTGAGCTCGGTGAAGCGCGAGAACGGACGGCCCGTGAGCATGTTGCGGCGCACGAGCGGGTCGAGGAAGGCGAAGTAGGCCCGGGACGTGGCACCTGCGTGCGCGGGGTAGAGGTCGCCGACGAGCGGATGCGAGCGCACCGGGCCCTGCTCGCCGTCGATCGCGGCGATGCAGCGCACGTGGAAGCCGTCGGGCACGGTGAAGGATGCCGTGCGGCCCGTGGCGCGCGCCAGGCCGTCGAGCACGGTCTCGGCGAGTCGGGCGAGCCCGCCCGAGCGCTCCCACAGCGCGGCCATGTGCCACATGGCGGGCCCGAGGCTGTAGCGCCGCGTCGTCGGATCGGCGACGAGGAACCCGCGGGCGGCGAGCGCGGCGAGCAGCCGCTGACTCGTGGAGCGCGGCAGCCCGAGGTGGTCGGCGAGCTCGGACACGCCCCAGTCGCGCCGCGTGGCGCTGTACGAGAGCAGCACCTCGAGCGCGCGGTCGACCGTCTGCAGCGGTGATGCGTCGTGCCCTCGTGTCATCGGCCCTCCTCGACGACGGCCACGATAGCGACGAAGCGCCCGTAATGTGACTGTAACTCCCACATAGTGGGATGGAGTTGCAGGTCCGCGCGACCCGGGCGCATGGTGCCAGGACGGGGACGCGTTCGAAGCCCCTGCGAAGGACCCACCATGACTGCACCCGACGACACCCGCACCGAGGTCGCCGCCGACGAGCGCCACCCCCGCGCGTTCGCGCCCGGCACGGCCGTCATCATCCTGCTCGTGAGCGTGCTGGGCGCCGTGATCGGCATCCACATGATCACGACGCTCGGCGTCTCGCCGAACACGAGCGTCATCGGGGCGGTCATCGCGATGCTCATCGGACGCATCGGCTTCGCTGGCCTCCACCGCATGCGCGACGTCAATCGCCAGAACCTCGTGCAGTCGTCGATCTCCGGTGCGACGTTCGCGGCGGCGAACTCGCTGCTCACGCCGATGGCCATCCCGTTCCTCTTCGGGCGCCCCGACCTCGTGTGGCCCATGCTGCTCGGCGCGAGCCTCGGGCTCGTCATCGACGTGTTCGTGCTCTACCGCGCGTACGGCTCGAGCATGCTGCCCGCGAGCGCGGCGTGGCCGCCCGGCGTCGCCGCCGCCGAGACCATCCGCGCCGGCGACCGCGGCGGGAGGCACGCGCTGCTGCTCGCGAGCGGCGGCGTCGTCGGATTCGTCGCGTCGCTCCTCGGCCTGCCCATGTCGGCCGCCGGCATCGCCATGATCGGCAACGTCTGGGCGCTCGTGATGTTCGCGCTCGGCCTGCTCGCCGCGCAGTACGCGCCCGACGTGCTCGGCGTGACGCTCGGCTCGCTCTACGTGCCGCACGGCGTCATGGTCGGCGCGGCGATCGTGGCCCTCGGGCAGATCGTCGTCATCCTCGCCGGCAAGACCACGAGGCGGCAGCGCGAGCGCATCGAGGCGGAGCGCGAGGCGGCGAGCCTCGACCCCTCGCTCGCACCCACCGTCACCGACCGGGTGCTGCGCCGCACCCTCACGTCGGGCTTCGGCCTCTTCTTCCTCGGCGGCATCGTGCTCGCGGTCGTCGGCGGGGTCTGGGCGGAGCTGCCGTGGTGGGGCGTGCTCGGCTTCGCGCTCTTCGCCGCCGTCGCTGCGCTCGTCCACGAGCTCATCGTGGGCCTCGCCGCGATGCACGCCGGCTGGTTCCCGGCCTTCGCGGTCACGCTCATCTTCCTCATCCTCGGCCTGCTGCTGCAGCTGCCGGCGATCCCGCTCGCGCTGCTCGTCGGCTACTGCGCCTCGACGGGCCCCGCGTTCGCGGACATGGGCTACGACTTCAAGGCCGGCTGGATCCTGCGGCGCGAACGCCGCCCGTACACGGCCTTCGAGCTCGACGGCCGGCGCGAGCAGCTCAAGGCCTCGATCCTCGGCTTCGTCGTCGCCATCGGCATCGTCGCGCTCGTGTGGCCGTCGCTGTTCGACGACGGCAGGCTGCCGCCCACGTCCCTCGTCTACGCCGAGACGATCCAGGCCGGCCTCACGGATCCCGCGACGCTCGTGAACATCCTCATCTGGGCGATCCCCGGCGCGCTCGTGCAGCTCATCGGCGGTCCGCGGCGTCAGATGGGCGTGCTGCTCGCGACGGGCCTGCTCGTCGCGACGCCCAACGCGGGCTGGCTCGTGCTCGGCGCGCTCGTCGTGCGCGTCGCCTGGCGCCGCTACCGCGGCGAGCGAGGCGAGCAGGAGACGGCGCTCGTGGGCGCCGGCCTCATCGCCGGCGACTCCGTCAACGCGGTCGGCTCGATCCTGTGGAAGTCGTGATGGGCATGCGGCTCGGGGTCGTCACGATCGGCCAGACGCCCCGCATCGACCTGACGCCGGAGCTCGAGGCGCTGCTGCCGGGCGTGCAGCTCGTCGAGCGCGGCGTGCTCGACGGCTGCGACGCCGCCACGATCGCGTCGTTCGCGCCGCAGGCGGGCGACCACACGCTCACGACGCGGCTGGCCGACGGCGGCTCGGCGATCATCGGCGAGGCAGCCGTCATGCGGCGGCTGCCCGACGTGCTGCGCGGCGTCGCGGGGGAGACGGATGCGGTGCTCCTGGCATGCACGGGGCCGTTCCCGGCGATCGCGCTCGACGTGCCGCTCTTCGTGCCCGACCGCATCATCGCGCACGCGCTCGCGGCGGTCGCGCCCATCGGCCGCCCCGTCGGCATCGTCGCGCCGCTCGAGGCGCAGCGGGCGGACACCACCGCGAAGTTCGCCCGCGTGCTCGGCGACGACGTGCCCGTGCACGTGGCCATCGCGTCGCCCTACACGGACGACGAGGCGACGCTGCGCACCGCCGCGGCAGAGCTCGCTGCCGCTGGCGCCCGCGTCGTCGCGCTGGACTGCTTCGGCTACACCGCCGCCATGCGCGACGCCGTGGCCGATGAGACGGGGCTGCCCGTCGTCGTCGCACGATCCGTCGCCGCGCGGCTCGCTGCCGAGGCGCTCGGCGTCACTGCATGACCGTCGCGTGCGGCTGAGCGCGCGCCCGCCCCATCCACCCATCCATCTGGGATGCGACGACCGAGCGCATCCCATCCCGTCGCGCCCGCGACCCACCACGAGGAGCCATCCACCGATGTCCTGGAGCCATCTCATCGCCGCCTACGACCTGCTCGACGACCCCGCCGTGCGCGGGGCGACGGTCGCGGCGCACCTGCGCGCCATCGATCCGGGCGTCGACGTCGAGGTCGACGTCGTCGCGGGCGACGGTGGCGAGACGGACTTCGTGCGCGTGCGCATCCCCGGCACCGACGGCACGGCGCGAGGAGGCGCGGCGCCCACGCTCGGCATCCTCGGACGCCTCGGCGGCCTCGGCGCGCGGCCCGAGCAGATCGGCTTCGTGAGCGACGGCGACGGTGCGCTCGCAGCCGTGACGATCGCGGCGAAGCTGCTCGACATGGCGCGACGTGGCGAGCGCCTGCCCGGCGACGTGATCGTCGCGACGCACATCGACCCCGACGCCCCCACCCAGCCGCACGATCCCGTGCCGTTCATGGGCTCGGTCGTCGCGCAGCAGACGAGCAACGCGCACGAGGTGACCGACGAGATGGACGCGATCCTCTCGATCGACACCACGAAGGGCAACCGCATCTGCAACGCGAAGGGCATCGCCATCACGCCGACGATCGTCGACGGCTGGATCCTGCGGGTGTCGGAGTCGCTGCTCGACGTGGTGAGCCGATCGACGGGCCGGTCGCCCGTCGTGATGCCGATCACGATGCAGGACATCACGCCGTACGGCAACGGCGTCTACCACGTGAACTCGCTCGTGCAGCCGGCGACTGCGACGGCGGCACCCGTCGTGGGCGTGGCGATCGTGGCGGAGACCGCCGTGCCCGGATCGGCGACCGGCGCGACCGACCTGCACGACGTCGAGCAGGCCGTGCGCTTCGCGATCGAGGTCGCGAAGGACCACGGCCGCGGCATCGCGCGCTTCCACGACCCGGAGCAGCTCGCGCTGCTGCAGGAGCAGTACGGGTCGATGGCCCACCTGCGGGTGCTGCGCGACTGACGCGCGGCGCGCGTCGCCGGCTCGTCCGCGGTGCGTCTCGCAAGGTCCGCGCCGTTGCCGCGTCCCTTCGCAGGCGATCTCGGCTCGGGAGGGGGATGCTCCCTCGTGAGGTGGGATCACCTGCGAAACGGAAGTCCCCGGTCGCTGTCACGCGCGTTTCGCAGGCGATCCCGGACCGCGAGGGCGATGCTCCCTCCAGAGCCGAGATCACCTGCGAAACGCAAGTCCCGGTTGTCGCTGCGCGCGATTCGCAGGCGATCCGGGTGGTGGAGGGGCATCTTCCCTCGACCCACCCGGATCGCCTGCAGAACGGCGGTCAGAGCGGTTGCCGCGTGCGTTTCGCAGGTGATCTCGGCTCGGGAGGGGGATGCTCCCTCCAGAGGCGGGATCGCCTGCGAGACGGAACGGGGAGCGGTGTCGGCGCGCGCCGGCGCACGCTCGCCTAGACGCCGAGCGGACGTACTGCGCGGACCGACGGGGTCAGGCCGGCACCGGCTCCGCGGCGATCTGCGCCCTGGTCGGCGACTGGTTCACGCGCATGATCTCCTCCTGGTACGGCGCGACGACCTCGCGCGAGATGCGCAGGTCGAGCAGCAGGAAGCGGCGCGTGGCGGGATCCTCCTGCGCCCAGGTGCCGAGGCGCTCGAGGTCGTCCATCGTGCGCACGACGACGCCCTCCGCGCCCACGGCCGTCGCGAGGCTGGCGAAGTCGACCTCGGGGATCAGCATCGGCGGCTCGGCGAGGCCCTTGCCTCCGTACAGCGTCGTCTCGGCGGCGTAGGCGGCGTCGTTCCAGACCGTCGCGACGCCGCGGCCGCCCGCGACGCGCACCGCCGACTCGAGGTCGGCGAGCGCCATGAGACCGCCACCATCGCCGGTCGCGAGCACGATCGTGGCGTCCGGATGCGCGACGGCGGCGCCGGGCACCGACGGGAACCCGAGCCCGATCGACTGGTACGCGGTGCCGACCATGTGGTGCCGGTCGGGCGCCGCGACGGGCCAGTGCATGTTCGCCCAGCCGAGGAAGTGGCCGCCGTCGGTCACGACGACGCGGTCCGCGGGCAGCAGCTCGCCGATGCGCGCCGCGGCGGTGCGCGGGTCGAGCCGACCGTCGGCGGCGATGCCGTCGCCGCGCTCCTGGCGGCGGGCCGCGACGGCGTCGACCGACGCGCGCCATCCGGCCGCGGGCTCGCCGATCCCGTCGAGCGCCGCGGCGATCGCCTCGAGCGTCAGGCGGGCGTCCCCGTGGACGAACGTGTCGACGCGCGCGTTCGTCGCCGAGGTCGACACGTCGACCTGCACGACGTGCGCATCCTCGCCGAACAGCTCCCCGAAGCGCATCGTGAACTGGTTGAGGGATGCGCCGACGACGAGCGCGACGTCCGCCTCGTGCACGAGCGCCATCGCCGCCTCGGCGCCGAAGCCGCCCGCGACGCCGAGGTCGTGCTCGTCGCGCGCCACGAGTCCGCGGCCCAGGGCGCTCGCGGTCGTGAGTGCGCCGACCGCATCCGCCACGGCGTCGATCGCAGCGCCGGCGCCCGCGAGCCACGCGCCGCGGCCCGCGAGGATCACGGGGCGCTCGGCGCCGGCGAGCAGGTGCGCGACCGCGTCGACCTCGGATGCCGTCGGCGGCACGCGCGACGGCAGCGCGAGCTCGCGCAGCGAGTGCAGGGGGCCGGCGTCCGCGGCGGCGATGTCGTAGGGGAGCGCCACGACGACGGCGGTGCGGTGCGCGAGCGCGTGCTCGATGGCGTCGAGGGTCGTGCCTGCAGGGTCGGCGAGGCCGACGACCCAGGTGCGCGCGCCGACGGCGGCGGCGAGCGCGACCTGGTCGACGTCCCACGGCCGCGCGCCCGTCGTGGGCTCGTCACCGACGACGAGCACGAGCGGTACGCGCGCCTGCACGGCCTCGGCGAGCGGCGTCAGCGTGTTCGTGAAGCCCGCGCCGTAGGTCGCGGTGGCGACGGCGAGGCGGCCCGACGCGCGCTGGTGCACGTCCGCGGCGACGACGCCGCCCGCCTCGTGCCGCACGGCGACGAACGTCATGTCGGTGTCGCGCTCGACGGCGTCGAGCAGATAGGCGTTGCCGTTGCCCATGACGCCGAAGACGGTGTCGGCGTGGGCGGCGAGCGCGTGGGCGACGTGCGCGGAGACGATGGGCATGGCGGGGCCTCTCGAGAGCAGGGACGGATGGATTCCGTATGTGTCTCGCCGCGCGCCATGCGGCGGTGCGGATCAGCGCCCCTTTTCCGAGCGCCGGCTGCCTCGTCGCAGCCTGACGGGAGCATGCTACTCCGCACTCGACTCGTCGCGTCAGGCTCGATCGGCATCGAGCGTCAGCCGACGCCGGCGACGCCCAGCAGCGAGCCGATGCCGTAGGTCACGGCGAGGGCGATGCCGCCGCCGACGACGACGCGCACCGTGGCCCGCTGCCATGGCGCACGACCGAGGCGCGCGCCGAGCGCGCCCGTGACGCCGAGCGCGACGAGCACCACCGCGATCGCGACCCACACGCGCACGTCGACGGGCGCGAGCAGGATCGCCGCGAGTGGCAGGATGCCGCCCACGGAGAAGGCAAGGAAGGATGCGGCGGCCGCCTGCCACGGGCTCGTCACGGTCTCCTCGTCGATGCCGAGCTCCATCGAGAGATGCGCCTGCAGGGCGTCGTGCTCGGTCTGCCGCGTCGCGACGAGCGTCGCGGTCTCGTGGTCGAGGCCGCGCTGCTCCCAGAGGCCCACGAGCTCGGCGAGCTCGCCCTCCGGGTCCTCCTCCAGCTCGCGCCGCTCGAGCGCGATGAGGGCGCGCTCGCTGTCGCGCTGCGACGACACCGACACGTACTCGCCGAGCGCCATCGAGATCGCACCGCCGACGAGCGCGGCAGCCCCCGCCGTCACGAGCGGGCCCGTCTGCGTCGTGACGCCCGCGACGCCCACGAGCACCGCCGCGACCGACACGATCCCGTCGTTCGCGCCCAGCACGCCCGCGCGCAGCCAGTTGAGCCTGCCCAGCACGCCCTCGTCATGCGGCTCGTGCCGCGCATCCGTCTCGCCCATGCCGCGATCCTGGCATCTCGGTCGCGCGGTGGAGCGCGACGCGACAGCCGGCGGCGCCGGGCCGCTACCAGACCGTGCCGCCGCCGATCGAGATGCCGCCCCACGTGAGCGCGATGAAGATCGCGGCGAAGACGACCGGCGCGATGCCCGCGCCGCCGCGCGCGAGGCCCTTGAGCAGGCCGATGACGGCGAACACCGCGGCGACGAGCGAGAGGCCGCCGCCGAGGATGAGGCCGATGAAAAGCGGGATGGGCATGAGCAGCAGCCCTGCGAGCCCGGTCCAGAAGGCGATCCAGGCCGCGGCGTTGGAACGGCGACGAGTCGTGGTCATGCCTCCATCGTCGGCCGCGAACCTTGGCCGGAGCCTGGGATCCGGGGCCGGTTCGCGCAGGGCGGAGCCGGAAGCGTCCACGGGATCGACCGACCCAGTGGGCTCGCCTGCGTCGCCTCGAGTGCGGGCGATCCCGCCCGCGCCACCCGAGCGAAGGAGCCCGCATGCCCATCGACGACGACGGGTGCTTCTGAGCCGAGGGTCAGCTCGACGTCGCGGTGACGATCGGCACCGTCGTCGCGACCATCATCGCCACCTGCATCGCCTCGATGGCCTTGCGCACGACCTCGCTCGACCACGATCCGCGCGCGAGGTCGTCGGCGCGAGCCCGCAGCGCCGTCGCGTCGAGGTCGGCGAAGACCTTCGGCAGCGCCTTCGCGCCGTGCAGGATCGCGAGCGCGGCGACGAGCCGCTCGTCGGCGGGCGTCGGCTGCCCGTCCTGCAGCAGCGCCCGCGCGCGGGCCTGCATCGCGTCCTCGCGCTCGGTGCGGGCGCCGCGCTCCCACCGCTCGGACCACGCGATGCCGAGCCAGCGCGTCTCCGCGTGCGTCAACGCCCCCTCGGCCACGAGCTCGCCGAGCAGCTCGGCGCGCAGCCGCGACGCGACCGAGCGCGAGCCGCCCCATCCCACGACCCGCGCGAGCGCATCCGAGGACTTCCGCCCCTCGGCGTGCTCGACGAACGCCTCGAGCTCGGGCTCGACGACCGACGTCGACGCCACGAACCGGCCGGGCTTCGTGCCGCCCGGCTCGCCCTCCTCGGCGAGGCGCAGGCGGCCGCGCACGACGAGCTCGGCGAGGCCGGCGCCGCCGAGGGTCTGCAGCAGCGTGGTCGAGTCGAGCACGGGCTTGCCCGTCTCGTCGTCGAGGGCGAGCAGGAGCACGGTCTCGGGGATGGTCGCCTGGATGTCCATGCCGCGACGCTACGCACGCGCGCTGGACGGCGCATCCATCGCGGGACGGACGCCGATCGACGGATGCGGGCGCTGCGACCGCGGCCCCGGCGAGCACGTGCGCGCGGGACGCGGCCCCTGCGCGTCCGCCTGCCGACCCTCCCTCGGCTGGTCCCAGCCCTCCGATGGCCAGCCGATCCGTCGCCTCAGGTCGACAGACGGTGAACGGATGGTGAATGATCGAGGTCGATGCAGGAGCTCGCGATCCTCGTGATCGTCGTCCTCGTGGCGCTGGCGTTCGACTTCACGAACGGCTTCCATGACACGGCGAACGCCATGGCCCCCTCGGTCGCGACCGGCGCCTTGAAGCCCAAGGTCGCGGTCGCGCTGTCGGCGTCCCTCAACCTCGTCGGCGCCATGCTGTCGATCGAGGTCGCACGCACCGTCGGCTCCGGCATCGTCGACCTCACGGGCGTCGACGGCGAGTCGCTGATGCTCATCGTGCTGTGCGGGCTCACGGGCGCCATCATCTGGAACGTCCTGACGTGGCTGTTCGGCCTCCCGTCGTCGTCGAGCCACTCGCTCTTCGGCGGCCTCATCGGCGCGACGATCGCCGCGCTCGGCCTCACGGGCGTGCTGTGGGGCGGCGTGGCGCAGAAGATCCTCATCCCCGCGCTCCTCGCGCCCGTCATCGCCGGACTCGTCGCCTTCACCGGCACGTGGCTCGTGCACCGCGTCACGCGACGCATCTCGACGCGCACGGAGCAGCGCGGCTTCCGATGGGGCCAGATCGGCGCCGCGTCGCTCATGTCGCTCGCGCACGGCACGAACGACGCGCAGAAGACGATGGGCGTCATCTTCCTCGCCCTCGTCGCGCACGGGTCGCTCGACCCCGACGCCGACATGCCGCTGTGGATCCGGGTCGTCTGCGCGCTCGCGATCGCCGCCGGCACGTACATGGGCGGCTGGCGCGTCATCCGCACCCTCGGCAAGGGCATCGTCGACATCTCGCCCCGGCAGGGCATGTCGGCGGACTTCTCGAGCGCGTCGATCATCCTCACCTCCAGCCACCTCGGCCTGCCGCTGTCGACGACGCACGTCGCATCCGGCTCCGTCATCGGCTCGGGCATGGCGCGCACCGACGCGACCGTGCGCTGGTCGGTCGCGCGGCGCATGCTGCTCGCGTGGATCGTGACGCTGCCAGCCGCCGGCGCGGTGGGCGCCGTGTGCTTCCTCATCGCCGGCCTGTTCGGGCACCTGTGGGGCGCCGTCGTCATCACGGCCGTGCTCATCGTCGCGTGCGCGGCGATGTGGCTGCGGTCGCGGCAGAGCCACGTCGACCACGCGAACGTCGGCGACGACTGGGATGCGCTGCCCAAGGAGGAGCGCAAGCAGGTCAAGCGCGAGCGCAAGAAGGCGATCGACCGCGAGCTGTCGACGGTCGCGTCCGGCATCGCACCCGTCGCGAAGCCCCGCAAGCGCCGCCGCTCGAAGGACGGTGCGTGATGTTCGACCTCTCCGCCCTGCTCGTCTCCATCGTCGCGGTGCTCACGGTCGGGCTGCTGCTCGGCGCCGGCATCCCCACGATCTACGCGCTCGGCGCGCGCCAGCTCGAGCAGTCAGCGCCGCGCAACCGCGTGCTCGGCTGGACGGCGATGGGCGTGTGCGTGCTGCTCGCCGCGATGGGCATCGTGCTCATCGTCTTCGGCAAGGCGCTCTTCGGCATCTGACGACGCCCTCGTCGCCGCGGTTCCGAGGTACCCGTCTCGCAGCGAGGTACCCATCTCGCGTTGCGAGGTACGCACCTCGTCGCGAGGTACTGCGATCGGCGTACCTGCGCGCGAGATGCGTACCTCGCAACGAAGGCGCCGAGGCAAGCGGCTGCCGCGAGCCGCATGGATGCGGGATGCTGAGAGCATGACCTCCGCGCTCCACATCACGGGCGACGACGCCGCCGATCGCCTGCTCTCCGACGACCCGTTCGCGCTGCTCACCGGCATGCTGCTCGACCAGCAGATCACGATGGAGACGGCGTTCGCCGGACCCGCGAAGCTCCACGATCGCCTCGGCGACCTCGACCCGCAGCGCATCGCCGGCATGGACGCCGACGCGTTCGCCGAGGTCATGGCCGAGAAGCCCGCCGTGCACCGCTTCCCCGGCTCGATGGCGACGCGCGTGCAGGACCTCGCGCGGGCGATCGTGGACGAGTGGGATGGCGACGCCGCCGCGATCTGGACGCGCGGGGCACCCGACGGGGCCGAGGTGCTGCGCCGCCTCAAGGCGCTGCCCGGGTTCGGCGACCAGAAGGCGCGCATCTTCCTCGCGCTGCTCGGCAAGCAGCGCGGCTTCGACGGCGCGGGGTGGCGGGATGCCGCGGGCGCCTACGGCGAGGAGGGCGCGTACCGCTCGGTCGCCGACATCGTCGACGCCGACTCGCTGCAGCGCGTCCGCGCCACGAAGCAGGCCGCCAAGGCGGCGGCGAAGGCCGCCAAGGCGTCGAGGGCGTGAGGGGCCACGACCGAGCGGCCGCCGACCCCGCGGCCGCCCCGTCGACCGTCGTGCCCCTCGTTCCCGCACCGCACTCCGGGGAGGCGGCGACGGTGGGCGCCGACGAGGCCATCGTCGTGCCGCATCCCGCATCGGCGCCCTCGATGGTCATCCTCCCCGGGCGCCACCACCTGCTCACGCGCTTCCAGGTGCGCGCGCTGCGGCGCATCCTCACCGGAGAGGAGCGCGACGAGGACGGCGTGCCGATCGCCATGGCGCCGCACACCGTCGTCGTCTGGGCCGTGACGAGCGCCAACCAGTCGTCGACGCGCCGCAACCCCTTCCCCGGCAACCGGCGCGAGGCGGCGATCGAGATCCTCGCGCACGTCGAGCGCATCCCCTCGGTCGTCGTGCCCGTCGTCGACGTGCCGCCGACCGATCGGTTCGCCGAGCTCACGCTCAAGGCGATCGAGCACGCCACGGCGTCGCGCCTCGTGCCGACGCCGCAGACGGCGATCGTCGCGTGCTCGACGGAGGCGGTCGCGGCGATGTACCGCGCGCTCGGCTACCGCATCGCGCCGCTCGAGGCCGCATCCGACGCCCGGCCCCCGTGGTCGCACCTCGACGAGCTCGCGACGTCGCGGCCCGGCGACGACCGCTGGCGGCGCGGCGTGCATCCCGCGAGCCTCGACGTCGTCGATCGCTACGGCCTCGACGAGCTCGCGCGGATGGTCGCGGCCGATCCCGTCGTGGGCGACGAGGGCGGGCTCACGGACACCCGCGACTACCGCTCGTACATGCGCTCGTTCGAGTCGGCGGCGCCGCGCAAGTGGGCGCAGGCGCGGCCGTTCGTCGTGCCGGGTCGCATCGTCGACGTCGGATGCGCGACGGGCGGCATGCTCGAGCTCGCCGCGCGCGAGCCGGCGCTCGCGGAGTCCGACCTCATCGGCATCGAGGTCGCGGCGCCGCTGTTCGCCGAATGCGTGCACAAGCTCTCGCAGGGGGTCTTCGAGAACCCGAGCACGTACTTCTACCGGCGCAACATCATGGCGGGCCCGCTCTTCCCCGACCGGTCGATCGCGACGACGCTGACGTTCGCGCTCACGCACGAGATCGTCTCCTACGGCGACGGCATCCCATCGCTCGAGCGCTTCGCACGGACGATCGCGGCGCAGACGCAGCCGGGCGGCGTGTGGATCAACTCCGACGTCTGCGGCCCCGCCGAGCTCGACCGACGGGTGCTGCTGCGCTTCGCCGACGGCGACGTGCGCACGCCGGCCCAGCACCTGCAGGGATCGAACGAGGAGGTCGCGGCGGTGCTGGATGCGCTGCCCGTGGGCTCGCGCGTCGCGCAGTTCGCGCAGGACTTCCGCGCCGCATCCGGCAGCCCGTGGCCGTACGAGGTCGTCGACGAGCGCACGATCGCCCTCGCCCAGGGCGACGCGATGGAGCTCATGACGAAGGTGCACTACACGGGCAACTGGCTCTCGGAGATGCACGAGCGCTTCTGCGCGCTGTCGTGGTCGGACTGGGTGGCGCTCGTCGAGGATGCGGGCCTCGAGGTCGACGAGCGATCGGGCCCGTGGCGCAACGAGTGGATGGTCGAGCACCGCTTCGACCCCGACGCCACGCTGCTCGACTCGTCGGGCGACCCCGTCCCCTGGCCCGACACCCACGTGCTGCTGGTCGCCCGCCGCCCCCACTGAGTCGCAGATGTGAGGTTTTCGGCCCTTTGTGAGGTCAGAAAGGGCCGAAAACCTGAGATCTCTGCGGAGCCTGGGGGCGCGAGTCAGGACTCCGCGCGGACGAGCGGGGGATGCAGCGTGTCGACCGGGCCGCGGCGGAACAGGCGGGCGGGGCGACCCGCACCCTCGGCGACCGTGGCGCCCGTGGGCTCGACGAAGCCCGGCGTGCCGGTGACCTTGCGGTGGAAGTTCCGCGGGTCGATCGGCATGCCCCACACCGCCTCGTAGACCGCGCGCAGCTGCGCGACCGTGAACTCCGGCGGGCAGAACGCCGTCGCGAGCGACGAGTACTCGAGCTTCGCGCGGGCGCGCTCGAGGCCGTCGGCGACGATCTCGGCGTGGTCGAAGGCGAGGGGCACGTCGCCCGCGCGCACCGCATCCATGGGCCACCAGCGCGCGCCCGCGGCGTCGGATCCGGCGGCCGGCTCGCCGAGATCCGGGGCGAGGGCGAGCCACGCGACGCTCACGACGCGTCCCCGCGGGTCGCGCCCGGGGGCGCCGTAGGTGCGCAGCTGCTCGAGGTGGATGCCCTCGCGCATGCCCGTCTCCTCGGCGAGCTCGCGGTCGGCGGCGTCGGCGAGGTCCTCGTCGGGCAGCACGAACCCGCCCGGCAGCGCCCACGTGCCGGCGAACGGCGCGATGCCGCGCTCGACGAGCAGCACGTGCAGCGCGCGCTCGCGGATGGTGAGCACGACGAGGTCGACGGCGACGCTCGTGATCGGCAGGGAGTCCACGGCGGCAGCCTAGCGATCTCGTCACCTTGACGACAATCGGCTGGAGAGTTATCGTCGTGGTGACGACAATCACGAAGGAGGATGTCATGGCCACCATCACCCGCATCCCGTTCCTGCGGCACTGCAGCACCGGGCCGACCGCCTACGCGGAGCACCGCGCGAAGGGCCTCGTGCAGCACGCCGGCGCCGGGCAGGCGTTCTGGTTCCGCGCGATCGACGCGACGATCAGCGAGGTGCCGCTCGACGATCGCGAGCTGCCGGTGCTCGTGACGCTGCGCACGGCCGACCTGCAGCAGCTCACGGCCCCCGCGACCGTGACCTTCCGCGTCGCCGATCCCGAGCTCGCCGCGCGGCGCATCGACTTCTCCATCGACCTCGCCTCGGGCGCATGGCTCGAGCAGCCGCTCGAGACGATCGCCGCGATGCTGCACGGCGCGACGGCCGCCGCCGTCGTCGCCCTGCTGGCGCCCGAGTCGCTCGAGCAGGCGCTGCGCGCGGATCCGACGGCGCTCGGCGGTCGGGTCACCGATGCGCTGCGCGGCGACGCGCGCATCGCCGACGTCGGGCTCGAGGTCGTCGGCGTGCGCTTCGGGCTCCTGCGCCCCGAGCCCGACGTCGAGCGCGCCATGCAGACTCCCGCGCGCGAGCGCATCCAGGAGGACGCCGACAAGGCGACCTTCGCCCGCCGCGCCCTCGCCGTCGAGCGCGAGGCCGCGATCGGCGAGAACGAGCTGGCGAACCAGATCGAGCTCGCGCGGCGGCAGGAGGACCTCATCGCCAGGCGCGGGGCCAACGCGCGCCGGGAGGCGGAGGAGGCGGCGGCCGCGGGGGCGATCGCGGCGGATGCGGACGCGGCGAAGGTGCGCACGGTCGCGGAGGCCAGGGCCGACGCCGATCGCGCCCTCGGCGAGGCGAAGGCCGCCGCGGAGCGCGCGCGGCTCGACGCCTACCGCGACGTCGCCCCCGAGGTGCTCACGGCGCTCGCGCTGCAGCAGCTCGCGGCGAACCTGCCGAGCATCGAGCGGCTCACGGTGACGCCGGACCTGCTCACCGACGTGCTCGGCGGGCTGCTGGGCGGCGGGGCCGCTCCGGCCGCCGCGACGACGGGGCGCTGAGATGCCCGCCCCTCGCGTCGTCGTCGTGCGCCGCGCGACCGAGCGCGACGAGCTCGTCGCCGCGCACGGCACGATCGGGCAGGCGGGCTTCTTCCTGCAGACCCGCGGCCAGTCCCTCGAGCCGGTCGAGCAGCGGCACGCGGCCACGACCGCCGCCCTCGACGCCGTCGCCGCCGCGATCCCCGCCGACTGGCGGCGCGCATCCGTCGAGCGCGCCGAGCTCGCCCGCTTCGTCTTCGAGCCCGCCGACGTCGTCGTGGTCGTGGGGCAGGACGGTCTCGTCGCGAACGTCGCGAAGTACCTCGCGAGCCAGCCCGTCGTCGGCATCGATCCGCTGCCGGGTGCCAACGCGGGCGTGCTCGTGCCGCACGCGCCCGCGGATGCGGCGCGCCTCATCCGCGCCGCAGCGGCCGGCGAGGCGGCGTTCGACGAGCGCACGATGGTCGAGGTGCGCACCGACGACGGGCAGTCGCTCGTCGCGCTCAACGAGGTCTTCGTCGGCCAGCCCGGCCATCAGTCGGCGCGCTACGCGCTCGAGGCGGGGGGCCGCGTGGAGCGGCAGTCGTCGTCGGGCGTCATCGTCTCGAGCGGCACGGGGGCGAGCGGCTGGTGCCGGTCGATCGCCCGCATCCAGGCGCCCGGGCTCGCGCTGCCTCGCCCGACCGAGCGCGCGCTCGCGTGGTTCGCCCGCGAGCCGTGGCCGAGCCCGTCGACGGGGGCGGACCTCGTGGCCGGGCGCCTGGCGGAGGAGGCGGTGCTCGCGCTGCGCGTCGAGTCGGATGCCCTCGTGGCGTTCGGCGACGGCATCGAAGCCGACCGACTCGCCCTCGCGTGGGGGCAGCGCGTGGAGGTGCGCGTCGCATCCCGCACGCTGCGCACGGTGCGCTGACCGACGCCCGACCGGCCGCGAACCTCGCTCGTCTGGACGGGATGCATAAGGATGTTATACAATGGACGCATGGAGCTGCAGGACGTCGCACGGCTGAGTGCCGCGCTCGAGCGCATCGCTCGTCGCGTGCGCGGCGCCGATCTGCCCGGCGGGCTCTCGTCCATCGCCGCGTCGACGCTGTACGTGCTCGCGACCGAGGGCCCCACGCGCCTCACTGCGCTCGCCGACGCCGAGCACGTCACGCAGCCCGCGATGACGCAGCTCGTGCGTCGCCTCGAGCGCGAGGGCCTCGTCGAGCGTCGTCACGATCCGAGCGACGGCCGCGCCGTGCTCGTCGCGGCCACGGATGCGGGTGCCGCTCTGAGCGCCGAGCGCCGCGCCGCGCGCGCCGACGCCCTCGCCGCCGTGCTCGAGGAGGTCGACGCCGACGAGCGCGCCGCCCTCGCCGCGGCGCTGCCCGCGCTCGAGCACCTCGCCGCGAACCCCGCCCCGTCATCGCGCGCGCTCCAGACCCCGCGGTAGTCCCGCGCATCCGCCCCGCCCCGGCGCCTCTCGCGACGCCGTCGCACCACCCGTCACGAGAGAGGTCGAACCCATGCCCACCGACACGTCCATCGCAGCAGCCGCTCCGCGCCCGCCGTCCCACGCAGCCCACCCGACGGCGAGCATCCTCCGTCAGCCGAAGGCGGTGTGGGCCGTCGCGTTCGCATGCGTCATCTCGTTCATGGGCATCGGCTTCGTCGACCCGATCCTGCCCGCGATCGGCGAGCAGATGCATGCGAGCCACGCGCAGGTCGAGCTGCTCTTCACGAGCTACCTGCTCGTCACCGCCGTCGCGATGCTCGGCACCGGCTGGGTGTCGAGCCGCATCGGCGGCAAGCGCACGCTCATCCTCGGCCTCGTCGTCATCGTCGCGTTCGCCGCGCTCGCCAGCCTCTCGCCGACGATCGACGCGATGGTCGGGTTCCGCGCCGGATGGGGGCTCGGCAACGCGCTCTTCATCGCGACGAGCCTCGCCGTCATCGTCGGCAGCGCCACGGGCGGCGTGCCCGGCGCCATCGCCATCTACGAGGCCGCGATGGGCATCGGCATCGCCGTCGGCCCGCTGCTCGGCGGCATCCTCGGCTCCGCCGGCTGGCAGTGGCCCTTCCTCGGCGTCTCGATCCTCATGCTCGTCGGCCTCGTCGGCACCATCCTCTTCGTGCCGAACGCGCCGACGACCGCGCGTCGGCTGCCCCTGTCCGCGCCGCTCAAGGCCCTGCGGCACCGCGGCCTGCTCGTGCTGAGCCTCGTCGCCCTGCTCTACAACTGGGCGTTCTTCACCGTGCTCGCCTACGCGCCGCTGCTGCTCGGCTTCGACGCGATCTCGCTCGGCATGATCTTCTTCGGCTGGGGACTCCTCGTGGCGCTCTTCGCCGTCGTCGTCGCGCCGCGGCTCGAACGCCGCTTCGGGCTCGTGCCCGTGCTCGTGGGCGCCTTCGTGCTCATGGCGCTCGACCTCGTCGCGATGGCGATCTGGACCGACGTCGCCGCCGTGCTCGTCGCGACCGTGATCGTGTCGGGCATCTGCTCGGGCCTCAACAACACGCTCGTCACGCAGGCGGTCATGCAGGTCGCGCCCGTCGAGCGGCCGGTCGCGAGCGCGTCGTACTCGTTCGTGCGCTTCTTCGGCGGCGGGCTGGCGCCGTTCGTCGCGGGCGTCGTCGGCACCGCGGTGAGCATCCACGTGCCGTTCTGGATCGCCGTGGCGGCGATCGTCGGCGCCATCGTGCTGCTCGCCGCCTCCGGCCACCGCATCGCCGAGGGCGTCGCCGCCGCCGAGGCGGCGGACGAGCAGGTGCTGCCGACCGCCGCCGGCGACGCACCGGCCGAGCCGGTCGTGCTCGTCGACGACGCGCTCGACGAGGATGCGTCCGCGATCCGAGCGCTCGCCGGTCGCGACGGCCGCTGAGCCAAGCGTCCGGCGCGTCGCACGCGCAGCACGAGCCCGCAAGCCCCACGCAGGGGGCTTGCGGGCCCGTGCTGCGCGGGAGGACCGTGGATGCGAGGGCGGATGGGAGCGAGGAGGGCGCGATGCGATCGATCCTGTACGCCGGCCAGGCGGTGACGTCGTCGGACCGCGTCGCGATCGAGCTGCTCGCCTATGCGAAGTCGCTCGCGACGCACGGCACCGTCGACGTCGTGTCGATCCCGATCGTGTCCGGCGGCGGCGCGGAGTCCTGCGACCTGCTCGTCGGCTCGGGCATCGCGCTCGCGGTCGGGCCTGCGGACGACCCGTTCACCGACGTCGTCGGGGCGGATCTCGCGATCGACGACCTCCGTGAGCGCCAGCAGCGCCTCACGGGGCCGGAGCTCGGCCTGTCCTGAGCGGGGTGGTCGGTGCCGCGTCGAGCCGCGCGGTCGTCAGACGTAGCGGCGGGCGACCGCGACGAGCTCGGCGCCGTACGACGGGCCGTGGCTGACGGCGTGCACGGCGAGCGGATGCAGCTGGTGCAGCCCGAGGAGGTCGCGCCACTCGCCCTCGAGCTCCGCCGCCTCCGCGTGGGCGTCGAGCACGACGTCGAGATGCGGCAGCCCGAAGAGCGCGAGCATCGCCAGGTCGGTGAGCGGATGCCCGCCCTGAGCGGCCGGGTCGATGAGGACGGCGCCGTCCGCCGTCCAGAGCACGTTGCCGCTCCACAGGTCGCCGTGGATGCGCGCGGGGGAGCGGTCGTCGTCGAAGGCGCCGTCGACGAGCCGGCCGCACACGCGCTCCACGACCGCGGCGCCATCGGGATCGAGGTGGCCGGCGTCGACCGCGGCGCGCACGAACGGCAGGATGCGCTGGTGCGCGAACGAGTCGGCCCACGACGCCGCAGGCGTCATGGGCTGGCGCTGACGACCGATCCATCCCTCGCCCTCGCAGCCGGGCGGCGGCGCGCACCATGCCGGGGCACCTGCCGCGTGCGTGGCGGCGAGCGCCTGCCCGAACGCCTCGGCGTGCGCGCGAGTGGGAGCGGCGGGCTCGAGGCGCTCGAGCGCGATCGTCGCGCCGTCGTGGGCGAGCACGCGCGCGACGCGTGCACCGCCGTGCTGCTCGGCGTCGACGAGCCAGCGCAGGCTCGCGACCTCCCACGCGGCGGCGTCGGCGCCCCAGCGGACGTGCTTCGTGAACGAGGCCATGCCCCATCCTCCCGTGCCGGCGCGGGCACGACCGGTCGCGACCGGGCCGACGGCCGATGCCGCTCGCCTCGAGCGCGACGCCGGCGACCGCGATCGATCGCCGCGGCCAGGGCGCCTCAGTCGAGCGCTGCGGGCATCCCGTTGGCCGTGCCGTAGGCGCGCACCGCGCGTCGCAGCGCGGGGCCCTGACGCGCGGGCACGGGCGTCCACGGCTCCACCGCGACGCGGATGCTCGAGGCCGTCGTCGTGCGGCGCCAGGTGCCGACGACGGCGCCGTCGACCACGACGGCCGGCAGGAACATGCCGTTGGCGCCGGGCACGATGCGCTCGAGCGGCTCACCGCGCAGCGTGATCGACCGATCGGCGTAGCCGAGCACGAGCTCGTCGAAGGGCGCGACGAGCAGCACGCCGGCCGCAGGCTCGAGCCCGGGCGCGTGCAGGTAGGTCGTGCCCGCGACCTCCCACGCGTCGAGCTCGTCGCGCACCGCGTCGACGCCGCGTCGCGCATCCGCCACCGTGAGCCCCGCCCACCAGGCCAGGTCGTGCACCGTGGCGGGTCCGTGGCTCAGGAGGTAGCGCCGCGCGAGCTCCTCGAGCGCCTCGTCGCCGTCGAGCGCACGCGGGGTCGCGACCCATGCGTCGTGCAGGGCGTAGTCGGTGCGGCTCGTCATGACGACGTGACCGTGACGGGCGAGCCAGCCGAGGATGTGCGGCCCGCGCTGCGCGTCGACCGGCTGACCTGCCGCGACGAGCGCGTCGAGCAGCGCCTGCCGTGACGCGGGCCCATCGGCGAGCGCGCGCTCGACCACGGCTCGGGATCGCACGAGGGCCTCCTCGTCGAGTCCGAGCGAGCGCATGCGCGTCGCGTCGCGTCGGTCCACGCGATCGGCGGTGAGGGTCGCGAGCCAGCGGATGTCCTCGGCACGCGTCCAGTGCAGCGTGCCGCGCATCGGCCACGAGCGCACGATCGCGCCGCCCGCCTGCGCCGCCTCGACGTCGGCCGTCGTCGTGCCGGGAGCGCTGCGCTGCGCGACCGCCCACAGCGCGCCGAACCAGTCCTGCGCCTGCATCGCGAGCATCCACCCGACGGCGTCGGCGGGGGAGGGTGCCGGCTCGTCGAGCAGCTGCGCGCGCACGCGCATGCCGAGCAGCCGCCGCTCGTCGCCCGTGAGCCTCCGCACCATGCGCCCAGCATGCCGTGCGCCGCCGACGCCCGCCCGTCGGCATCCGCCCGACTGGCCACAAAGGGTCGACGACTGGCCGCGAAGGGTCGACGACTGGCCGCGAAGGGTCGGCATCGGCCACGAAGGGCGACCCTTCGTGGCCACCGTCCTGCCGTTCGTGGCCACCGCCACCGTGCGTCGCCGATGCCGCGGCTCGGGAGGAGCGCTCGTGGCGCTCGCGCCGAGCGCGAACACCGCCGCAGCCGTCGCTGACCGCCGTACCCTGGATGGGTGAGTCCCACGATCCGTCCGCGCAGGCTCCGACGCACCCCCGCCCTGCGAAGGCTGGTGGCCGAGACCCGCATCCACCCGAGCCAGCTCATCCTGCCGATGTTCGTGGCCGACGGCATCGACGAGCCGCGCCCCATCGGCAGCATGCCGGGCGTCGTGCAGCACACGATCGACTCCGCGAGCCGCGCCGTCGAGGAGGCGATCCAGGCGGGCGTCGGCGGCGTCATGCTCTTCGGCGTGCCGAAGGAGGAGGACAAGGATGCGACGGGCTCGGCGGGCATCGACCCGGACGGCATCCTCAACCGGGCGACCGCGGCGCTCGACGAGCGCTTCGGCGACGACACGGTCATCCAGACCGACCTGTGCCTCGACGAGTTCACCGACCACGGCCACTGCGGCGTGCTCGACGAGTGGGGCGGCATCGACAACGACGCGACGCTCGAGCGCTACGCCGAGATGGCGATCGCGCAGGTCGACGCGGGCTCGGAGATGGTCGGCCTCAGCGGCATGATGGACGGCCAGGTCGCGTTCGTGCGCGACGCGCTCGACGACGCAGGCTACGAGGACGCAGCGATCCTCGCCTACGCGGCGAAGTACGCATCCGCCCTGTACGGTCCCTTCCGCGAGGCCGTCGGCTCGAGCCTGCAGGGCGACCGGCGCACCTACCAGCAGGATCCGGCCAACGCGCGCGAGGGACTGCGCGAGGCGACCCTCGACGAGGCCGAGGGCGCCGACGTGCTCATGGTGAAGCCCGCGTCCTTCTACCTCGACGTGCTGCGCGACGTCGCCGACGAGGCGCAGGTGCCCGTGTGGGCGTACCAGGTCTCCGGCGAGTACGCGATGGTCGAGGCGGCGGCCGCGAACGGCTGGATCGACCGCGACCGGGCCATCGCGGAGTCGGTCACGTCGATCGTGCGCGCGGGTGCGGATGCCGTGCTCACCTACTGGGCGGTCGAGCTGGCCGTGTCGCTGCGCTGACCGCCCCCGCCGACCGCATCCTTCTCGCGTTTCGCAGGCGATCATGGGGGTTCGAGGGAAGATACCCCTCGAGAGGCCGAATCGCCTGCGAAACGCACATCACGACGACGCAGCAGACGAGCAGGGACCGAGCATGACCGACACGACCGCCACCGACACGACCGAGACCACCAACGACGCCCTCTTCGACCGCGCGAGGGCCGCGATCCCCGGCGGCGTGAACTCGCCGGTGCGCGCGTTCGGCTCCGTCGGCGGCACGCCGCGGTTCATCCGCAGCGCCCGGGGTGCGTACGTGACCGACGTCGAGGGCGTCGAGCGCGTCGACCTCGTCGCGTCGTGGGGTCCGGCGCTGCTCGGCCACGCGCATCCGGCGATCGTGGATGCGGTGCAGCAGGCGGCGTCGCGCGGCCTGTCGTTCGGCGCGCCGACCGGCGCCGAGGTCGAGCTCGCCGAGGAGATCACGCGTCGCGTGCCCATCGCCGAGCGCGTGCGCCTCGTGTCCACGGGCACGGAGGCGACAATGACGGCCATCCGCCTCGCGCGCGGCGCGACGGGTCGCGACCTGCTCGTGAAGTTCGACGGGCACTACCACGGGCACTCGGATGCGCTGCTCGTCGCGGCGGGCTCGGGCCTTGCGACGCTCGCGATGCCCGGGTCGTCGGGCATCCCCGACGCCGTCGCGGCGACGACGATCGTGCTGCCGTACGACGACGAGGCGGCCGTCGAGGCCGCATTCGCCGAGCACGGCGACCGCATCGCGGCGATCATCGTCGAGGCGGCGCCCGCGAACATCGGCCTCATCGCGCCGCGTCCGGGCTTCCACGCCTTCCTCGCGCGCACGGCGCATGCGCATGGCGCGCTGCTCATCAGCGACGAGGTGCTCACGGGCTTCCGCGTGCACCCCTCGGGCATGTGGGGCATCGAGGGCACGGCGGGCGACGAGGCGCCCGACATCCTCACGTTCGGCAAGGTCGTCGGCGGCGGCATGCCGCTCGCGGCGCTCGGCGGACGCCGCGAGGTCATGGAGCTCCTCGCCCCGCTCGGCCCCGTCTACCAGGCGGGCACGCTGTCGGGGAACCCGCTCGCCGTCGCCGCGGGCCTCACGCAGCTGCGCCTGGCCGACGACGCCGTCTACGCGCGCCTCGACGCCGTGGCGGACGCGATCACGGCCGGGCTGTCGGATGCGCTCGCCGCCGAGGGCGTCGAGCACGTGATCCCGCGGGTCGGCAGCCTGTTCTCGCTCGCGTTCGCCGCGTCCGCGCCGCGCACGTACGACGACGCGAAGGCGCAGGCCGTCTTCCGCCACGCGCCCTTCTTCCACGCGATGCTCGACGGCGGCGTCGCGCTGCCGCCGAGCCTGTTCGAGTCGTGGTTCGTCACGGCGTCGCACGACGACGCGGCGATCGAGCGCGTGCTCGCGGCGCTCCCCGCTGCGGCCCGCGCCGCCGCTGCAGCCCGGCCGGCCTGAGCGCGGCGGGGCCGAGCGCGGCCGGCGGATCGGTCGCGGTCGTCATCGCGGCGCGGACGCTCGGACCACGCTCACGGCCAGGCTCGGGGAGATGTGCGCGCCAGCGGATGACCATCGCACACGTGCGCGTGCCGCCTCGCTTGCGTGCACATCTCACCCCCGTGGGTCGTCGACCGGCGCGATCGGCGTCGCTCGACCGGCCGCGGTGCTCCGTGGCCGACGCCGCGTTCCGAGCCGCACCGGGCCGCGCCCGTCAACCCCCGGGGCGCTCGGCCGGCGGCGGGCGTAGCGTCGCGTCCATGAGTGCCGACGACGCCACGCAGACCCAGA
Organism: Agrococcus sp. SGAir0287; assembly: GCF_005484985.1. Lineage (NCBI taxonomy): Bacteria > Bacillati > Actinomycetota > Actinomycetes > Micrococcales > Microbacteriaceae > Agrococcus > Agrococcus sp. SGAir0287. Next base: position 253,317 of record NZ_CP027942.1, read on the forward strand.
CCCAGACCCAGACCGAGCCCGCCTCCGCCGACGCGCGTCCTCCGTTCGAGGACCACGACTTCGGCGGCGGCGCCGCGCCCGATCCGACGCCCGACCACGTCGAGCCGTACTCGTCGCGCTCCGACGAGACGCCGCGCACGGGCCCGGTCGACATCCCGGACCACGTGCAGCCGTACTCGTCGCGCGACTGACCCGCCGCGCCGACGGCCGCACCAGCGGCCGGTCTGCGAGCCGCTGTGCGTCTCGCAGGCGATGCCGGTGGGTAGGGGGAAGATACCCCTTCGCCACCCCTGATCGCCTGCGAAACGCAACCACCCCGTGCGGGCGCTGCGCGTTCTGCAGGCGATTCCGCGTCTGGAGGGAAGATCCCCCTCGAGGCCCGGGATCACCTGCGAGACGCAACGACTTCGCGCGGGCGCTGCGCGTTCTGCAGGCGATGCCGGTGGGCAGGGGGAAGATACCCCTCCGCCACCCGGGATCGCCTGCGAAACGCAACCACCCCGCGCGGGCGCTGCGCGTTCTGCAGGCGATTCCGCGTCTGGAGGGAAGATCCCCCTCGAGGCCCGGGATCGCCTGCGAAACGCAACGACTCCGCGCGGGCGCTGCGCGTTCTGCAGGCGATTCCGCCTCCAAAGGGAAGATCCCCCTCGAGATCCGGGATCGCCTGCGAAACGCGAACGGCCCAGGGCCGAGGCGCGTCAGAAGAGCGTCGGCCGCTTGCTCTGGATGCCCTTCATCGCGTCGTAGTCGAGCACGACGCAGCGGATGCCGCGGTCCTCGGCGAGCGTGCGCGCCTGCGGCGCGATCTCCTGGGCCGCGAAGATCCCGGACACGGGTGCGATGCGCGGGTCGCGGTTCATGAGCTCGAGGTATCGGGTGAGCTGCTCGACGCCGTCGATGCCGCCGCGCCGCTTGATCTCGACCGCGATCGTCGCGCCCGCCTCGTTGCGCGCCAGGATGTCGACGGGTCCGATCGGCGTCATGTACTCGCGGCGCCAGAGCTCGTAGCCCTCGCCGAGCAGCTCGATCTGGTCGGCGAGCAGCGCCTGCAGGTGCGACTCGACGCCGTCCTTCGTGAGCCCCGGGTCGACGCCCAGCTCGTGCGAGGAGTCGCTGTGCACCTCGTGCAGCCGCACGACGAGCGCGTCGCCGGTCTTCTGGTGCGTGACGGTCCACAGCTCGGTGACGCCCGCCTCGGCCTGGTCCGGGCTCGGCGCCGACGTCTCGATCGTGCACGGCGGCGACATCCAGTTGAGCGGCTTGTACGAGCCGCCGTCGGAGTGCACGAGCAGCGACCCGTCGGCCTTCAGCATCAGCACGCGCGTGGCGAGCGGCAGATGGGCGGTGAGCCGCCCCGTGTAGTCGACGGAGCAGGTCGCGACGACGAGCCTCATGGGCGGACCTCCGCGGCGGGATCGGGTGCACCGGATGCGGTGCGCGGCTCGCGCGCGACGGCCGAGGTCGCGAGCGAGAGGAGGACGAAGGCGAGCACGACCCACATGGCGTCGCGCAGGCCCAGATGCTCGCCGAGGAAGCCCAGCATGGGCGGTCCGGCGAGGAAGGCGACGTAGCCGATCGTCGCGACGGCGCCGACGCGGGCCGTCGCCATGCGGGCGTCGTCGGCGGCGGCGGACATGCCGATCGGGAAGCCGAGGGAGGCGCCGAGACCCCACAGCGCCGTGCCGACGAGGGCGACGACCTGGTCGTCGACGACGATGACGAGCACGAGGCCGACGGCGGCGAGCGCGCCGGTCGCGCGCAGCATCGCGACGCGGCCGAAGCGCTCGATGAGCGGCACGCCGGCGAGGCGGCCCGCCGTCATCGCGGTGAGGAAGAGCGCGAACGCGAGCGCGGCGCCGACGGGGTCGAAGTCGTGGCCGTCGACCATCAGCAGCGCGAGCCAGTCGTTCGCCGAGCCCTCCGTGAGGGCCATGCCGAGCACGAGGCCGCCGATGAGCCACGTGCGCGCATCCGTCCACACCGACAGGCGCTCGCGGAAGCCGACGTGATCCTCGGGCTGGATGGGCTGCTCCACGAGACGCGGTCGAACGACGACCGACAGCGCGCCGATCGCGACGAGCACGATCGTCATCTGCGGCCCCATCCCGAGCCCGGTCGCCTCGCCGAGCGCGCCGAAGCCGGCGCCGGCGACGGTGCCGAACGAGAAGAAGGCGTGGAAGATCGGCATGATCGGCTTCGCGAGGGCGCGCTCGTTCGCGGCGCCCGAGAGGTTCATCGCGACGTCGGTGATGCCGTTCGCGAGTCCCGTGACGACGAGCCCGACGACGAGCACCGCCATCGAGCGCGCCTCGACGCCCCAGCCAGCGATCGCGAGCCCGACGCCGACGACGACGACCCCGACCGACACGACGGCGCGCGTGCCGAGCCGCGCGACGACGTGGCTCGCGGTCGACAGCCCCGCGATCGACCCGATCGAGATGCCCAGCAGCGCGAGGCCGAGCTGGTCGACGGAGATGTCGAGCGCGTCGCGCGCGGTCGGGAACCGGGCTGCGAGCGACGCGAAGCCGAAGCCCATCGCGAAGAAGACGGCGAACACCGCGTTCCGCCACCGCACCGTCTCACGCATCCCACCATCCTCCCATCGAGCGGACGTAGCGTGGGCGGCATGACGAGCGAGATGGATGCGGCGGTCGCCGCCGCGGTCGCGCCGCTGCAGCAGCGGATCGCGACGCTCGAGCAGCAGCTCGACTGGCTGTTCGTGCAGCAGGGGTACCAGGCGCCCAACGGCACGATCGCCGCGCCGGCGACGCCGCCGTGGCCGTATCCCGTCTCGCCCGCGGTCGTCGACCTCCTCCGCGAGGGTCGGCAGATCGAGGCGATCAAGCAGACGCGGGCCGAGACCGGAGCGGGGCTCGCGGAGGCGAAGGAGCTCTGCGACCGCACCCGCGCGATGCTCGACGCCGGCGTCTGAGGGGCGGATCCCGGGGTTCTCGGGACGCTCGCTCGCTCGCGCTTGCGCGCCCCTCGACCGGCTGCGGGGAGACCCTGCGGGAACCCATCGGATCGCCCCTTGCGCCGCGGCGTCGCAGGCGTAGCATCGCGCCCATGAGCGTCATCGCGACGAGCGGCCTGCAGAAGCGCTTCGGCCGCACCACGGCGCTCGACGGGGTCGACCTGTCCGTCGAGCAGGGCGAGATCCACGGATTCCTCGGGCCGAACGGGGCGGGGAAGTCGACGACCATCCGCATCCTCCTCGGGCTCCTGCGCGCGTCCGGCGGCGAGGCGAGCGTGCTCGGGATGGACCCGTGGCGCGACGCCACGCGCATCCACGAGCGGCTCGCGTACGTGCCCGGCGACGTGACGCTGTGGCCGAGCCTCACGGGCGGCGAGGCGATCGACGTGCTCACCCGCATGCGCGGCCAGCGCCCACCCGCCCGCGATCGCGCGCGGCTGCTCGAGGCCTTCGACCTCGACCCGCGCAAGAAGGGCAAGGCGTACTCGAAGGGCAATCGGCAGAAGGTCGCGCTCGTCGCGGCGTTCGCGACGCCCGCCGACCTCTACGTGCTCGACGAGCCGACGAGCGGACTCGACCCGCTCATGGAGGAGGTCTTCCGCACCGAGGTGCGCCGCGTCGCCGACGCGGGGGCGACGGTGCTGCTGTCGAGCCACATCCTCTCCGAGGTCGAGCAGCTGTGCTCGCGCGTGTCGATCATCCGCGCCGGCCACATCGTCGAGGCGGGATCGCTCGCCGAACTGCGGCATCTCTCGCACAGCCAGGTCTCGTGGGAGGTCGGCGATGCGGATGCGGATGCGTCGCGCATCGAGGCGCCGGGCGTCGAGGACGTCGCGGTGCGCGGTGGGCGCGTGGTCGGATCGCTCTCACCCGAGGCCGCGCCGCGCTTCCTCGCCTGGGCGGCGCAGCGGAGCCTGCCGGGTCTCACGATGCAGCCGCCGAGCCTCGAGCAGCTGTTCCTGCGGCACTACGGCCCCGTCGACGACGCCTCCGCGTCGGGCGACGCGCCTGGCGACGCCGACGAGCCCTCCCGACCGCGCGATACGCGAGCGGAGCGAGCCTCGACGGGTGCGGCACGGGCAGATCACGACCACGGCCGCCACGCTCGCCCGGAGCGCTGAGATGCTACGCGGCATCGGCTACCTCGTCGCGATCCGCCTGCGCCGCGACCGCCTCACGCTCGCGATCTGGGTCGTCGTCTTCGGCGGGCTGTGGGCCGCGGTCGGCGCGGGACTCGGTGCGTCGTTCGACGAGCGGGCGCGCACGAGCCTCGTCGGGCTCATCGCCTCCGACCCCAGCCTCCGGATGCTCCGCGGTGCTCCAGCCGGCACGAGCCTCGGCGCCGTCATGGTCGTCTCGACCCTCGCCTACCTCGGCATCGCCATCGCGCTCATGGCCACGTTCCTCGCCGTCCGGCACACGCGGGCGGACGAGGATGCGGGGCGCACCGAGCTCGTGCGCTCGACGCCGACGGGTCGCCTCGCGCCGCTGACCGCCACGATCGTCGCCGGGGCGATCGAGGTCGCGGTCGTGGCGGCGGCCCTCGCAGCCGGATCGCTCGCGATCGGGCTGCCGGTCGAGGGCTCGGCGCTGGTCGCGCTCGGCGTGCTGCTCACGGGGCTGACCTTCCTCCTCGTCGGCCTGCTCGCGGCGCAGACCATGCCGACGTCCCGCGGCGCCAACGGCCTCGCCGCCGCGATCGCCGGCGCCGCCTTCGTCGTGCGCGGCATCGGCGACGCGCTCGCCGACGTCGGCTCGGATCTGGCGCACGTCGCCTCCGCATGGCCAGCGTGGGCGTCGCCGATCGGCTGGATCACGCAGACGCATCCGTTCGCCGACTCCGGCGGCTGGGCGCCGTCGTGGATACCCCTCGCGCTCTTCGCCCCGCTGCTCGCGGTGCTCGTCGTAGTCGTCGTCGGGCTCGAGCTGCGGCGCGAGCTCGGCGCCTCGCTCGTGCGCGAGCGGGGTGGGCGACGCGCAGCGGGCGCCCTGCTCGGCACGCCGATCGGGCTCGCCGTGCGCCTGCATCGCGGCGCCGCCATCGGCTGGATCGTCGCCGCGCTCGTCGTCGGCCTCTTCATCGGTCGCATCGCGCCCGACGCGGCGGACGCCCTCGCGTCGAACCCCACGCTCGAGGCGTTCGTGCAGGCGCTGGGCGGATCGTCCGGCGACACGATCGACGCGTTCGTGCACGCGCTCGCCGGCATCGTCGCGCTCGTCGCGTGCGCGGCCGTGCTGCAGGGCGCGACGCGGATGCGCGTCGAGGAGCTCGCGCACGGCGAGCAGGTACTCGCCACGAGGACGTCGCGGCTCGGCTGGTTCGGCGCGACGCTCGGCGTCGCCCTCGTCGCTGGCGTGCTGGTCATGACGGCGTTCGCCGCCGCCGCGTCGGCGTCGCTCGCGTCGGCGGATGCGGCGCGCACCGGCACCGTCGTCGCCATCGCGGCCTCGACGCTCCCGGTGCTCGGGGTCTACCTCGCGCTGGGCGCCGTGCTCGTCGCGCTGCTGCCCGGGGTCGGCGCATGGCTCGGCTGGCTGCTGCTCGTCGTGCCGATGCTGCTGGGCGAGCTCGCGCCGCTCTTCGGCGACGGCTGGGACTGGCTGCAGGACGTCAGTCCCTTCTTCCACCTCCCGGATCCGCTTGCCGCGCATCCCGACTGGTCGGCGTCGTGGTGGATGCTCGCCGGCTCAGCCGTCGCCCTCGCGCTCGCGCTCGTCGTCTTCCGCCGCCGCGACGCGGCGGTGTGACGCCGCGCGGCCCGCGGCGCCCGCGCGTCAGCGTCGGGCGCCGAGCACCATCCACGCATCCGTGCGAGCGCGGAGGCCGAGGGTGAGCGCACGCGCGCCGAGGTACCCGAACGAGAATGCGAGCCAGACCGCGGCGAGCGCCGGTGCGCCGCCCGGCACGGCGGGCAGGAGCGCGACGAGCAGCAGCGGGAGGCAGATGGCGAGGTTCGCGATGCCCGTCCACGCGAGGTAGCGCACGTCGCCGGCGCCGATGAGCACGCCGTCGAGCACGAAGACGAAGCCCGCGATCGGCTGCGCGAGGGCGAGCGGCACGAGCGCCCACGGCAGGAGGGCGATGACCGCCGGATCGGAGGTGAACGCGCCGCCGACGAGCCACGCGAACGCGAGCAGCAGACCGCCGAGCGCGGCGCCACCCACGACGCCCCAGCGCACGAGGCGGCCCGTGATGCGCCGCACGAGCGCGGCGTCGCCGGCCCCGAGCGCCTTGCCGACCATGGCTTGCCCGGCGATCGCGAGCGCGTCGAGCGCGAACGCGAGCGTCGAGAACAGCGCGAACGCCACCTGGGTCGCTGCGAGCACGTCGGTGCCGAGCCGCGTCGCCACCACCGTCGTCGCGATGAGGGCAACGCGCAGCGACACCGTGCGCAGCAGGAGCCAGACGCCGACGCTCGCGACGCGGCCGACCGCGGCGAGCGAGGGGCGCAGCGACACGCGTTCGCGCCGCGCCTCGCGCACCGCGAACGCCAGGAAGAACGCGGCCATGCCCCACTGCGCGAGCACGGTGCCGATCGCCGAGCCTGCGACGCCGAGCCCGGCGCCGTAGATGAGGATGGCGTTGAGGATCGCGTTGGCGGTGAAGCCCGCGCCGGCGACGACGAGCGGCGTGCGGGTGTCCTGCAGCCCGCGAAGCAGGCCCGTCGCCGCGAGGACGACGAGCATGGCGGGCAGGCCGAGGATCGAGATGCCCAGGTAGGTGGCCGCGTGGTCGGTCACGTCGCCGGCGGCGCCGAAGAGCGCGACGAGCGGATGCGCGAGCGGGACGGCGGCGACGAGCGCGAGCCCCACGAGGATCGCGAGCCAGATGCCGTCGATGCCGGCGCGGATGGCGCCGGGCCGGTCGCCGGCGCCGAGGAGGCGCGCGACGGCGGGCGTCGTGCCGTAGGCGAGGAAGATGAGGAGGCCGACGGCCGTCTGCAGCACCGCGCCGCCGACTCCGACCCCGGCGAGCTGCGCGGCACCGAGGTGCCCGACGAGCGCGGTGTCGACGAGGAGGAAGGCGGGCTCGGCGACGAGCGCGCCGAGCGCGGGCAGCGCGAGCGCGACGATGTCGCGATCGAGTCGCCGGCGCTCCGCACGGGTGGATGCGGTCGCCTGGCTCACGGATCGAGGCTATGCCCGACCTGCGACGGCAGCTGGACGCGGTGGTGGGGGAGTCCGGCTCCGATCTGACCGCGCCTCTCCACGAGCCGGTCGAGGAGGCCGCAACCGCAGGCCGCAGCCGTCACGAGACCACGTGACTCGCCTGCTCGGCGCGACCACGCGCGTGGCCGGGCGGGTGCGGTGGTCGCGTGGTCTCGTGACGCGTGCTCGCCTGGCGGCTCGCGCGCTCCTCGACCGGCTGACAGGGCACGACTGCCGCACTGCCGGCCCTCGAGGTGCGAGCGGAGCGAGCCTCGAAAGGGTCCCGAGTATCGGCGTGCCTTCCACCAGCTGGTCGAGGAGGCCGCAGCCGAAGGCTGCAGCCGTCACGAGACCTCGTGACTCGCCTGCTCGGCGCGACCGCGCGCGTGGCCGAGTGGGAGCGGCGGTCGCGTGGTCTCGTGACGCGTGCTCGCCTGGCGGCTCGCGCGCTCCTCGACCGGCTGACAGGGGCGACTGCCGCACTACCGGCCCTCGAGGTGCGAGCGAAGCGAGCCTCGAACGGGTCACCGCATCGACATGCCTCCCCCATCAGCTGGTCGAGGAGGCCGCAGCCGCAGGCTGCAGCCGTCACGAGACCACGTGACGTACCCGCTCGGCGCGACCACGCGCGTGGCCGGGCGGGAGCGGTGGTTGCGTGGTCTCGTGACGCGTGCTCGCCTGGTGGCTCGCGCGCTCCTCGACCAGCTGCGTGGGGCAGCCCGAGCCCCGGCCCCTGAGGTGCGAGCGAAGCGAGCCTCGAAGGGTCGACCGCATCGAGATGCGCCACCTCCAGCTGGTCGAGGAGGCCGCAGCCGCAGGCTGCAGCCGTCACGAGACCTCGTGACCCGCCTGCTCGGCGCGAACAGGCGCATGGCTGTGCGGGAGCGGCGGTCGCGTGGTCTCGTGACGCGTGCTCGCCTGGCGGCTCGCGCGCTCCTCGACCGGCTGCGTGGGACGGTCCCAGTACCGGCCCTTGAGGTGCGAGCGAAGCGAGCCTCGAAAGGGTCTCTCGCACCTCAGGGAGCGGTTGGGAGGGCCCGCTCGGTCGTGCGGTGGACCGTGACCCGCCGCCGGAGCGACTCAGAACGGCGTCGGGCCCACGCGCTCGTATCGGTGCCACACGCCGAGCGGACCCGTGCCCGACACCTCCCACGCGCCGATCGTGCGCGCCTTGAACACGGCGGGGTTGTGGGATGCGACGGTGCGCGCGTTGCGCCAGTGCCGGTCGAGCGCGCGCGTCCGCTCGGTCGCCGACGCGCCCCCGACCTCGAACAGCCGCGTCGCGGCGTCGGGCACGGCATCGGTGGCGAGCACCTGCGCCTGGTAGACGGCGATCTCGGCCTCCTCGAGCAGCCGCGCGTCGAGCGCCTCGCCCGCGGGCGCCGACGCGGCGGCGACGTCGAGCAGCCGCGCGGCCTCGAGCACGGCGGCGCGCACGGCGAACGCCGTCGACGACAGCCGCCCGACGACCTCGAGCACCTGCGGATCGTCGGCGGGCCGAGCGGCGTTCGCGTGGACGTACGAGCGGGTGCGAGGCCGGACGAAGTCGCCGGCGTCGCGCACCACGGCCTCGGCGATGCCCGCGAGCACGGCCACGAGATGCAGCTGGTAGAACGCCTGGATGTGCGTGAGCGGGCCGACGCCGTACGTCGCGAACGACGCCGGGTCGACGGGCACGGCGTCGAACACCGTCGTGCCCGATGCAGTGGCGCGCTGGCCGAAGCCGTCCCAGTCGTCGCGGATCTCGACGCCCGGCGCGTCCGTCGGGATCGCGAACGTCACGCGCGCGTCGCCGTCGGCGGCCGCGAGGTAGACCCAGTCCGAGTAGAGCGTGCCGGTGGAGTAGAACTTGCGACCGTCGAGCCGCCACGAGCCGTCGTCCGTCCGTGTCACACGGGTCGAGATGTCCGCGAGCGTCGTGCCGGTGAGCTCGCTCGTCGCGTTGCCCACGAGCGCGCCGGACGCGATGCGCGACACCCACGCATCGCGCTCGGGGCCGGGCGCGCGTCGCTGCACGAGCTCGACGAATCCCGCGTGCGAGCGCAGCAGATGCCCGAGGTTCGCGTCCGCGGCGGACACGGCGATCGTGAGCGTGACCGACTCGGCGATCGACGCGCCGAGGCCGCCGTCGGCGACGGGCAGCCGCACGCGTCCCACGCCCGCGTCGGCCAGCCGACGCACGAGGTCGACGGGCAGCTCGCGATCGAGCTCCCGCTTCACCGCGCCGGCACGGATCTCCTCGAGGAGATCGGCGAACCGGTCCGTGATCGAGTCGGCCACGAGGCCGCCGGCCACGCTCACGAGAACGCTCCACGCCACTGCCGCGCCGGGTGCGAGTCGGGCAGCTGGTCGTGCCCGAAGAGCCGGGAGCGCAGCGTGCCGGGCGTCTCGGGATGCGGCTCGGCGAGCCCGCGCTCGCGCAGCACGGGCATGACGTGGTCGGCGAGCTCCTCGAACGAGCCGGGGATCGTCCAGTTGATGACGTTGACGCCATCGACGCCCGCTTCCTGCCACGTATCCAGCTGGTCGGCGATCTGCTCGGGCGTGCCGACGACGCGCGAACGGATGCGCGCGGACAGCGCCGCGAGGTCGCGGATCGTCGGCTCGCGGTCGCCTGCGGCCTCCTGCAGCCACTGCAGGTGCGACTGGTTCGTCTGCGTCCGCACCTGCGACAGCGGGGTGTCGGGGTCGAGCTGCTCCCCCGTGTCGGGATCGAAGCCGAGGTTCGAGTGCACGAGGAAGCCGTCGGGCGACAGCCATTCGTCGATCTCGGCGGACCTCCGCCGCGCCTCCTCCTCCGTCGAGCCGATCACGAACGCGAGGCCGAGGAAGAAGCGGATGTCGTCGCGCGCGCGACCGGCGGCCTCGACCTGATCGCGGGTCGACGCGATGAGCTCGGCGGTCCTCTCGGGCGTCGACGACAGGATGAACTGCGCCTCGGCGTTGCGCGCGGCGAAGGCGCGTCCGGCCGGCGACGAGCCCGCCTGGAAGAGCACGGGCGTGCGCTGCGGCGAGGGCCTCGACAGGTGCGGGCCGGCGACGGAGTACCGCTTCCCGACGTGGTCGATGCGGTGGATGCCCGCGGCGTCCGACACGACGCCCGCTGCCTTGTCGGCGCGCCAGGCGTCGTCGTCCCACGAGCCCTCCCACAGCTTCGTGACGACGTCGACGTACTCCTGCGCCCACGCGTAGCGCTCGTCGTGCTCCTCGAGCCGGTCGCTGCCGAAGTTGCGGGCGGCGCCGTCGAGGGCGCTCGTCACGACGTTCCAGCCGACGCGGCCCTTCGTGAGGTGGTCGAGCGTCGAGACGCGACGGGCGAACTCGAACGGGTGCGCCTGCAGCACCGACGACGTGAACGCGAAGCCGAGGTGCTCGGTCGCGGCGGCGAGCGCGGACACGAGCACCGACGGGTCGCCGTTGGGCACCTGCAGCCCCTCGCGTGCGTTGAGCGCGTAGTCGCCGCCCGCCGGACCGTACAGCCCGACGACGTCGGCGAAGAACATGGCGTCGAAGCCGCCGCGCTCGAGCGTCCTCGCCAGGTCGACCCACAGGTCGAGCTCGTCGAACCGGTGCTGCTGCGCGTCCGGATGCCGCCACAGCCCGTGCTGGATGTGCGAGACGGTGTCCATGACGAACGCTGCGTACCGCAGCGGCGGGCGATCGGGCACGGCTCCTCCTCCTCGCGCCGCTCGCCGGCGCGACCCAGCCATGCTGCGCCGACGCGGCGCGGCGCGCACGACGCGTGACGGCGCGTGACGACGCGTGACGACGTGTGACGGCGGCGCGTTGCGCTTCGCGGCGCGAGCCGGTTCGGTGGCGTCCACCCGAGTCCCAGGAGCCCCCATGTCCCAGACGACCAGCACCGCGCCAGAGCGCACCGTCGAGCAGCGCCGCCGCCGCGTGCTCGCCGCATCCCTCGTCGGCACCACCATCGAGTGGTACGACTTCTACCTCTACGCGCAGGCGGCCGCGCTCGTGTTCGGCACGACCTTCTTCCCCGAGACCACGCCGGCCGTCGCCCTCATCGCGTCGTTCGCGACCTACGGCGTCGGCTTCCTCGCGCGTCCGCTCGGCGGCATCGTCGCCGGGCATCTCGGCGATCGCATCGGCCGGAAGCAGCTGCTCGTGGGCTCGCTGCTGCTCATGGGCGTCGCGACGCTGCTCATCGGCCTGCTGCCGACGTACGCGCAGATCGGCATCTGGGCCGTCGTCGCCCTCGTCGTGCTGCGGCTCGCGCAGGGCCTGTCGGCCGGCGCGGAGTGGGGCGGCTCGGCGCTGCTGTCGGTCGAGCATGCGCCGGCGGGCCGCCGCGGCTTCTTCGGCTCCTTCACGCAGATGGGCTCGGCGGGCGGTCTGCTGCTCGCGACGGCGTCGATCTGGGGCGTGCAGGGCATCCTCGGCACGCAGGCGTTCCAGGAGTGGGCGTGGCGCATCCCGTTCCTCGCCTCCGCCGTGCTCGTCGTCATCGGCCTCGTGATCCGCCTCGGCGTCGAGGACGCGCCGGAGTTCGCGAAGATCAAGGAGGCGGGCGCCGTGCGTCGCCTGCCCGTCGTCGAGGTGCTGCGGCGGCACCCGCGCGGCGTGCTCGTGACGATCGGCCTGCGCCTCGTGCAGCCGGCGTGGTTCTCGATCCTCACGGTCTACTCCCTCACCTACCTCACGAACGCGCGCGGCGACTCGGCCGTCGGCATCCAGTCGCTGCTCGTCGTCGGCGCGATCAGCCTCGTCTCGACGCCGCTGTGGGGCTGGCTCTCGGACCGGTGGGGCCGCCGGCGGATCGCGATCGGCGCGGCGATCGGCATCGGCGTCGCCGTGTGGCCGTTCTTCGCCTTCCTCGACCACGGGCCGCTCGCGCTCGTCTGGCTCGTCTTCCTCGTCGGCATGAACGTGCTGCACGATGCGATCTACGGCCCGCAGGCCGCGTGGTTCGCCGAGCAGTTCCCGACGGATCTGCGGTACTCGGGCGTCTCGCTCGGCTACCAGGTGGGCTCGATCTTCTCGAACGGCCTCACGCCGCTGCTCGCGGTCGTCTTCGTCGAGCTCGGCGGCGGCAGCCCGTGGATCCTCTGCGTCTTCATCGGCGCCTACGCGCTCCTGACGTCCGTCGCGGCGGTCTTCGCGAAGGACGGCGGCAGCGACGACGTCGCGCTCGCCGCGTCCGAGGACGTGGAGGCCGAGCTGGACGCGCTTGTCGAGGGGGAGAGCGCGGCGGCCCGCGCCTGACGCCCCCTCAGCACGACGATGGCCGCCGCCCGACGCATCGCGTCGGACGGCGGCCATCGGCTTGCCTGCTAGCGCTGCGCGCGCGCCACGAGCCCCGCGAGGACGATCGCCGAGACGGCGATGCCGGCGGCGAAGACGTACGGCTGCTCGCGGCGGAGCGTGCGGATGCGTCGGCCGATCGAGCGGACGGCGTCGTCGAACGACGACGAGCCGCGGACCTCGTCGATCGCGTCGCGGGCGTCGCGCGCCCCGCGCTCGACGGCATCGCGGCCGCGCTCGAGCATGTCCTCGGCGCTGCGTCGGGTGGAGTCGGTCATGGTGATGCGGTCCTCTCGGATGGTCGTGTCGCTGCGGGGCTTGCAGCCGTGCTCGTGGGCGAGCCTGGCCGGATGCGAGGGCTGCGCGCCAGGGGCGACGTCGGGATCGACGCGAGCGGCGAGGCACGGCATGATGCCGTGCCTCGCCGCTCATCGCGCCGAGTGCGGCCGGGGCGTCACGCGACGCGCGGCTCCTCGTCCTCGTCGTCGTCGTCGCTCGGGATGTGCACGTCGGTCACGGTGACGTTGACCTCGGCGGCCTCCATGCCCACGAGCTCCGTGATCGCGCGGGCGACGGCGTGGCGCACGTCGCTCGCGACCGTCTGGATGTGGACCGGGTACTCGACGACGATGGTCACGTCGGCCGCGACCTGCTTCTCGCCGACCTCGACCTTGATGCCCTGGCCCTGGTCGCGCTGGCCGATGGCGTCGCGCACCGAGCCGACGAGGCGGGCGGCGCCGCCACCGAGGTCGTGGACGCCGGGGACCTCGCGCGCGGCGATGCCGGCGATCTTCGCGACGACCGGGTCGACGACCGTGGTCGTGCCGGCGGTGGTGGTGGTCGTGGTGTCCTGGGCCATGGTCGGATTCCTCTCGTTCGGTGGGCCTTCACCATGGAGACGTCACGAGTCGGCGATTCGTCACGCGTCGATGCGACGCATCCTCGAGAGCGACCTCGCGAGCGCCGCCTGGCTGCCAGGCAGCCGCTCCTAGACTCGGGCCATGACTGCTGCCCGATCCGGCATCGACATCGCCGAGCTCAGCCCGGAGATCCGTCCCCAGGACGACCTCTTCCAGCACGTGCACGCGAAGTGGCTCGCACGCACCGAGATCCCGGCGGACAAGGCCCGCTGGGGGTCGTTCGCGGTGCTCGCCGAGGAGGCGGAGCAGGCGGTGCGGACGATCATCGAGGAGTCGATGGACGCGGAGCCCGGCACCGAGCAGCGCAAGGTCGGCGACCTCTTCGCCTCCTTCATGGACGAGGCGGCCATCGACGCGCGCGGCATCGATCCCATCCGTCCGCTGCTCGCGCAGGCGGACGGCATCGCCTCGACCGACGACCTGCTGCGCGTGCTGGCGGGCATGGAGCGCATCGGCGGCCCCGGCCTGTTCGGGCAGTACGTCGACAACGACCCGGGCGACCCCGACCGATACGTGGTCAACGTCGTGCAGGGCGGGCTCGGCCTCCCCGACGAGTCGTACTACCGGGAGGAGTCGCACGCGCAGACGCGCGAGGCGTACCTGCGGCACCTCGAGACGATGCTCGGGCACGCCGAGCGTCCGGATGCGGCGAGCGAGGCCGCCGCCGTGCTCGGGCTCGAGACGGCGATGGCGCGCCACCATTGGGACCGCGTCGCCTCGCGCGACAGCGTCCGCACCTACAACCTGCAGCCGTTCGCCGAGACGTACGGCTGGCTCGCGCCGTGGTTCGAGGCCGTCGAGGCGCCGGAGGGCATCTACGACGAGGTCGTCGTGCACCAGCCGTCGTACCTCGAGGGCGTCGCCGAGCTGCTCGTGCCCGAGCGGCTCGAGGCGTGGCGCTCGTGGCTGCGCGCCGGCATCGTCCGGGCGTGGGCGCCGTACCTGACGACGCGCATCTCGGCGGACGCCTTCGCGTTCTACGGCACGACCCTCACGGGCGCGCCCGAGCAGCGCGCCCGCTGGAAGCGGGGCGTGGCGCTCGTCGAGGGCGCGCTCGGCGACGTCGTGGGCAAGGTCTACGTCGAGCGGCACTTCCCGCCGCATGCGCGCGCCGCGATGGACGAGCTCGTCGAGAACCTGGTCGCCGCCTACCGCGGCTCGATCGAGACCCTCGAGTGGATGGGGCCCGACACGAGGGCGGCGGCGCTCGAGAAGCTCGAGCGCTTCACGCCGAAGATCGGCTTCCCGGTGCGGTGGCGCTCGTACGACGCGCTCGAGGTGGGCGACGACCTCGTGGCGAACGTGCAGGCCGCGTCGGCGCACGAGCACGACCGCGAGCTCGGCAAGATCGGCAGGCCGATCGACCGCGACGAGTGGTTCATGGGCCCGCAGACCGTCAACGCGTACTACAACCCCGGCTTCAACGAGATCGTCTTCCCGGCCGCGATCCTGCAGCCGCCGTTCTTCGACCACGAGGCCGACCCCGCGGCGAACTACGGCGCCATCGGTGCCGTCATCGGCCACGAGATCGGTCACGGCTTCGACGACCAGGGGTCGCGCTACGACGGCGACGGGCGCCTGCGCGACTGGTGGACGGAGGCCGACAGGGCCCGGTTCGAGGAGCGCACGAGCGTGCTCATCGCCCAGTACGACGCCCTCGCGCCGTCGGCTGCGCCCGACCATCACGTGAACGGCGCGCTCACGATCGGCGAGAACATCGGCGACCTCGGTGGGCTCGGGATCGCGTGGAAGGCGTACCAGCGGCACCTCGACGGCGCCGAGGCGCCCGTGCTCGACGGGCTGACGGGCGCGCAGCGCTTCTTCCTGTCGTGGGCGCAGGCGTGGCAGCTGAAGATCCGTCCGGAGGAGGCCATCCGCCTCGTGTCCATCGATCCGCATGCGCCCAACGAGCACCGCACGAACCAGATCGTGCGCAACATGGACGCGTTCTACGACGCGTTCGGGGTGCGCGAGGGGGATGCGCTGTGGCTCTCGCCCGAGGCGCGCGTCATCATCTGGTGACGCGCGCGTGCCCCCTCGTCGGCGGGAGGTCAAGGGGGCACGATCGCCCAGGCGAGGCGCAGCCGACGGTCGCTAGGGTTGGTCGCGTCGAGGAGCACCGCATGCTCTCGGCGCACGGACGACGGGAGACGTGATGCGCGGCAAGATCATCTTCGTGGTGGGTATCGGCGTCGGCTACGTGCTCGGCGCGAAGGCCGGCAGGCAGCGGTACGAGCAGATCGCGTCCGCCGCCGACAAGCTCTGGAACTCGAGCGCCGTCGCGAAGCCGCGCGCCGAGGTCCAGCAGTTCGTCGAGACGCAGACGCCGAAGGTCGTCGACGCCGCCACCGACGCGGCCTCGAAGGCGATCCGCAAGGCCACGCGTCGCGCGAAGGACTCGTGATGTCGGAGCGCAAGTCGCTCCCCGAGCTCCTCGCCGAGGTGCCGACGCTCGTGGTCGGCCTCTTCCGCGCCGAGCTCGAGAACCTGCAGGCGGAGGTCAAGGGCAAGGTCGCGAAGCTCGGCGTCGGCGGCGCGCTCCTCGCCGTCGCGGGCGTCATGGCCGTCTTCATGCTCGCGTGGCTGCTCGCGGCCGTGAACGCGCTGTGGCAGCTGCTCGTGCCCGACTGGGCGTCGGCGCTGCTCACCGCGGCCTGCCTCCTCGTCGTCATCCTGATCCTCGTGCTCGTCGGGCTGCCGATGCTGAAGCGCGGCGCGGCCCTCACGGACCTCGACACCCTCGACTCGATCAAGGACGACGTCAACATGGTGCGCGGCCTCGGCCACGCAGGCGACGGCACGTCGCCGCTCGACGACCTGCCGACGCCCGGCAGCGCGCCCCGCACGGATGGAGCCCCGCGATGACCGATCAGCGCGACGTCGAGCGCCAGCGCGAGGAGCTGCGGCGCCACCTCGAGGAGATCGAGGACCGCATGAACCCGGCGAAGGTCGTCGACCGCACGCGTCGGCGCTTCGACGAGGACCCCGCGCCCTTCCTCGCCGTCGCCGGAGGCGTCGTCGCCGCGATCGCGGGCGTCGTCGTCCTCGTGGTGCTGCGCCGCCGCTGACGGCAGGCGCGTCGACCCGCCGAGCCGGTCAGGCGTCGTCGCGGCCGGGGAGGTGCACGGCGAGCGCGAAGTCGCCGCGACCGGCGTCGGCATCCTCCGCCTCGAGCCCGAGCGTGCGGTAGAACCCCACGGCCACGGTGCCCGCCTGCCACTGCAGCATGCCGATGCGCGCCTCGCGCTCGGCCCAGTCCCGCACGGTCTCGAAGAGCGCCGTGCCGGCGCCGCGGCCGCGTGCCGCGGGCGACACCCAGAGGTCGTGCATGCGCGCGATCGAGCGATCCTGGTGCAGGGCGGGGCCGTAGTCCTGGGCGGCGGCGTAGCCCGCGACCTCCCCGTCGACGAGCGCCACGACCACGTGGTGCGCCGGGTGCTCGACGTTCGACGCGAGCCGCTCGCGGTAGCGCACGACCTTCTCGTCCGGGTCGTCGTCGGCGCCCCAGCGCTGCAGCAGCGCGACGAGCGCCTCGACGTCGTCTCGCGTCGCCACCCGCACCTCGAGAGCACCCATGCGCTCAGGATACGGGCGGCACCTGCGCGTGCCGCGGGAAGGAGCGCGGCGACCGGTGCGTTGGCGCAGGATGCGGGCGACGGACCCTCGGCGCTCGCGCACGAGCACAGGAGGTCACGTGTCCGCACTCACCATGCCGCTCGCCGATCGCTGGCGGTTCCTGTCCGAGCAGACGGTCGCCGTCGTCTCGGCCTCGCACGACGGCGAGAGCGTGTCGGTGCCCATCTGGATCCGGGTGGAGGGCGAGAGCGTGCTCATGGTGACGCCGCGCGCGTCCGAGAAGGCGCGGATCATGCTGGGCGCGGGCCGTGCGTGGGTGACGGCGCTGACGACGGACGCGCCCTACCGGTTCGTCGCGGGCGAGGGGCGGGTCGAGCTCGACGAGACGGTCGACCTGCCGGCGCTCGTGCGCTCGATGTCGCATCGCAGCCTCGGCGCGGAGCGCGGCGCGGAGTTCGCCCGCTGGTGGCTCGAGAGCGATCCGAGCATCGTCGTGCTGCGCGTGACGCCCGACCGGTGGCGCTCGATGGACGAGACGCGCGGCTAGGAAGGGCTCGAGCACGCCCGCGAGGCGCTGCGCGCCAGCGCCGCTCGTCGCCGGCGCCTCGATCGCCCGCGAGGATGGATGCATGCACATGCTCCTGCGCTTCCTGTACGCCATGCTCGTCCGCGGCAACCGTGCACCGCGGCTCGCGATCGACGACGTCAGCCGCGTCGAGCATCGCGTGCAGCTCGTCGACATCGACCTGCTCGGCCACATGAACAACGGCCGCTACCTGTCGTTCATGGACCTCGGACGCATCGACCTCACGAAGCGCACGGGCATCGCCGCGCACCTGACGAAGGCCGGCATCCACGCCGTCGTCGGTCAGCAGTCGATCGCCTACCGCCGCTCCATCGGCTTCCTGCAGCGCTTCACGCTCGAGTCGAGGCTCGTGGGCGCCGACGAGCGCAGCTGCTTCATCGAGCAGCGCTTCGTGTCGGACGGGCAGGTCATGGCGCGCGCCATCGTCCGCGGCCGCTTCGTGCAGCGCGGCGTCGGCGCGGTGCGCATGAGCGTCGTGAGCGCGGCGTGCGGCTACGACTTCGAGGCGAACCACCCGGTGCCGGACGAGGTGCGCACGTGGGCCGACTGGTCGGCCCTCCCGGGTGCGAAGGCCGACCACCCGAGCGTCTGGGCCTGAGCCCTCACACGCGCAGCAGCTCGAGCGCCGCGTGCGCCGCGTTGTGGCCGCCGATGCCGGACACCGCGCCGCCGCGCCGGGCGCCGGAGCCGGCCATGAGGATGCGCTCGTGCGCGGTCTCGACGCCCCACGCCTGAGCGATCGACCCGGGCGCCTCGTCGAGCCACGGCCACGACAGCTCGCCGTGGAAGATGCTCCCGCCCGGCATCGACAACGCCTCCTCGACGTCGCGCGTCGTGCGCGTCTCGATGCACGGGCGACCGTCGGCGTCGGGCAGCAGCAGCGGCGCGATCGGCTCGGCGAGCACGGCGTCGAGCGAGCGCAGCACCGCCTGCTCGAGACGGTCGCGCAGCGCGTCGTGCTCGGGCGTGCCCGGCCTCGCCTCGCCGAGCAGCCGATCCGGCGTCTGCAGGCCGAAGACCGTGAGCGTGTGCGCGCCGGAGGCGGCGAGGTCCGCACCGAGGATGCTCGGATCCGAGAGCGTGTGGCAGTAGATCTCGCACGGCAGCGGCTCGGGCACCTCGCCGCCGACCGCGACGCGATGGGCGGCCTCGAGCTGCGTCCACGACTCCTGCACGTGGAGGGTGCCGCCGAACGCCGCCTCGGGCGCGATGCCGCCCCGCAGCCGAGGCAGGCGGGAGAGCACCATGTTGACCTTCACCTGCGCGCCCTCGGGCCTGCGTCCCTCCTCGCCGAGGAGGCCGGCGAGCACCGCGGGCGCGACGCCCGAGAGCACGAGGTCGAAGCCGCTCGCGTGCTCCTCGTCGCCCTCGATCCACGTCACGTCGCCGTCGGGCGTCACGGCCGTGACCGTGGCCCCGGTGCGGATGCGCGCGCCGGCGGCGAGGGCGGCGGCGGCGAGCCCGCCCGAGACGCGGCCCATGCCCCCGATCGGCACGTCCCAGTCGCCCGTGCCGCCGCCGATGACGTGGTAGAGCATGCAGCGGTTCCCGGCGAGCCCCGAGCGCAGGTCGTCGAACGTGCCGATGAGGGCGTCGGTCGCGACGACGCCGCGCACGAGGTCGTGCGCCACGGCATCCTCGATCGCCTGCGCGATCGGCGCGTCGACGAGCTCCGCCCACGCTGATGCCGCGCCCGCTCGCGCCTGGACGTCGGTGCGCAGGGGGAGCCGTTCGGTCATCGTGGGGAACACCGCCTGCGCGACGAGCGCCGTGCGGCGGTAGAGCGCCGCGAACCGATCGGCATCGTCGGCGGCGCCGATCGCGGCGAACGACGCGCGGGTGGCCGCGGCATCCTGCTCGTCGACGAGCAGCCCGACGTCGGAGCCCGGGATGGGCGTGTACGACGAGTACCGTCGCCGAGCGAGCGGCACGCGCAGGCCGAGGTCGTCGAGGATGCGCCGCGGCAGCAGGCTCACGAGGTACGAGTAGCGCGAGAGGCGCGCGTCGACGCCCGCGAACGCCTGCGCCGAGACCGCGGCGCCGCCCACGCGATCGAGCCGCTCGAGCACCGTGACGTCGACGCCCGCGCGCGCGAGGTACGCGGCGGCGGCGAGCGCGTTGTGGCCGCCGCCGACGACGGCGACGCGAGGGTTGCGGGAGGTGGCGCGGCTCATGCGGCGACGCTAGCCGGTGCGACGCGCCGCCGTCCCCGAGGCGATCGCGCGCGGCGGCTTCGCGGCCGGGGTCGGGGCCGGCGGCGCGCCGCCGCAAGGCATGGGAGCGGCCAAGGAGCGCTGCGTACGATGGGCGCATGACGGATGCCCAGCGCGGCGACGCGCCCGACTTCGACGACATCCTCCGGGCGGGCGCGGCGGAGGCGGATGCCGAGGTCGACGAGGGCTCCGCGGCCCGGTCAGGGCCGGACGAGCACGGCGGCGAGCCGGTCGGCTCGGCCGACGAGCAGGGCATCGACGACCTCGACGCGCTCTTCGGCGACGACGTCGAGGTGCTCGACGAGCAGCACGCGCCGCGCACGGGCGAGACGGACGTCGTCGACGTCGACGCACCCGTGACGCCGTCGTCGGCGCCGACCGTCGTGACGCCCGCGACGAGCGTCGATGCCGAGCCGGCCGTCGAGACCTCCTCCGCGCCGCACGCGGCACCCGAGGAGCCCTTCTGGGTCGCGGAGCCCGAGCCGGTCGACCCGCCGACGCAGGTCCTGCCTGCGCAGCCGCAGCCCGCGCCGGACGCCGAGGCCGCCGATCCGTGGACGGCAGCGGGCGAGGCGGCGCGCGCCGCGTCCCCGGAGCCGGAGGCGGACGGCGCCGCATCCGCGCCCGCGCACGACTGGCAGGTCGTCGACGCACCCGCACAGGCGGCCGGGGCCGACGAGGCCGCCGCTGCGGTGGAGCCGGCCGACGACGGCGAGCGATCGGGCTGGATGCTGTCGCAGGACGAGGCGAGCCTGCCGCCCTTCGAGGTCGAGCTGCCCGCCGAGTCGCAGCCGCAGGACGAGCCCGACATGTCGTCCCAGTCGCAGCCGCACGCCGACCCGCTCGCCGAGGGCGCATCCGACGCCGGTGCGGACGAGGAGCCGCGCGGGTGGATGCTCTCGGCGTCGGACCACGCGCACGGCTCCGCACCGGGGTGGGAGGCCATCGCGCGCACGCAGCAGGTCGAGCCGCTCGAGGTCGACCCCATCCTCGAGGTCGAGCCCGGCAACCCGCGTCAGTCGGTCGCGCCGCCCGAGGGATGGGTCGCCGCCCAGCACGATGCCGAGCGCGCCGCGGCCGAGCCGCAGCCCACGGCCGCCGAGATGGACGTCGACGAGCGCGACGCCGAGTGGTCGGTCGTCGAGGAGGCCGCGATCGCGCAGCCCGTCGCGGGCCATGCACCGGGCATCGTCCCGCCGCATGCGGGCACGGGAGGGCTGCCGCCGCTGCCGCCGGACGTCGCGTCCGCCGCGGCGACGCCCCACGGGACCATGCCCGCCGCACCGATCCCGACGGGCCCGGCACCGTCCGTGCCGCCGCAGCAGCCGCCCGCCGCACCCCTCGACGCGAAGGCGGCCGCGCGCGCCGCGATCCTGCACCCCTCGGCGCCCGACACGGACGACGAGCTCGCGCAGGCGGCCATCCATCGCGTGCGCGGCTGGCTCGCGCGCGAGGGCGACCGCCCCCGCAGGCGCGACCGCTCCGCCGAGCGACTCGCGGGGCTGCTCGCCGACGAGCGCGGCCTCGACTTCGCCATCGGCTTCGTCGACCGCGTCGTACGCCCAGAGGATCCCGCGGTGAGCGCTCGCGCGTTCGATCGGCTCAGCCGCGAGCTGCCGGACTTCCTCGACTGGTACCTCAAGCTCGGCGTCACGATGGGCGGCGGCTTCGGCGTGCTCGCGCCCGGCGCCGTCATCCCCATCGCGAAGCGCGCCATGCGCTCGCTCGTGTCGCACCTCGTGCTCGACGCGACGCCCGAGCGCCTCACGAAGTCGTTCGCGCGGCTGCGGGCCGACGGCACGCGCCTCAACGTCAACCTGCTCGGCGAGGCGGTGCTCGGCGAGCAGGAGGCCGAGCAGCGGCTGCGCGGCACCATCGAGCTGCTGCAGCGCGACGACGTCGACTACGTCTCGATCAAGGTCTCGAGCATGGCGCCCCAGCTGCAGCCGTGGGCGTTCGACGAGACCGTCGCCTCCGTCGTCGAGCGGCTGCTGCCGCTGTACCGCATGGCCGCGACGAAGCAGGGGCCGAACGGCCCGGCGCCCGCGTTCATCAACCTCGACATGGAGGAGTACCGCGACCTCGACCTCACGATCGCGGTCTTCCAGCGCATCCTCGAGCAGCCCGAGCTGCGCGGGCTCCACGCCGGCATCGTGCTGCAGGCGTACCTGCCCGACGCGCTCGGCGCCCTCGACCGGCTCACCGCGTGGGCGCAGCAGCGCGTCGACGCCGGCGGCGCGCCCATCAAGGTGCGCGTCGTGAAGGGCGCGAACCTCGCGATGGAGCGCGTGGACGCCGCCGTGCACGGCTGGCCGCTCACGGTGCTGCCGTCCAAGGCCGCGACCGACGCCAACTACAAGCGCGTGCTGCTCGCCGCGCTGACGCCCGAGCGCACGCGCGCCGTGCGCATCGGCGTCGCTGGCCACAACCTCTTCGACCTCGCCTTCGCCGTCGAGGTCGCGCAGCGCACGGGCACCATCCGCGCGATCGACGTGGAGATGCTGCTCGGCATGGCCGCCGAGCACATCGACGCCATCCGCGGCGACGTGCCCGAGGTGCTGCTCTATACGCCCGTCGTCCGCCCGCGGGAGTTCGACGCCGCCGTCGCCTACCTCGTGCGTCGGCTCGAGGAGAACGGCTCGGGCGACAACTTCATGTCCGGCATGTTCGAGCTCGGCACCGACCTCGAGGTGTTCACGCGCGAGCGCGACCGCTTCCTCGCATCCGTCGCGATCCTCCACGACGAGGGCATGGATGCGCCGGCCCCGAACCGCAGGCAGGACCGCGGCGGCGACCTCGCCGTCGCCGTCGGCCCCGTGCCGGAGGACGGCTTCGACAACGAGCCCGACACGGATCCGTCGCTCGCGCCCAATCGCGCGTGGGCGAGGCAGGTGCTCGAGCGCGCGGCGTCGTCGACGCTCGGCGAGCGCACGCTCGAGCTGAACCGCATCGAGGACGTGCCGACGCTCGAGCGCCGCATCCAGAAGGCCGTCGAGGCTTCCGCCGCGTGGTCGGCGCAGGGCGCCGAGGCACGCGCGCGCATCCTGCGCGACGCCGCCGTGACGCTCGGCGCGTACCGCGGTCGGCTGCTCGAGGTCATGGCCTCCGAGACCGGCAAGACGATCGCCGAGGGCGACCCCGAGGTGTCCGAGGCGATCGACTTCGCCCGGTACTACGCCGACCAGGCGATCCGGCTCGAGCAGACGGAGGACGCCAGGCCCGTGCCGGTCGCCCTCACGGTCGTCACCCCGCCGTGGAACTTCCCCGTCGCGATCCCGTGCGGCGGCATCACGGCGGCGCTCGCGACCGGCTCGTCGGTCATCGTGAAGCCCGCGCCGCAGGCGCGCCGCTCGGCGGCCGTGCTCCTCGAGGCCCTCTGGGAGGCGGGCGTGCCGCGCGACGTGCTCGTGCTGTGCGACATGGTCGAGGGCGAGGTCTCGAAGCACCTCGTCGCGCATCCGGCCGTCGGCAGGCTCATCCTCACCGGCTCGTCCGAGACCGCCGCGCTCTTCTCGTCGTGGCGCCCCGACCTGCCGCTGCTCGCCGAGACGAGCGGCAAGAACGGCATCGTCGTCACGCCGTCCGCCGACCTCGACCTCGCCGTCGGCGACCTCGTGCGCAGCGCGTTCGGCCACGCGGGGCAGAAGTGCTCGGCCGCGTCGCTCGGCATCCTCGTCGGGTCGGTGGCCACCTCCGAGCGGTTCCGCAGGCAGCTCGTCGACGCGGTGCAGACGCTGCGGGTCGGGTCGCCCATGGATCCGCGCACGCATGTCGGACCCGTCATCGAGCCCGCGCAGGGTCGCCTCCTCACGGCGCTGACGACGCTCGGCGAGGGGGAGTCGTGGCTCGTCGAGCCGCGGCAGCTCGACGCGGAGGGCCGGCTGTGGAGCCCCGGGGTGCGCGTCGGCGTGCAGCCCGGCTCCTTCACCCACAGGACCGAGCTCTTCGGCCCGCATCTGTCGCTCATCGGCGTTCGCACGCTCGACGAGGCGATCGAGGTGCAGAACGGCACCGACTTCGGCCTCACCGCCGGCATCCACTCGCTCGACGTCGACGAGGTGGACGAGTGGCTGCGGCGCGTGCAGGCGGGCAACCTGTACGTGAACCGCGGCATCACGGGCGCCATCGTGCGCAGGCAGCCCTTCGGCGGCTGGCGCTTGTCGCAGGTCGGACCGGGAGCGAAGGCAGGCGGACCCTCCTACCTGTCGACGCTCGTCGACTGGGAGCCGGTGTTCCAGCCGCCGCGCGCCAACGTGAAGCTCGCAGGGCTGCACCCGCGGGTGTCGAACCTCATCGAGTCGGCGACGCCGCAGCTCGACTTCCTCGAGTTCGATCGCATCCGCGCCGGCGCGAACAGCGACCAGCGCGCCTGGGAGGCCGAGCTCGGCCTGTCGCTCGACGTGTCGTCGCTCGGCGTCGAGCGCAACGTGCTGCGCCATCGACCGACGCAGACGCTCGTGCGCCTCGCCGACGACGGCACGATGGGGCAGCTCGTGCGCGTGCTCGCGGCCGCCGCTCGTGCACGCGCGACGGTGCGCATCTCCTCCTCGCAGCCGTTGCCGCCGGGCCTCGAGCGGCTCGTCACGGCACCCGCGCCGGCCCTGCGGGTCGAGGAGATCGTCGTCGAGCCCGACGCCGCCTTCCACGAGCGGCTGCGGTCGGGCGCCGCCGTCGCACCCGTCGCCCCGCCCGCGCTCGACGAGCGCGGCCGCGAGGTCGACGACGGCCTCGTGCGATCGGGCGAGCCGACGCGGCGCATCCGACTGTGCGGCACGGACGCGGGCCTGCGACCGCTGCTCGCCGGCAACCCGACGATCGCGGTCTACGACGCGCCGATCACGGTGGAGGGGCGGCTGGAGCTCATGCCCTTCCTGCGCGAGCAGGCCGTGTCGATCACGGCGCACCGGTTCGGCAACCCCGACGAGGCGTTCGCCACGCTCGAGGTGTAGCGGCAGGGTCGGCGTGCGGCGCGGAGGCGATCCCGTCTGCCGAGGGGCCATTCCCCGCACGTCCTCTCACGACGCGGCATCGGTCGGTGCACGACGCGACGGCCCGCGCGCGCGGCGACCGACCCAGGGCACGCGATGTCCGCCCGTCACCGACCCGTCGATCGAGCACGGCCAGGCCGCGCCGCCGCGCCGATGCGCGGCTCAGCGCGCGGCGCGTCGTCGCACGAGCCCACCTGCGGCGGCGAGAGCCACGCCCAGCATGACGAGCAGCGCGAGGGGCTCCGCGCCGGTCTGCGGCAGCGCGTCGTGCGCTGCGCCCGCGACCGCCGTGGGTGCGGGGGCGGTCGGGGCGGGCGCCTGCGCGGGCGGGGGAGCGGGGATGCTGGGCTCCTGCGGCTGCGGGGGCGCCGGCGCGGCCTCGACCGCGAACGGCGCGCTCGACACCGATGCGCGGACGTCGCCGTCGCTCAGGTCGACGACGAGCACGTAGGAGCCCGGAGCGAGGTCGGACGGCAGGGCGCCGGCCAGCGAGAGCGTCCCGTCCGCGTCCACCTCGGCCCGACCGATCGACAGGCCACCGGCATCGATCGCCGCGGCACCGAGCGCGCTCGGCGACGCGACCGCAGCCATGAGCGATCCGTCCGTCTCCGACTCGGACGCCGGCTGGAGCAGCAGCTCGACGACCGCTCCCGCGGGCAGGCGCTCCGCGGTCACGGTGATCTCGTCGCCCATCCGCAGCGTCGTGCCACCGAGCGGGATGCCCGACGGGCCGACGATGCTGGGATCGAGCACGAACGGCGTCGCGACGATCGACGCCCATGCGCCGATGGCGCCGTTCGTCGCGGCGACGCGGACCTCGACGGGGGTGCCGTTCGCCAGCCCGTCGATCGTCGCGCCGTCGGCGCCGACGAGCACGCCGTCGGTCGACCACGGCCCATCGCCGGCGCGATGCTCGACGACGTACCCGGCGATCGCGGCTCCGCCGTCGTCCGCGGGCGCACGCCACGTCACGTCCACGCCGCCGTCGAAGGGCGTCGCCGTCATGTCCGTCGGGGCCGACGCGGGCGAGAACGGCGTGGCGATGGCCGTCGCGGGCGACCCGAGGCCGGCGGCGTTGATCGCGGCGACCTCGACCTCCACCGCCACGCCGTCGGGGAGGCCCGTGATGACCGCGCTCGTGCCGGAGACCGTGACGCCCATCCCGTCCTCGACCCACGTGCCGTCGACGCCGTAGCGCACGCGGTAGGCGGTGATCGGAGCGCCGCCGTCGGACGTCGGCGCCGACCACGACAACGCGATCGAGCCGGGCCCCGGCTGCGCGGCGAGCGCCGTCGGCGCGCCGGCCGTCGTGCGGGGCGCGATCGCGACGACCTCTGACCACGCTCCGGCTCCGACGGACGTCGTCAGCGACGCACGGAAGTCGTAGGAGACGCCGTTCTCGAGATCGGAGACGACGACGTCGTCGCCGACGACGGCGAGCTCGGACGGGACGGACCACGTCTCGGACCCGGTCGCCCGGTGCTCGACGACGTAGCCGAGCGTGGTGCCGCCGCCCGTGACGGTGGGCGCATCGAGCGCGAGCGCCACGGCCCCGTCGAGCGCGGTCGCGCTCGCCCATGTCGGCGCGCCCGCCACCGTCTGCGGCACGACCGCTGCCTCCGCGCTCCATGCCCCCGCGCCGTGCTGGTTCACCGCGGCGACGCGCACCTCCTGCGGCACGAGCGGCTCGAGACCGGTCAGCGCGCCCGTCGTGCCGTCGACGTCCGTCAGCGGAGCGTCGACCCAGTCCTGGGTCCCGACCGCGCGGACCTGTGCGACGTACCCGGTGATGGCCGATGCCCCGTCCCACGGCGGTGCGGTCCAGACGAGCGCGACGCGACGGTCCCCTGCCGGCGACGCGGTGAGCCCGGATGGGGCGTCGGCCGACGTGCTCCAGATCGTCGACACCGTCGTCCACGGACTCGTCTGGCCGAGCGCCGTCACGGCGCGCACGTCGACGGAGACCGTCTGACCCGCGACCATGCCGGGATGGTCGATCTGCGTCGAGCCGACGCCGGCGGGCACGGTCGTGAGCGAGCCGGTCTGCGTCGCACGCAGCTGGATGACGTCGCCGCGACCGATGCCGACCGGGTCGGACCACGTCACCTCCAGCACGCCGCCGTCCGTGCCATGGATGACGGATGCGTGCACGTCCGACGGGGCCGCCGGGGCGGACTCGACCAACGTCTCGAACAGGAGGTCCATCCAATCCGGCCAGTTCAGGGCGCCCGCCGCGTACCGATCGTTGAGCGGGAAGGATGTGAAGCCGGTCGACGCGATCTCCAGCCGGTAGGGGAGTCCTGCCTCCACGAGCGGGGCCTCGGGGAGTGGGATCTCGACCCAGGTGTCGACCCAGTCGTCCGCCAACGGCGGGACGGTGACGGGCTGCGCGAGCTGGCCGCCGGCGCCGTGGACGGAGACGGTCAGCGGAGCGGTCGCGCGCGTGACGAGGATGCGGACGCTCGTGAGCCGTCCGGTGCGTCCTGCCACGAACGACTGCTGCACGAGATGGCCGGGCACAGTGTTCAGCGCGGCCCCCGTCGTCTCGGTGTTGGACACGTCGACGGTGCCGACCGCCATCGCCGGCGTCGCAGGTGCCATGATCACGCCCGCCAGGGCGGCGATCGTCGCGAGGCTCAGCGCGATCGTCGCTCGCAGGGGAGGGAACGGGGTTCGAGCGCGGACTGCTGCGTCCATCGGATGGCCTCACGTAGGGCGACGTGGCGTCGCGATGAACTGAGCAGACCTCACACTACGCCGGATGCGCGCCGCTGTCACCCGTGACGATCGCGGCGCGTGACCCTCGTCGTCATGGCGCCGGCGGAGAGGACCTCCCCGGGGCCGGGACGAGGCGGCCGTCGCCGACGTCGCCCTCCAGGTCGACGCGCTCGACGCCGCAGCCGGCGGCTAGGCGTCGGCCGGCCGCTCGGCGCCCGCGGCGGAGCGTCGTCGACGCACGACGGCGTGCTCGATCGCGAGCACGGCCCCGACGAGCACGAGGCCGACGACGAACCAGGCGACGACGATGGCGACGTCGCCCGACGGCGCGAGCAGGTCGCGATCGTCCGACTGCCACGGCCACAGCGCGCGCAGCGAACCGGCCATCAGGCCCGTCATGACGGCGAGGGTCACACGCCGATGCGACGCGAGCAGCCACCGCAGGACGTGCACGAACACGGCGAGCCCGAGCACGCCGCCGGCCATGAACAGCGCGATCGTCGGCACGTCGCCGCCGTTGAGGGCGGCGAGCGCCGGCTGGTACATGCCCGTCGACAGGAGGACGAACGAGCCGGAGACGCCGGGAAGCACGAGCGCGCAGACCGCGAGCGCAGCCGAGCCGAGGATCGCGAACGGCGAGGGATCTACGACGGTCGCCGGGGGCAGGCCGGTGAGGAGGAAGCCGCCGACGGCGGCCGCGACGGCCACGGCGACGTCGCGTGCTCGCCATCGCGCGCCCAGCATGCGCGCGGGCACGACGAGGGAGGCGACGATGAGGCCCGCGAAGAGCGCGCGCGACGTCGTGGGGTGCTCGTCGAGCAGCGGCTCGACGACCCGCGCGGCGGTCACGAGCGCGAGCACCATCCCGAGCCCGACCGGCACCACGACGCGCCACGACACCTGCGCGAGGTGGCCGCGCGCCCGGGCGAGGCCGCGCCCGCGAACGGGGTCCACCACAGCGTGCACGACGCCGCGCACGAGCGACGACGCGGAGGCGAGCAGTCGCTCGTAGACGCCGATGAGCAGCGCCACCGTGCCGCCGCTCACCCCCGGGATGACCTCCACGACGCCGATCAGGGCGCCTCGCAGGAGGTCGACGAGGGTGCGGATGGCAGGCATGAGAGCCCTCCTGGGGAGGTCGGCGGCGTCGGGTGGGCGTCGCGCGGATCGTGCCGCGACACCCCACCACCCTGCCAGGTCGTCCACGCCGACGGCGGCGCGGGCCGTGCGGCTCAGCCGGCGCAGTGGACGACGTCGGCGCTCTGCGCGACCGCGGTGTCGTCGAGCTCGAGCCCGGGTGCCTCGCTCGTGGCCGGCGCGCTCGTCTCGGGCTCCGGCGCCGTCGTCGACGTCGCCTCGTCGGCGGGCTCCTCGGGCGACTCGCTCGCGATCGTCACGGGTCGGTCGTCGCGCAGCGCCGCGAAGAGCGCGGCGCTCTCGTCGGCGAGCGGCGCGACGCGGTTCGGATCCGGCGCCCACGGCGCGACGGGCAGCTGCACCATCACCAGGCGATCGAGGTCGATGTCGGCGAGAGTGCCTGCGAGCGCGATGAGGCTGCCGGGGTCGGCGATCGCCTGGTCGACCGTGACGGCCTGCGCCGCTGCGTCGGCGAGCGAGGAGAGCGCGACGGGGTTCGTCAGCGTGCCCGCGTCCTTGACCGATCGCGCGAGCGATCCGAGGAACGCCTGCTGCGCCTGGATGCGGCCGAGGTCGCTGCCGTCGCCGAAGCCGTGGCGCGTGCGCAGGAAGGCGAGGGCGTCGTGGCCCTGCAGCCGGTGGGTCCCGGCGTCGAGGTACAGCCCCGAGTACGGGTCCGCGACGTCGTGCGACACGCAGACCTCGACGCCGCCCACCGCCTCGGTGATGCCGATCACGCCGTCGAAGCCGACGACGAGGAAGTGCTGCAGGTCGAGGCCCGTGAAGTCGCGGATGGCGTCGAGCGAGCAGTAGGGACCGTGCTCGAGCAGCCCGTTGACCTGCACCATCGACTGGGCAGGGATCGTGCGGCCGTCCTCCGTCGTGCACTCCGGCGACGGCAGCATGGTGTCGCGGGGGATGCTCACGAGCGTCGCGCTCGAGCGGTCGGCGGCGACGTGCAGCAGCATCGTGACGTCGGAGCGGGCGCCAGCGGCCTCGCCGTAGTCGCCGGTCTCCTGCCCGTCGCGCGTGTCGGATCCCATGATGAGCAGGTCGACCGGCCCGTCCCATCGCGGCGCCTCGACCTCCTCGGGCTCGACGCCCGGGCGTGCGACGGCGTTGTCGCCGATGGTGTCGAGCACGCGCACCGAGGTCGTCGCGACGAACGCGACGACGGCCACGAGCGCCACGGCCAGCGAGCCGCCGACGAGCGCGAGGATGCGGCGACGGCGGTACATCGCGCGACGGCGATGCCGCGCCGTCCGGCTCGCCCGCACGCGCGGGACGCCGTCGGCGACGGCCTCGGAGGCTGCGGCTTCGGGGTCGACGTACGTCGAGCGGTGGCGGATCTCGTAGGGCTGGGACGGCTTGCGGATGAGGCACTCCCGGGTCGGCGGCGAGCGGCGCACCGACCTCGACGCACCTGCCTCCACCCTCTCGGGCGAGGACGGTCCATGCAAGCCGAGCCGAGCGAGCGTCAGTCGCGCGGGCCCTCCTCGCCCCGCAGCGGCGGCGTGGGCAGCCCGTCCCCCGCCTCGGTGCTCGCTGCCGCATCCTCGTCCGCGTCGTCGATGAGCGCGGGGCGCGCCGACACCGGGATGAGCAGGCCGAGTCCGGCGAGCAGCACGATGACGATGCCCACGATGCCGAAGCGCGTGTCGCCCGCGATCGTGACGAAGAGGCCGAAGAGCGTCGGCGCGAGGAACGACACCGCACGGCCCGTCGTCGCGTAGAGACCGAACATCTCGCCCTCGCGGCCGTCGGGCGTGATGCGAGCCATGAACGAGCGCGCCGATGCCTGCACCGGGCCGACGAAGATGGTGAGCACGAGGCCGACGACCCAGAACGCCGCCTTGCCCTCGATGAAGATCGCGGCGGTGCCGGCGACGGACAGCACGACGAGCGACGTCATGATCACGGCCTTCGGACCGAAGCGGTCGTCGGCCCAGCCGCCGACGAACGTGCCGAGGCCCGCCGTGACGTTCGCGGCGACGGCGAAGATGAGCACCTCCGTCGCCGAGAACCCGAAGACCGTGGAGGCGATGATCGCGCCGAACGTGAAGATCGCCGACAGCCCGTCGCGGAAGATCGCGCTCGACACGAGGAAGAGCAGCGTCTTGGGGCTGCGGCGGCCGATGCGCGCGATGGTGCGGAACAGCCGGCGGTACGACTCGGGCAGGCTCACGGCGTTCGCGCGCTCGGTGCGCGGCAGCTCGGGCACGGCGACGAGCACGGGGATCGCGAAGATCGCGAACCATGCGGCGGACACGACGATCGCGACGCGCACGTCGAGGCCCTGGCCCTCGAGACCGGTGGGCAGGCCGAGGATGCCGTTCGTGCCGTCGCCCCGCACCGGGAACAGGAAGAGCACGAGCAGCAGCGCGAGCAGCACGATGCCGCCGACGTAGCCCATCCCCCAGCCGAAGCCGGAGACGCGGCCCATGGTCTGCTTCGTCGAGACCTGATGCAGCATCGCGTTGTAGTTGACGCTCGCGAACTCGAAGAAGAGGTTGCCGACCGCGAGGAGGGCGGCGCCCACCCAGATGTACTCGGGCACGGGCACGACGAAGAACATCCCGAGCATCGCGACGATCGTGATGCCGGTGTTCACGCCGAGCCACAGCCGCCTGCGGCCCGTGCCGTCGGATCGCTGGCCGAGCACGGGGGCGAGCAGGGCCACGAGCACGCCGGCGATCGCGACGGCCCAGGCGACGACGGCGGCGTTGTCGGCGAGTGCCTCGGTGAGCGCACGCGCCCCCTCGGCGGTCGGCGTGACGTCCTCGGTCTCGGTGCCCGCCTGGACGATCGCGGGGTCGACGAAGAGGTCGGAGGCGATGTAGCGGCTGAAGACGAAGGTCGTGACGACCGCGTTGAAGGAGGCGGAGCCCCAGTCCCACAGCGCCCAGGCGCGTGCCCTCCTGCGCAGGGTGCGGTCGTCGACGGCGGCGGTGCTCACGAAGCCGAGCATAGGTCGCACGCGTGCGGGCGTCCCGTGCCGACGCGGCCCCGTTCATCCGACGTTCGCCGATCCCCATCGGCTGGTGGAGGAGCGGGCGACCCGCAGGCGAGCCCGCGTCCCGGGACCCGTCGTCCGCGGGGGCGTCTGACCGATGAGCGTGCTGGCGGTGACGCGGGTCTCGTGACGGCTGCAGCCTGCGGCTGCGGCCTCCTCGACCAGCTGGGAGGGGCGGCTCCCCTCCAGCTGGTCGAGGAGCGCGCGAGCGAGAGCGAGCACGCGTCACGAGACCCGAGTCATCGAAGGCCGTCGGGGATGACGCGTCGCAAGCCGGCTACGGCCTCCTCGACCGGCTGGATGGCCGTGCCGCGAGCGCGCCTCACGAGACCGACGGATCGGTCCGGACGCCCGTGCCGCGGCGACGCAGCGCGCACGACACGCCGCGGCGCCCGATGGTGGCATGATCCTCGCGTGGACATCACGCAGACGCTCCTCCCCGGCGTGGGAGTGCGGTACGACATGACGACGCGCACCGGCGTGCCGGTCAGCGTCGTCGTGCATCGCGAGGGCCCCGCCGACCTGTGCGTGTCGAGCAAGCACGACCCCGACGACGTGCGCCTCGCGCTGCACCTCGACGAGGAGGAGATCGACGCGCTCACCGACGTGCTCGGCGCGCATCGCATCACCCAGTCGATGGCCGACGTGACCCGGCCGATCCCCGGGCTCGAGACGGCGAGGCTGCTCGTCGACGTCGGCTCGCCCTTCGCGGGCCGCACGCTCGGGGACACGAAGGCGCGCACCCTCACCGGCTGCTCGATCGTCGCCATCGTGCGCGACGACGACGTCATCGCCGCCCCGACGCCCGCCGAGCCGCTGCTCGCGGGCGACGCCCTCGTCGCGATCGGTTCCAAGGAAGGGCTCGACCAGCTGCGCACCCGTCTGAGCGGGTAGCCCGTGCACGACATCTCCGCGCTGCTTCTCGAGCTCGGGGCTGTCGTCCTCGGCGTGTCCGTCCTGGGCCTCATCGCCCACCGCGTCGGCATCTCGCCGATCCCGCTCATGCTGCTCGCCGGGCTCGTGCTCGGCTCCGGGTCGGTCATCGACCTCGAGGCGGCCGAGCCGTTCATCGAGCCCGCGGCCGAGATCGGCGTGCTGCTGCTGCTGCTCATGCTGGGCCTCGAGTTCACGGCGGGCGAGCTCGGGCAGTCGCTCAAGCGCCACTCGACCTCGGGCGCCATCGACTTCGCCCTCAACGCGTCGGCGGGCTTCGGCATCGGCCTGCTGCTCGGGATGCCGTGGCAGGCGGCGCTCGCGCTCGCGGGCATCGCGTGGGTGTCGTCGTCGGGCATCGTCGCGCGGCTGCTCGACGACCTCGGCCGCATCGCGAACCGCGAGACGCCGGCGGTGCTGTCGATCCTCGTGATCGAGGACATCGCGATGGCGATCTTCCTGCCGATCCTCATCGCCGTGCTCACGGGTGCCGCGTGGTGGCAGGCGCTCGGTGCCGTCGCGCTCGCGGTCGCCGCCGTCACGATCATCCTCGTCGCCTCGCAGCGCGCCTCCGGCGGCATCCGCTGGCTGCTGAGCCACCCGAGCGACGAGCAGGTGCTGCTGCGACTGTTCGGCGTCACGCTGCTCGTGGCCGGCCTCACGCAGCTGCTCGGCGCGTCGGCCGCCGTCGGCGCGTTCCTCGTCGGCATCGCGGTGCCGCCGTCGATCGCCGAGCGCGCGCGGGCGATCCTCGGACCGCTGCGCGACCTCTTCGCGGCGATCTTCTTCCTCTCCTTCGGGCTGCCGATCGTGCCCGCCGACCTGCTGCCGGTGCTGCCGGCGGCGCTGCTGCTCGCCGTCGTCACGGCCGGCACGAAGATGGCGACGGGCTGGATGGCGGCGAGGCGCGACGGGGTGCAGCGCAAGGGCCGACTGCGCGCCGGGGCGACGCTCATCGCGCGCGGCGAGTTCTCGATCATCATCGCCGCGCTCGCCGTGGGGGCCGGCTACCCCGAGCTCGGTCCGCTCGCCGCCTGCTACGTGCTCATCCTCGCCATCGCAGGTCCGCTCGCCGCGCGCTTCATCGTGCGCGCCCCGCGCGCCGCCGCTGCCGTCGCGTGAGCGCCCCGCGTCCCGATTGGTCACTCCTGTCGCTCGATCGGGCAGCAGTGGTTCGCGACACGCCGCCGAGTTCGCCACTGCTGCCCAATCGATGGTTGCGCGGGCCACGGAGGTGCGGATGGTCCGGCCGGGCACGCTCGTGATCCAGCTGCGCGACGGCGACGTGACGCTGGGCCCGGGCGACGTCTACGTCATCCCGGCTGGCGTCGAGCACTGCCCGCTCGCGCACGAGGAGGTCGAGGCGATCCTCATCGAGCGCGTCGGCACGGTGAACACCGGCGACGCGGGCGGCGACCGCACGTTCGAGGCGCGTGAGCTCTGACGCCGATCGGGCAGTCGTGGTTCGCTCTGCGGCGTGTCGCGAGCCACTGCTGCCCGATCGAGCGACAGCAGTGACCGATCAGCGACCGGGCTGGCAGTGCCGCGCGGGATGCGTGCGCGGCGCAGGCCGCGCGATCCTTCACTGCGCCGACGAGATGAGCAGCGAGGCGAAGACCGCGACGATGACGGTGGAGTAGGCGAAGGCGACGATCGAGTGGACGGTCGCGAGCCGCCGGGCGGACGTGGCGACGAGGTTCACGTCGGAGGCCGAGAACGTCGTCGACAGCTGCACGGAGACGTAGACGAAGTCGGCGAGCCGGAGGTCGTCGCCGCCCGGGAACTGCAGCGAGTCGTCGTTCGCCCATGCGCGCATGTACTCGGCGGCGAAGACGCCGACGAGCAGCACCCACGTGCCGATGACGCACGCGACGCACGCGGCGACGAGCCAGAGGCTGTCGCGCGCGCCGCCGGTCGCGAGCAGCAGCACGGCCGACAGGCCGATGGTCACGATGAGCCCGGCCCACGATTTGGGGCCGCCGAGGAACAGCAGGCGCACGAGCCGACGGCGCTCCGTCGAGCGGCGGAGGTGCTCGCGCAGTCGCGAGCCGTGCAGATGCCCGAAGGCGAGGTGCGTCAGCAGCAGGAAGAGCGGCCCGTAGACGGCGAACACGAGCGTCATGCTGACGAGCAGCGTGTCGGCGTACTCGATGCGACCGCCGACGGCGATCGCCACGACGGCGACGAGCAGGGCGATGAGGATGCCCGAGACGCTGATCGAGAGCGTGTGCCGCAGCGCCTCGTCGTGCAGGCGGTGCCGGATCCGGCGGGAGCGCTCCGACGGGTGCGAGGGCCGCGTCGACGGACGATCGAGCCCGGTCGTCGGTCGCGAGTCGCCCGGGCGACGCGCGCCCGCGGGGCCGCGGGGACGTCGGTTCGTGGCCATGCGCTCACGGTAGCCGCTGGACGCGAGCGACGACCGCAGGGGCGGGCGCGATGCACAGGAGATGCATGGCCCGCGAACTTGACTGCCCTCGACTCAAGTGCCAATCTTGAGTCTGCACGGCTCAAGTCGGGGTCGACGCCCTGCGATGGTTCCGGAGGACGAGCCTGCCGTCAGTCATGGGGGGTTGCCGGCAGGCTCCTCCACCGGAATCAGCTGCAGACCCCGAGCGCGTGAGCGCAGACATCCAGACCACGAACCAAGGAGCAGCCACCATGGCACGAGCAGTCGGCATCGACCTCGGCACCACCAACTCCGTCGTCGCCTTCCTCGACGCCGGTCAGCCCACCGTCATCGCCAACGCGGAGGGCTTCCGCACGACCCCGTCGGTCGTCGCCTTCGCGAAGGACGGCGAGACGCTCGTCGGCGAGCCGGCCAAGCGCCAGGCCGTCACGAACGTCGACCGCACCATCGCATCCGTCAAGCGCCACATGGGCACCGACTGGACGACGGCGATCGACGACAAGCGCTACACGCCGCAGGAGATCTCGGCGCGCATCCTCGGCAAGCTGAAGCGCGACGCCGAGACCTACCTCGGTGAGCCCGTCACCGACGCCGTCATCACGGTGCCGGCGTACTTCAACGACGCCGAGCGCCAGGCGACGAAGGAGGCCGGCGAGGTCGCGGGCCTCAACGTCCTCCGCATCATCAACGAGCCGACGGCAGCCGCGCTCGCCTACGGCCTCGACAAGGGCAAGGAGGACGAGCTCATCCTCGTCTTCGACCTCGGTGGCGGCACGTTCGACGTCTCGCTGCTCGAGGTGGGCAAGGACGACGACTTCTCGACGATCCAGGTGCGCGCGACCGCCGGCGACAACCGCCTCGGTGGCGACGACTGGGACGAGCGCGTCGTCGAGTGGCTCACGAAGAAGTTCAAGGAGTCGACGGGCGTCGACGTCTCGAACGACAAGATCGCGAGGCAGCGCCTCAAGGAGGCCGCGGAGCAGGCGAAGAAGGAGCTGTCGTCGTCGACGTCGACGAGCATCCAGCTGCCGTACCTCTCGCTCACCGAGAACGGCCCGGCGAACCTCGACGAGACGCTCACGCGCGCGCAGTTCGAGCAGATGACCTCCGACCTCCTCGAGCGCACGAAGAAGCCCTTCGAGGACGTCATCCGCGAGGCGGGCGTCACGGTCGGCGACATCGCGCACGTCGTGCTCGTCGGCGGCTCGACCCGCATGCCGGCCGTCTCGGAGCTCGTCAAGCAGCTCACGGGCGGCAAGGAGCCTAACAAGGGCGTGAACCCCGACGAGGTCGTCGCGGTGGGCGCCGCCCTGCAGGCCGGCGTGCTGCGCGGCGAGCGCAAGGACGTGCTGCTCATCGACGTCACGCCCCTGTCGCTCGGCATCGAGACCAAGGGCGGCATGATGACGAAGCTCATCGAGCGCAACACCGCCATCCCGACGAAGCGCTCGGAGACGTTCACGACGGCCGAGGACAACCAGCCGTCGGTCGCCATCCAGGTCTTCCAGGGCGAGCGCGACTTCACGCGCGACAACAAGGCGCTCGGCACGTTCGAGCTCACGGGCATCGCGCCCGCGCCGCGCGGCATCCCGCAGGTCGAGGTCACCTTCGACATCGACGCCAACGGCATCGTGCACGTGTCCGCGAAGGACAAGGGCACCGGCAAGGAGCAGTCGATGACGATCACCGGCGGCTCGAGCCTGTCGAAGGAGGACATCGAGCGCATGGTGAAGGACGCGGAGGAGAACGCCGCGGCCGACAAGGCGCGCCGCGAGGCCGCCGAGACGCGCAACAACGCCGAGCAGCTCGTCTACTCGGTCGAGAAGCTCCTCGCCGACAACGCCGAGCAGCTGCCGGAGGACGTGAAGACCTCGGTGCAGGCCGACGTCGACGCGCTGAAGACGGCGCTCGCGGGCGACGACGACGACGCGGTGAAGGCCGCGTTCGACACCCTGAACGCGTCGCAGCAGAAGCTCGGCGAGGCGCTCTACCAGCAGCAGGCGCAGGCCCCCACGGGCGACGCCGGCGCAGGCGAGCAGCCGCAGGGCGAGCAGGCCTCGGCGAACGACGACGACGTGGTCGACGCCGAGATCGTCGACGACGAGGACGAGAAGAAGTAGGACGATGACCGACGACACGCAGGACGAGGGCCCCGTCTTCCGCGACAAGCGGCGGATCGACCCCGAGACCGGCGAGGCGCGCCAGAGCCCCGCGGACGCCCAGGCGGCTGCGGAGCGCGCGGCGGCCGGCGAGCCCCAGGGCGCGTCGGAGCAGGGAGCCTCGGATGCGGGTGCCCAGGCGCCCGCATCCGCCCCCGGTCCCGACGACCTGAGCGCCGAGGACCGCGCGCTGCTCGACGGCGAGGCCAAGCGCCTCGCCGAGGAGGCTGCGAGCGTCGAGGCGCGGATCGCGGCGGCCGAGGACGAGGTGCGCAGGCTGCAGGCCGAGTACGTCAACTACCGCAACCGTGTCGAGCGCGAGCGGGCGGCGGACAAGGTCTCGACGACGGCATCCGTGCTGTCGGCGCTGCTGCCCGCGCTCGACGACCTCGACCGCGCCGAGCAGCACGGCGACCTCGAGGGCTCGCCGCTCGCGATCGTCGCGCAGAAGCTGCGCGGCGCGATCGACGGGCTCGGGCTCGAGCCCGTCGGTGCGGTGGGCGAGCCCTTCGACACGGCCGTGCACGAGGCGATCGCGCAGCTGCCGAACCCCGAGGTGACCGAGATGGTGGTCGCCGACGTCGTGCAGCGCGGCTATCGCATGGGGGAGCGCCTCGTGCGCGCCGCCAAGGTCGCCGTGTTCGTGCCCGCGAGCGAGTAGGGGTCGCATGGCGAGCAATGACTGGTTCGACAAGGACTTCTACGCGGTCCTGGGCGTCGCGAAGGACGTCTCGGCGGCCGACCTGAAGAAGCAGTACCGCAAGCTCGCGCGGCAGTTCCACCCCGACTCGAACCCGGGCGACGCGAAGGCGGAGGCGCGCTTCAAGGAGATCTCCGAGGCGTTCTCGGTGCTCTCCGACCCGAAGCAGCGCGAGGAGTACGACGCCGTGCGCGCCATGGCGGGCGGGCGTCCGCGCTTCGCGCCCGGCGCGCAGGGCGGCTTCGAGGACGTCTTCGGCGGCATGTTCGGCCAGGGCGGCGGCCCGCGCGTGCAGTACCAGCAGAGCGACTTCGAGGACATCCTCGGCGGCATGTTCGGCGGCGGCGGCTTCGGCCAGCGCGCCCCGCAGCGCGGCCGCGACGTCACCGCGAACGCGCAGCTCGACTTCCTCTCGGCCGTGCAGGGCGACACGCTCAAGCTCACGGTCGGCGGCAGGTCGATGACGGTGAAGATCCCCGCCGGCGTGCACGACGGCCAGAAGATCCGCCTCGCCGGCAAGGGTCAGCCGTCGATGACGAACGGGCAGCCGGGCGACCTCATCGTCACGGTGCAGGTGCGACCCCATCCCGTCTTCCGCATGGATGGGCGCGACATCCGCGTCGACGTGCCGGTGACGTTCGGCGAGGCTGCGCTCGGCGCGACGATCGAGGTGCCGACGCTCGGCGGCGGCACCGTGCGCCTCAAGGTGGCGCCCGGCACGCCGTCGGGTCGCGTGCTGCGGGTCAAGGGCAAGGGCGTGCCGTCGAAGCAGGGCCCCGGCGACCTGCTCGCGACCGTGCAGGTCGCGGTGCCCTCGCACCTGAGCGCGAAGCAGCGCGAGGCCCTCGAGGCGTTCGTGGCGGCGTCCGGCGACGAGTCGCCGCGCGACGACCTGCTGGCGAAGGCGAGGTGACGGTGGGACGCATCCCGGAGGACCTCGACGAGTCGAGCCCGATCTTCTCGATCGCGGCCGCGGCGGAGCTCGCCGGGATGCATCCGCAGACCCTCCGCCAGTACGACCGCATCGGTCTCGTGCAGCCGCAGCGCACCGCCGGCAACACCCGGCGCTACTCGATGCGCGACGTCGGCCAGCTGCGGCAGGTGCAGCTGCTGTCGCAGGAGGGCGTCTCGCTCGAGGGCATCCGCCGCATCCTCGAGCTCTCGAACGAGGTGCGCGGGCTGCGCGCGCGCGTGCGCGAGCTCGAGGCGACGCTCGCCGACCAGGTCATGGATCGGCGTGGGCGCGTCTTCGCCGCCGGGGCGGAGGGCGTCACGACGCTGCGCTCGGGCGCCCGCCCCGCGAAGCGAAACCAGGTCGTCGTCTGGCGGCCCATGCATCGCGGCTGAGCCCTGGCTGGGGGTCGCTCCCCGGGACCGCTCGGTGAGGTGCGAGCAGAGCGAGCCTCGAGGCGAGCCGCGCTGGTGCGCTCTGCAGCCCCGGTCGCTGCCCGGGACCGCTCGGTGAGGTGCGCGCGGAGCGAGCCTCGAGGCGAGTCGCGCTGGTGCGCTCTGCAGCCTCGGTCGCTCCGGGGGACCGCTCGGTGAGGTGCGAGCGGAGCGAGCCTCGAGGCGAGCCGCGCAGGTGCGCATCTGCAGCCCCGGTCGCTCCGGGGGACCGCTCGGTGAGGTGCGAGCGCAGCGAGCCTCGAAGCGAGCCCGCGCAGGTGCGCTCTGCAGCCCGGTCGCTCCGGGGGACCGCTCGGTGAGGTGCGAGCGCAGCGAGCCTCGAAGCGAGCCGCGCAGGTGCGCATCCGGACCGGCTCCGTCGGTGCATGATGGGGCCGTGAGCGACACCACCGCGACCTCGCCGAGCGAGCCGACCCGCCCGACCACGCCGGCGCTGGACGCCCCGGCCGCCGCGGTGCCGGCCCGGCCCGCGTCGCCCGCGGCGAAGGCCGTGCGGACGCCCACCGAGGCGGCGACGCCGGCCGCGCCGCTCACGCCGGAGCGTCGCGCCCAACGCGGCGCGATCGTCGCCGGCGCCATCGCGCTGCCGCTCGTCACGGCAGGCCTCGCGCTGCTCGCGGTGCCGCTCGCGATCTGGCAGCTCGCGACGATCGTGAAGACGATCGTCGTCGTCATCGCCAACGCCGTCGCGGGCACGAGCGCCGCCTCCGACGCCAACGCGACCCTCGCATCCATCGATCCGGACGCCATGTCGGGCCTCACGATCGCGCTCGCGATCGTCGGTGCCGTGCTCGTCGTGGCCGGAGCGCTCGTGAGCGTGCTCGTGCTGCGAGCGCACGGCGTCCATCGACCCGCGATGGCGACGACGATCGCGATGCCGATGGGCGTCGTCGTCGCGTCGATCGTCGCCGCCACGATCGGCGCGGTCGGCGGCCTGCTGTTCGGCACGAGCGACAGCCTGAGCCAGGTGCTCGGCAACGCCGCCATCGCCATCGCGCTCACGGCGATCGGCTCCGGCGCCGCGACGGTCGCGACCGGCGCCCTCGTGTGGCTGTGGATGGTGCGCATCGTGCGCGAGCGCACCGAGCCCGCCGCGGACTGACCCTCCGCCGATCGCGGCTCGCAACGAGCCGGGCCGCGCATCCACGGGCCGTCGAGCGACGGTCCACGATCGTCCCAGCGAGGCCGAGTAGCGTCGCCGACGTGTCATCGCTCGAGGCCCCGCCGCCGCCAGGCAGCGACACCCCCGTGCCCGCGGACGTCGCCGCGACGCCGCGCCGACGTCGCGCCAAGGCCTCGGCGCCCGACGGGCTCGTGCCGAAGACGGCGCTCGAGCAGCGCGCCGAGCGCCGGGCGCGCGAGCGCGCGGCGCGGACGCTGCCGCCACCGCTCGCGAACCCCATGGCGAACGCGGTGCCGCCCGCGGTCGCCGCGCAGCTCGCCTGGCAGGCGCAGCAGGCGTCCCTCGTCGGCGGAGCGGGTGCGTACGCGCCGCAGGCGGCGCCCGCGACGCACGGGCAGGCGGCGATCCCCGGACCGGTCGCTGCCCTCGCCCAGCCGACGCCGTACGGCGTGGCCGGCCCGAACGGGCCGCGGGCGTCCGCCATGCCGGGCCCGTACGCCATGCCGACGCCCTACGCCATGCCGGGCCTCTCCCCCCAGCCGACGCCCTACGGCATGCCTGGCCCGTACGCCCAACCGACGCCGTACGGCATGCCTGGCCCGTACGCCCAACCGCCGACGCCGTACGGCATGCCCGGCTCCTCCGGGCAGCAGCAGCCGTACGGCCCGCCCTTCGCGCCCCCGCCCATGCCGATGCCGCCGGTGCTGCTCGCCCCGCCGAAGCGCCGGTTCACGCGCCGGCAGACGCGCGCGGCGCTGCTCGGCTCGCTCGTGGGCCAGCTGCTCCTCGCGGCAGCGACGCACCTCCTCGTCACCGCCGCCTTCGTGCTGTTCCTGTGGGGCACGCTGTCGGAGGGCGGCACCGACGGGATGGATGCGCTCGAGGCCGACAGCCTCACCGACGTCGTGGCGTTCTGGGCGGATCCTGCGCGCATCCCGATCACGATCGTCATCCTCCTGCTCATCGCCGGCGTCGTCGGCGGGATCGGCTGCGTCGTCACGGTGCTCTGGCAACGCGCCGCCGGGATCGTCGGCATCAAGCGGTCCATCGCGCTCGCCTACGTCACGACGACCGCGATCGGCGGCTTCGTGGGCATGGCCGTCTGGCCGATCCTGCTCGTCGGCGGGCTGTTCTTCGCGGCCGCCGGCTACGGCACCTTCTCGCTCGGCGCGGCATGGGGCTACCTCTTCACGTGCCTCGCGACGTCCATCGCGCTCACGGGCTCCCTCGGGATGCTGTTCGGCTGGGTGTACCTGCTCGCGTTCCGGCCCAGACCGACGTGGGAGCAGCTCGACGCCGAGCGACGTCAGGCCGAGCTCGACGCCGAGCGGCGCGCCGCCGAGGCGGATGCCGCCGAGCTCTCCCGGGTCGACTGACGTGGCCGCACGCGTGCCGCGCTCGGCGCGCGTCCGCCCCGCACCCATGCCGCCGCACGTGCGGCGTGCGGCGCGCGATGCCGGCGGCTGGGGGCTCACGCTCGCCTCGATGGGCGCGACGATCGTCGTCGCGCTCTCGGCGGTCGCGACGCTGGTCGCGATCGCGAGGTGGCTGCTCGTCGAGCTCGTCGCGGGCTCGGAGGGGGTCGAGGATGCCGTCGACGCGTGGCTGCAGCGCATCGATCCGACCCCGTGGATCATCATGGTCGTCGTCGCGCTACTCGTCGCGGCGGGGCTCGTCGCGCTCGGCGCGACGGCGAGCATCCGCATCCTGCGCCGCGCGGGGGTGCCGCGTGCGCGCGAGATCACCTGGTGGTGCTGCGGCGTCGGCACCCTCGTGCAGGGTGCGCTCACGATCGCATCGAGCGGCGTGACCGCGCTCCTCGGTCTCGTGACGGGCGGCCTCGGCGTCCCGATCGTCGTCGGCGCCTGGCTCGCGACGTCGCTCGCGCTGTCGGCGCTGATCGGCTACCTCGCGGGCCCGCGCCTCTGGGTCGCGCGCGTGCGGCACGAGGCGGAGCGCGCCGCGGCCGGGCGCGGCTGACCACTCAGCGCGCGTGCCGCTCGAGGGCGCGCCGGATCGCGCGCGGCCGCATGGGGCGGCATCCCGCATCCGTCAGGGCGCGGAGGATCGCCGGCTCGCGGCGCGCGAGCAGCAGCCCGCGGCGCACGAGGAAGCCCGGGCTCTTGCGCCGCTCGCGCAGGTCGCGCAGGAGGCGGAACGCCATGGTCGCGCCGCGCGATCGACGCACGGCGATCGCGTCGAGCAGCAGCCCGCGCTCGCGCGCGGGCGTCACGACCTCGCTGGCGAAGATGCCCTCGGCGACGAACGTGCGCGCCGGTCCGAGCTCGAGCGTGCGCCACCCGACGCGGTCGCTCAGCGCGATGTCGTAGTCGGGCACCTTCGTGACGCCGGTGGTGGCGAGCTCCTCGATCGCGGCGAGCGCATCGGGCAGATGCCACGAGCCCGGGTGGTCCCAGTCGACCTCGCCCGAGGCGAGCCGCGGCAGCTCGGGATCACCCGCGACGCGGTAGAAGTCGTCGAGCCGCAGCACCGGCAGACCCGACGCCTCCGCGAGGCGGGACTTGCCGGAGCCCGAGGCGCCGCCCACGAGCAGCATGCGCGCGCGGATGCGGTCGCCGGCGGCCGAGACGGGCTCGGTCGTCGGCTCGGGCATGGGCTCCATGCTCCCACGCGCGGGCTCAGGCCGGCGCCCGTCGGATCGACGCTGCGCGAACGCGCGCTGCTCGCGCCGGGCGCCTAGGGCACGTCGAAGCGACCGACGACGAACCCGGCGTCCTCGGCGCCGCCGACGCCCGGCGCCTCGAGCACGCCCTCCCATCGATACGTGCGGCCGACGGCCTGCACCGTGACGACCCATCCCGTCTGGTCGATGCCGCAGTCGGCGAAGAGGTTGAGGCGCACCTCGTAGGTGCCGGACGGCGCCTCGCCCGTGGGCCACGTGACGT
This sequence comes from Agrococcus sp. SGAir0287, assembly GCF_005484985.1. NCBI lineage: Bacteria > Bacillati > Actinomycetota > Actinomycetes > Micrococcales > Microbacteriaceae > Agrococcus > Agrococcus sp. SGAir0287. The sequence goes on from NZ_CP027942.1 coordinate 296,488, forward strand.
TCTCGTTGCGAATGCCGTCGATGGCGCACGAGGGGTTCGAGTCGAGGTCGAGCTCGCCGCCGGACGACGAGGTCGTCGAGCCGTAGTAGATGGTCTCGCCGTTCGGATCGACGACGTAGAGGTCGACGTCCATCTCCTCGTTCCACGACACGCTCACCTGCACGTCGCCCGTGCCGACCTCGACGATCGTCACGTTCGTCGCGTCCGTGCCGCTCGCGGTGCCATCCGCCGAGGCCGTGGCGACGACGACCGAGAAGTCGGTCGACGGCGGCGCCTGGGAGACCGTGACGACGATCGAGGTCGACGTCGTCGGCGCGCCGAGCGCGATCTCGTACGAGCCCGGCCACGCGGTCGGCACCGTCGAGCCGACCCCCATCGGGCCGACGCCGACGAGGATCGTGTCGAAGGGCTCGTCGGCCTGGACCTCGATCTCGACCGAGCCGCCGTTCACGGCGATCGCCGAGTCGGTCGTCTGCACCGCGCCGCCGCTGCCGCCCCGCACCGCGTCGCCCGACGCGGCCCCGACGGCTGCGCCGCCCTCGGCGGTCGCGGCGGTGAGGTAGTCGTCGAGGGCCGCGTCGGCGGGCGGCTGCGTCGACGGACCCGTCGGCGTCGCACCCGTCGGGGTCGGGCTCGGCGGCTGAGGCGCCGACGGGATGCAGCCGGTCAGGGCGACCGCGGCCGCGGCGAGGGCGGCTGCTGCCGCGAGCGCGCGACGACGGGTGGAGGGCATGCTGCGAGGCTAAGACCCGTCGCTGGACGTGCGCCGCTGCCGCCGCTCGCGCCGACGCGTCAGCGCGCCGTCGCGGGCGCGCCGACGCGCGAGGCGCGTCGCGGCAGGCGCGCAGCGAGGACGGCGTCGAGGCCGAGGCGACCGCTGCCCGCCACGGCGACGGCGGCCGATGCGACGGCGAGCACCGCGGGGTGCTCGAAGCCGCCGTCCTGCGCGAAGAAGCCCGCCGGGCCGTGCACGAGCACCGCGGCCACGCCCAGCACGCCCACGAAGGCGATGCCGACGAGCGGCACGAGGAGTCCGGCGATCATCGCGGCGCCGCCGAGCACCCCGACCGCGATGACCGCGGGCGCCGCGAGCTCTGCGAACGGAACGCCCATGTCGCGGAAGCCCGCGGCCGTGCCGACGATGCCGCCGCCGAGGAGCTTCTGGAGGCCGTGCGCGAGCATGACGCCGCCGAGCACGATGCGGAGCATGGCGAGGGCCGCGTCGGTGGCGAGCGGGGTGCGGTGTGCGGTGGACGACATGACGGCTCCTTCCATCGGGACGACCAGGTCGCCATGCACCCCGGCGGCATGCATCACGCGCCCGTGCACGTGCGGGGCCGCGTCGCATGACGAGCGCGTGTCGGGCCGCGACACGCCGCATCCGCAGCCCGACGCTTGACGTCGCTCGCACCCCGCTCCTACGCTGCACCCAGATTGACAACGATGTCAGTCCCGCACCAGGAGTTCGCATGCTGCACCGTCGCACGCCGTCGTCGCCTCGATCCCGTCGGATCCTCGCACCCGTGGCGGCAGCGCTCGCGGCCCTGCTCGCCGTGCCGATCGTGGGACTCGACGCCGCACCTGCGGAGGCGGCGGACCCGCCCTTCACGACGTCGTTCGAGACCGCCGACGTCGCCGCGCACCCGGTGCCGCCGTCGCTGGCGTACGAGCCGCCGGTCAACGTGCAGGGCGGCACCCTGCCCGCGTCGAGCCTCACCTCGCAGCTCTCGAGCGTCACCGCCTCGGGCGAGAACGCGCCGAACGAGACGGCGGCGCGCCTCTTCGACGGCGACGCGGGCACGAAGTGGCTCGTCTTCACGCCGACCGCATGGGTGCGCATGGACTTCGCGGCGCCCGTGACCGTCGCGACGTACGCGCTTACGACGGCCAACGACGCACCCACGCGCAACCCGCGGGACTGGACGCTGCAGGGCTCGGTCGACGGCTCCACGTGGGTCGACGTCGACCAGCAGGTCGGTCAGCTCGTCGGCGCCGCGCCGTTCACGCAGGTCGTCTTCACGCTCGCCGCACCGGCCACCTACCAGCACTTCCGCCTGCAGATCGCCGCGAACGGCGGCGCCTCGATCGTGCAGCTCGCCGACCTCGACCTGCGTGGCGAGGACACCGGTGCCGTCGCCTCGCCGATGCGCACCACCGTGGGCAGCGGCCCCACGACGGGCTACAACATCGCGTCGGGCCGCGGCTTCGACGGCCGCGCCGCGGTGCAGTACGGCGGGCAGCACCTCGCCGACGGGCCCGCGTCGTCGACGAACGTGCTCGTCGACGACCTTGACGTCGCGCTCGCCGCCGACTCCGAGCTCGCCTACGCCGTCCTCCCCACGCTCTACCCGCAGGACCTGCAGTACCCCTCGACCTACGTGGCGATCGACCTCGTGATCGAGACCGCCGACGGCGAGACGGTGCTGCTGTCGGACGCGCAGCCGCGCGACCAGTACGGATTCCTCGCGACGGCGGCGGGGCAGGGCGAGGCGCGCTCGCTCTACGCCGACCAGTGGAACCGCATCCGCGTCGACCTCGGCGCCTTCGCCGGCGGCACCGTCACGCAGGTGCTGCTCGCCTACGACAACCCCGGCGGCAGCGCGTCGACGCGATTCTCGGGCTGGGTCGACGACCTGTCGATCGCGGCGGCGACGCCGCTCGAGGCGGAGACGGTGCTCGACCACGTCGACACTCGCCGCGGCACGAACTCCTCCGGCGGCTTCTCGCGCGGCAACAACATCCCCGCGACGGCCGTGCCCAACGGGTTCAACTTCCTCGTGCCGATGACGAACGCGACCTCGCAGACGTGGCTGTACGACTGGCAGTCGCGCAACACCGCGAACAACCTCCCTGCGCTCGAGGCGCTCGGCATCAGCCACGAGCCGAGCCCGTGGATGGGCGACCGCGCGCAGCTCGCGATCATGCCGAGCCTCGACGCCGGGCAGCCCTCGGGCACGCCCGCGTCGCGCAGGCTCGAGTTCAGCCACGACGACGAGGTCGCGACGCCGCAGGAGTACGCCGTCGACTTCGTGAACGGGCTCTCCGCGTCGATGACGCCCTCCGACCACGGCGGCGTCATGCGCTTCGAGTTCCCCGAGGGTGCGAGCGTCGGCACCGTCATGGTCGACCGCGTGCAGGGCCAGTCCGGCCTGCAGATCTCCTCGAGCGGCGTCGTGACCGGCTGGGTCGAGGGCGGCAGCGGCCTCTCCGTCGGCGCCTCGCGCATGTTCGTCTACGGCGTCTTCGACGCGGCACCGGTCGCGACCGGCACCGCGTCGCAGCGCACGAGCGCCGCGTGGGCGCGCTTCGCCACCGGAGACGAGCCGCTCGAGCTGCGCTTCGCGACGTCGTTCATCTCGCTCGACCAGGCGCAGCGCAACCTCGACCTCGAGGTGGCAGGCGTCTCGTACGAAGACGTGCGCGCCGCCGCCGAGGCGCTGTGGCTCGAGCGCCTCGAGGTCGTCGACCTCTCGGCCTCGGACGCGACGCCCACCGAGCTCGTCTCGTTCTACTCGGGTCTCTACCGCCTGAACCTCTACCCGAACTCGCAGTCGGAGAACACCGGCACCGCCGAGTCGCCGGTGTGGCAGTACGCGTCGCCGGTGCGCGCCCGCGAGGGATCGGCGACCGCGACGCAGACGAACGCGCAGATCATGGACGGGCAGATCTACGTCAACAACGGCTTCTGGGACACGTACCGCACCGTGTGGCCCCTGTACTCGATGCTGTACCCGGACGTGACGGAGCGGCTCGTCGACGGCTTCGTGCAGCAGTACCGCGACGGCGGCTGGATCGCGCGCTGGTCGTCGCCCGGCTACGCCGACCTCATGACGGGGACGTCCTCCGACGCCTCGTTCGCGGAGGCATACACGTCGGGCGCGATCTCGACCGCGCTCGCCGAGGAGGCGTTCGCCGCCGCGCTGCGCAACGCGACCGTCTCGTCCGGCAGCGACACGACGCTCGAGAACCCGAACGCCGTCGGACGAAAGGGCATCACGACGTCGCAGTTCCTCGGCTACACGGCCTCGACGACGGGGCAGAGCGTGTCCTGGGGGCTCGAGGGGAACATCAACGACGCGGCGCTGGCGGACATGGCGGCGCTGCTCGCCGTCGACCCCGAGGTCGACCCCGAGCGGCAGGCGGCCTACGCCGAGCACGCCGCGTACTTCGAGGCGCGCGCGAGCGACTTCGTGAACATGTTCGACCCGAACGTGGGCTTCTTCCAGGCGCGCGAGCCCGACGGCAGCTGGGAGCTGTCGCCCGAGGAGTACGACCCGACGGACTGGCAGAACCACGCCTACACCGAGGCGCCGGGATGGACGTTCGCCTTCCACGCGCCGTTCGACGTGCCGGCCCTCGCCGCGCTCTACGGCGGCAGCGACGGCCTCGACGCGAAGCTCGACGAGTTCTACGCGACGCCCGAGACGGCGACGTCGAGCGCGATCCACGAGGCCTTCGAGGCGCGCGACGTGCGGATGGGGCAGTTCGGGTTCTCGAACCAGGTCTCGCACCACACCCCGTACATCTCGTCGGCGAACGGCGACCCGACGACGACGCAGGAGGTCGTGCGCGAGGTGCTGTCGCGCCTCTACGTCGGCAGCGAGATCGGCCAGGGCTACGCCGGCGACGAGGACAACGGCGAGACGTCGTCCTGGTACGTCTTCTCGGCGCTCGGCTTCTACCCGCTCGCGCTCGGCTCCGGCGAGTACGTCATCGGCTCGCCGCTGTTCGACCACGCCGTCGTGCACCGCGACGCCGACCGCGGGGGCGACCTCACGATCACGGCGCCCGGCAACGACGACGCCACGATCTACGTCGGCGGCGTGAGCCTCGACGGCCAGGCGCTCGACTCGCCGATGCTCTCGCAGGCAGCGCTCGCCGAGGCGAGCGAGCTGTCGTTCACGATGCAGGCCGAGCCGTCGACGTGGGGCTCGTCGAGCACGTCCGAGCCCGTGCACCAGCCGCTCGTCGACGCGACGAGCCGCTTCGTGAGCACGATCGGCGCCGGCCTCGAGGGTCCGTCCGTCGCATCCCTCGTCGACGACAACTCGACGACCGAGGTGACGTTCCCGACCGAGACCCCGACGCTGCAGGTGCAGCTGCGCGGCGGCTCGGCGACGACGACCATCTACACGATCACGAACGGCGCGACCGGGTCGTCGCCGACGGCGTGGACGCTGTCGGGCTCGAACGACGGCACATCGTGGGAGGTCGTCGACGAGCGCGCGGGCGAGTCGTTCGCCTGGGCGACGCAGACGCGTCCGTTCGTCGTCGACTCGCCCGGCGCGTATGCGCAGTACCGGCTCGAGGTGCAGTCGTCGAGCGACGGTGCGCCGACGCTCTCGGAGCTCGAGCTGCTCGGCGAGGTCGACCCCGGCCCGTTCTCCGTGGCACCCGCAGAGGGCGTGACGGCGTGGGTCGGCGTCGAGGTCGACGCTCCGGTCGCGACCGTGCTCGGCACGCCGGAGGGCGCCGAGCCGACCGCGAGCGTCGACTACCTCGACGGCGCGGGCCCCGTGGAGGCCGAGCTGCGGGCGCTGCCCGTCGGCGGCGGCTACGAGGTGATCGCTCCGCACGCGTTCGACGCGGCCGGCGTGTTCACCGCCTACGTCTCGGTGACGGCCGGCGACCTCGTGGCGACCACTCGCACGCAGGTGACGGTCGCGCGTCCGTCGACGACCGCGGAGGCCATCGCCGCGCTCGCGAACGTCGACTGCTTCGCCGACGCATCCGTCGGCGGCGACTGCGACGGCCAGGGCGCCGCGCTCGACCTCGCCCAGCTGCAGGCCGCGGGCATCGCGTTCGGCTCCCAGCAGTCCGTGCAGCTGCCCGTGGGCGGCACCCCCCGCGCGTTCACGTTCTCGCTCCCGGCCCTGCCGGGCGGCGCGGACGACACGATCGTGCCCGAGGGCCAGGTGCTGCCGGTGCGCGTCGGCGCGGACGCGACCCACGTGTCCATCATCGGCACCGCGAACGAGGGGCAGCAGTCGACGACCCTGACGCTGACCTACGCCGACGGCACGACGCAGCAGCTGCCGGTGACGTTCGGCGACTGGGTGGGCGGCACGACGTCGCCCGTGGCCGGCAACGTGCCGGTCGCCACGGTGCCCGGCCGCCTCGTGGGCCCGGGCTCGAACGACGGCAAGCCGTCGTCGCTGTTCGCCACCGTGCCCGTCGCGCTCGCGACCGGTGCCGACGGCGCACCGCTGCAGCTCGTCTCGATCGGGTTCCCCGACGCCTCGGGCACGCTGCGGGGAGGGCAGGTGCACGTCGCGGCCGTGGCCTTCGACGGCACGATCCCCGAGCCGTCGCTGCAGGTGGCGCCCGTCGCACCCGCGCTCGAGGCGTCGGTCGACGCCGAGCTCGACGTCGACCTCGCGACCTTCGCGGGCGTCGACCCGAGCGCCGACCAGGTCACGGCGGTCGTGAGCTGGGGAGACGGCTCGCCGTCCGACATCGCACGCATCGACCTGTCGGGCGTGGAGCTGGACGCGCCGAGCGAGGTCGCCGCGAGCCTGCAGGCCGAGATCGTCGAGCAGGTCGTGCGCGGCCAGCACGTCTACCTCACCGAGGGCTCGTACACGATCACGGTCACGGTCGACGACGGCACGGCGAGCACGGCGACGACCATCCCGGTCGCCGTCGGCCCCGCCGAGCAGCCGGCGCCGACGATCTCGGTGCCGGCAGGCACGGTCGCACCCGGCGCGATCGTGCCCGTGAGCGGCTCCGGCTTCGTGCCGGGCGAGTCCGTCGAGATCGTCTTCTCCGGCGGCGGCGACGCGATCGTCGTCACGGCGACCGACGGCACCTTCCAGGCCGAGCTCCCCGTGGGCGACGTCGCGGACGGCGCCTACGTCGTCACGGCGACCGGCGCGCAGTCCGGCACGCCCGCGACCGCATCCATCACGGTCGCGACCCCCGCGGTGGCGTCCACGACCACGCTGCAGGCGGCGTCGTCGAGCGTGGAGATCGGCGACCCGATCGAGCTCACGGCCTCGGTGTCGGTCGGCGGGGTCGCCGCGACCTCCGGGTCGGTGACGTTCTCGGAGGGCGGCGTCGCGGTCGGCACCGCGCCCGTCGAGGCGGGCACGGCGTCGCTGAGCCTGCCGACGCCCGCGCTCGGCGATCGAGCGTTCGTCGCGACCTTCTCGGGCGGCGACGGCGTCGACGGCAGCGTCTCGGCATCCGTCACGGTGTCGGTCGTGCCGGAGGCGGGCGCCGAGGTCATCACCTACGCCGGAGCGTCGCGGTACGAGACGAGCGTGCTCGCCTCGCGCGACCTCTTCGAGCCCGGCTCGCCGGCGTACCTCACGGCCGGCGGCACCTTCCCGGATGCGCTGGCGGCCGGTCCCGCGGCGGCGCACGACGGCGCGAGCCTCCTGCTCACGCCCGGCGACGCCATCCTCGACGTCACGCTCGTCGAGCTCGACCGGCTCCAGCCGCCGAGCATCACGATCGTCGGCGGCACGGCGACGATCACGGCGCAGGTCGAGCGGCAGCTCGAGCAGCGCTACCCGGACGCCGACGTGCGGCGCATCTCGGGCAGCGATCGCTACGAGACCGCGGCGCGCATCGCGACCGAGGTGTTCGGCTCGGCCGAGACGGCGTTCATCGCGAGCGGCGAGGTCTTCCCCGACGCGCTCTCGGCCAGCGGCGTCGCCGCGGCGATCGGCGACGCGCCGGTGCTGCTGTCGGGCCGAGAGGCGCTGCCGGATGCGTCGGCGGAGGCGCTGCACGACCTGGGGGTCGAGCAGGCGTGGGTCATCGGTGGTCGCGCGAGCCTCGCGTACGCCGTCGTCGTCGACGCGCGCATGGAGACGGGAGGCGCCGAGCGCATCGGCGGCGCCGACCGCTACGAGACGAACGCGCTGCTCGTCGAGCGCTTCGTCGAGCTCGAGCAGCCGCAGGGGCTCGTCATCGCGACGGGCGCCGGCTTCCCCGACGCGCTGTCCGCGAGCGCGGTCGTGGGCGCGACGGGAGATCCGCTGCTGCTGGCGGTCGGCTCCTGCACGACGGCACCCGTCGCCGCGCTCGTCACCGCTGCCGCGCCGGACGTCGTGCGCAACCTGGGCGGGTCGGCCGTGCTGTCGCCCACCGCGTGGAGCACCACCTGCGGGTAGCGGTCGCCGGATCGGCTCGGGCGCACGACGCGTCCGAGCCGATCCGTGCGAGCGCGCCGCGCGCCGTGCGACCCTAGGGCGACGAGGGATGCGACGCGGCGACCCGGGGGAGCGCACGATCCGAGGAGGTGCCGCGATGACGACCGACGACGCGGGCGAGCGCACCGACGTGCGCGCCTGGGGCGACGGTCGACGGCTGACCCTCGCGGACGTCGCGGCCGCGGCGGGCGTCAGCATCAAGACGGCGTCGCGAGCCCTCGGCGGCGAGCCGAACGTCGCCGACGCGACGCGCGGCCGCGTGCGGGCGGCCGCGGCGACGCTCGGCTTCACGATGAACTCGGCCGCGAGCCAGCTGCGCCGCGGCACGGCGGTGCGGACCGTGGGCCTCGTGGTCGGCGACCTCGCGAACCCCTTCTACATGGGGCTCGCGACGGGCGTCGAGCACGCGCTGCGCGAGCACGGCCTGCAGCTGACGATGGCGTCGTCCGACGAGGATGCCGCTGCCGAGCGTGCGATCGTCGAGGACCTCGTGCATCGCCGCGCCGACGGCATCCTCCTCGTGTCCACGCTCGACGACCACGCGGAGCTGCGCTCCGTCGGCGACCGCGGCGTGCCGCTCGTGCTCGTCGATCGCGCCCCGTCCGGCCTCGACGCCGACGCCGTCGTCATCGACAACGTCGCGGGCACGACCGCCGCGATCGCCGGGTTCGTCGCGCGCGGCCATCGGCGCATCGCCTTCGTGGGGGATCTCGAGCGCCTGCCGCCGCAGCGCGAGCGCCACGCCGCCTACGCCGCCGCGCTCGCGGCATCCGGGCTGCCGATCGACGCGGCGCTCGTCGTGCGCGGCGCCCACTCGGCGGCGACGGCCGAGGCGGCCGTGCGCGACCTGCTCGCGCTCGACGAGCCGCCCACGGCGGTGTTCACGGCCAACAACCGCGTCACGATCGGGGCGATCGCCGCCTTCCGCGACGTCGCGCATCCGCCCGCGCTCGTCGGATTCGACCACTTCGAGCTCGCGGACGCCCTCGGCATCTCGACGGTCGGCGCCGACACGGCCGACCTCGGTCGCGAGGCGGTCGACGCCCTGCTCCGCCGTCGCGAGGGCGAGCACGCGCCCGCGACGCGCGCGGTGCCCGCGACCCTCGTGCCGCGCGGCTCCGGCGAGCGCCCGCCGCGCTGACGCTCAGCCCGCCGAACTGCCGAGCGCGCCGGGCGGACGGGGCAGGGATCCCGAGGGGAGTCCGAGGGACCATTCGGCGACGTCGGCGACGAACGCGCGATGCGTCGCGGGGGAGGGGAGCTCGGTGACGTTGACGTAGGAGCCCGAGCCGTCGACCGCGATCCAGATGCGTGCGGCCGCGACCTCGGGATCGGACTCCGGGATGTCGCCGGCTGCCATGCCCTCGGCGAGCAGGCCGAGCAGGCGATCGCGATCGAGCGCGTCCTGCTCGCGCAGCGCGGCCTCGAGCGCCGGCGTGAACCGCGACAGGTGGCGGGCGTTGAGCCAGAGGCGCGCGAGCGGCTCGGATGCGCCGCTCTCGACATGCGCGACGAAGTGGCGCAGGCCGTCGATGCCGTGCAGCTCGCGCGGGAAGAAGCGTTCGCGCTCCATGACCGCCGCGCGCTCGAATCCCTGCACGACGACGTCCTCGACGGCGGGGAAGTAGTGGGTGATGAGCCCCGGCCGCACGCCGAGGCGCTCGGCGAGGGCGCGCAGCGTGATGCGCTCGAGACCGCGCTCGAGCGCGATGGCGGCGGCGGTCTCGAGGATCTCGGCGCGCCGCTCGTCGGGCTGCTTGCGGATCCGTCGCGGGGTCGTGCTTGACGCCATGACATCCATGCTATTGACTCTGTGGCCAACAGCCATTGGCCAGGTGACCAACAACGGCGTCGGTCTCGGAGGAGCACGCATGACGACCCAGCTCGAATCGTCGGGAGCGCAGCACGACGCTCGTGTGGACGACGGCACCCACCCCGAGACGCGCGGCATCGACCTCGTGTCCGACGCCGAGCGCCACGGCCGCGCCCGCGACCTCGTGCTCGTGTGGGCCGCGCCCGGCGTCAGCATCCTGAACCTCACGATCGGCGTCACGCTCGTGCTGCTCGGCCTGGAGCCGTGGCAGGCCGTCGGGCTGGTGCTGCTCGCCTCGCTGCTGTGGATCCTGCCGGGCATCGTCGCCGCGAGCGGTCCCGCCGCAGGCACGTCCGGCTCCGTCATCACGCGAGCGATGTACGGCATCGCGGGCAACCGGTTGTTCGTGACGGTCGTGGGATGGCTCATCGGCGCCGTGTTCCTCTCGCTCAGCTGGCTGGCGTCGTCGTTCATGGGCGCCGACGTGCTGCGCCGCGTCGGCCTCGACGACCCCGTGTGGACGCCGATCGGCGTCACCCTCGTCGTCTCCGCCGTCACGGTCGTGGTCGCGATCTTCGGCCACGGCCTCATCCTGCGGATCTACCCCGTGCTCGCCGCCGTGCTGCTCGCGATCTTCCTCGCCGTCGGCGTCAGCATCATGCCCGCCGTCGACTGGGCCTACGCCAACCCAGAGCCGCTCGAGGGCGTCGCCCTGCTGTCCGCGGCGTCGATCGGCTTCACGATCCTCGCCTCGACGCCGCTGTCGTTCATCAACAGCCCCGACATCGCCCGCTACCTGCCACGCTCGACGAGCCCCGTGCGCATCGCCCTCGCCACGGCCGTCGGCGGGGCGGCGCCGACCGTCGTCTTCACGGTCGTCGGCGTGCTGCTCGGCACCGCGCTCACGCCCGACGCGCTCGCAGGCGGCATCGACGCCGCCATCTTCGACCTGCTGCCCTCGTGGCTCGCGCCCGTGCTCGTGCTCGGCGTCGTCGTGAACACGATCGCCCTCAACGCCATGACCACCTACACGTCGAGCATGGCGCTGCAGGCGATCGGGCTGCGGCTGCAGCGCATCCCCGCGGCCATCATCGTCGGCGTCGTCGGCACGGCGCTGACCATCGCCCTGGTCCTCACCTCGAACCTGCTCGCCGCCGTGAACCTCATGCTGCAGTTCCTCGTCGTCGTGTCGGCGCCCGCCATGGCGATCTTCGCCGCCGACGTCCTGCTGCGTCGCGCGCGCTACGACGGGGCCCAGCTGTTCGACGACCGCCCGGGCGGACGCTTCTGGTACCACCGCGGCTGGAGCGTGCCCGGCATGACGGCGCTCGGCGTCGGCGGGATCGCGTCGGCCGTGTGCCTCGCCACCGACGTCTGGGTCGGCCCCGTCGCGCTCGCCCTCGGAGTCGTCGACCTCTCGGTGCCCGTCGGCATGCTCGTCGCCGGCGCGCTCTACGCCCTGCTGCTGCGCAGCCCGATCGCGAAGGACGGTCGCCCGTGACCACGCTCTACCGCAACGCCCGCATCCTCACCGCCGCGCCCGATCCCGACGAGGCGTGGGCCCATGCCCTCGTCGTCGATGGCGAGACGCTCGCCTTCGTCGGTGCGGAGGCGGATGCGCCCGCCGCCGACGAGACGGTCGACCTCGGCGGCCGCCTCGTGCTGCCCGGCTTCACGGATGCGCACGTGCACCTGCTCATGACGGGGGAGGCGCTCGGCCAGGTCGGCCTCACGGACGCCCGGAGCCTCGAGGAGATCCAGGCGCGGCTGCGCGCCGCTCGCGAGGCGGCACCGGACGCGCCCCGCATCTGGGGCCGCGGGTGGCTGTTCGACGCCGTGCCGGGCGGGCGGCCGACGGCGGCGATGCTCGACGCCGCCGTCGCGGACGTGCCCGTGTACCTCGACGCCAACGACTACCACTCGACGTGGGTGAACGGCGCCGCGCTGCGCGAGCTCGGCATCGACGCGGGCACGCCCGACCCGATCGGCGGCGAGATCGTGCGCGACGCCGACGGTG